>NZ_WWHX01000194.1 GCF_009862125.1 Streptomyces sp. SID5910
TCCCGGCCCCCGGCAGCACCCGCCACGCCCGCCGCTTCGGGCTGCCCGTCGCCACCGCCCTGGTCATGGGCAACATCATCGGCGGCGGCATCTTCCTGCTCCCCGCCTCCGTCGCCCCGTTCGGCACGATCAGTCTGCTCGCCTTCGGCGTCCTGACCGTCGGCGCCATCGCGTTGGCCCTGGTCTTCGGCCGCCTCGCCGCCCGCGACCCGCGCACCGGCGGCCCCTACGTCTACGCCCGCGAGGCCTTCGGCGACTTCGCCGGGTTCCTCGCCGCCTGGGCGTACTGGATCACCACCTGGGTGTCCAACGCCGCGCTCGCCGTCGCCGCCGTCGGCTACCTCGACGTCCTGATCCCGGTGAACGGCCACCGCTGGACCGCGTGCCTGGCCGCGCTCGCCATCCAGTGGCTGCCCGCCCTCGCCAACTTCGCCGGCACCCGCTATGTGGGCGCCGTCCAGCTGGTCTCCACGGTGCTGAAGTTCGCGCCGCTGCTGCTCGTCGCGGTCGGCGGGCTGTTCTTCTTCGACGCGGACAACCTGGGCCCGTTCAACGCGAGCGGCTCCAGCGGCATCGGCGCGGTCTCCGCCGCCGCGGCGATCCTGCTCTTCTCCTACCTCGGCGTGGAGTCCGCCGCCGTCAGCGCCGGCGAGGTCAAGGACCCGCGCCGCACGGTCGGCCGGGCCACGGTCATCGGCACCGCGGGTGCCGCGCTCGTCTACCTGCTGGGCACCCTCTCCGTCTTCGGCACTGTCGCCCACGACCGCCTGGTCGACTCCAGCGCTCCCTTCTCCGACGCCGTGAACGCCATGTTCGGCGGCGCCTGGGGCGGCTGGGCCGTGGCGCTCGCCGCCCTGGTGTCGATGACGGGCTGCCTCAACGGCTGGACCCTGCTCAGCGCGCAGACCCCGTACGCGGCGGCGAGGGACGGCCTCTTCCCCGCAGCCTTCGCCCGCAAGCGGCGCGGCGTCCCCACGACCGGCGTCGCCGTCACCGTCGTCCTCGCCTCCCTGCTCACCGTCTACAACTACACGTCCGGCTCGGCGAAGGTCTTCGAGGTCCTGGTCCTCGTCACCACCTTCACCGCGACCGTCCCCTACCTGCTGGCCACCGCCGCCCAGCTCTTCCACCTGGTCTCCGGACAGCACGAACGCGTGAACCGCGCCCGGCTGGTGCGCGACGCGGTGATCGCCTCGGTGGCGGCCGCGTTCTCCCTGTGGCTGGTCGCCGGCGCCGGGTACGCGGCGGTCTACCAGGGCGTGCTGTTCCTGTTCGCGGGCGTCCTGGTCTACGCGGTGATGGCGGCCCGGCGGCAGCGCACCCCGCACGGGGACCGGTCTTCCGGGTGAGCCGAGCCGGAGTGTGATCGGATGGGGGCGAGGAACCCGGACACGGGCTTCCACCGCCCCGCATCACCCCAGTACCGCAAGGGAATCCGGAAAGGAATCGTCGTGGCAACCACGCGCTCCGCACACACCGTCTGGGAAGGCAACCTGCTCGAGGGCAGCGGTGTCGTCACCTTCGACTCGTCCGGCATCGGCGAGCAGCCGGTGTCGTGGCCGTCGCGCGCCGAGCAGGCGAACGGCAAGACCAGCCCCGAAGAGCTGATCGCCGCCGCCCACTCCAGCTGCTTCTCCATGGCGCTGTCGCACGGCCTGGCCGGCGCCGGCACCCCGCCCACCAAGCTGACCACCTCGGCCGACGTCACCTTCCAGCCGGGCGAGGGCATCAAGGGCATCCACCTCACCGTCGAGGGCACCGTCCCCGGCATCGACAACGACGCGTTCGTCGCCGCCGCCGAGGACGCCAAGAAGAACTGCCCGGTCAGCCAGGCCCTCACGGGCACGACCATCACCCTGTCGGCCAAGCTGGCCTAGCCGACAGGCCCTAGGAGCCCGCGCGCTCCCAGCCCCGCCGGTCCGGGCGCGGCCCCAGTTGTCTGGGGTCGCGCGACCGGTAGACCACGTACGGGCGGAACAGGTACTGGAGCGGCGCGCTGAACATGTGGACCAGGCGCGTGTAGGGCACCAGGGCGATGAGGACCATGCCGATCACCGCGTGGACGTGGTACAGCACCGGCACCCCCTCCATCAGGCCCGTCCTGGGTTGCAGGGTGAACAGGCTGCGCGCCCAGGGGGCGATGGTGCTGCGGTAGTCGTAGCCGTTGCCCGAGCTGTCGGAGAGCTTGGCGACCATGCCGAGGACGATGGCGCCGAGCAGGAAGACGTACATGACCTTGTCGTTGGCCGTGGTGGCGCGGAAGACCGGGGCGTTGGTGCGGCGCCGGTAGACCAGCAGGGCGATCCCGGCGACCGTGAGTGCCCCGGCCAGGGTGCCGCCGTACAGGGAGAACAGGTGGTACGCGTGCTCGCTGATGCCGATCGACTGCGTCCAGGACGCCGGCACGAACAGGCCGATCAGGTGGCCGACGAGCACGAACAGGATGCCGTAGTGGAAGACGGGCGAGGCGATGTTCAGCAGCTTCGACTCGTAGACCTGGGAGGAGCGGGTGGTCCAGCCGAAGCGGTCGTAGCGGTGCCGCCAGATCAGGCCGGCGACGAGCAGGGCGAACGCGGCGTAGGGCAGGACGCCCCAGAGGAAGACGGTCATCGGCGTGCTCCGGTCGGTGCGGGCGGCAGGGTGGCGCACACGGCGTCCAGGACGCACGCGTACGGGGTGCCGAAGGCGGTGAGCCGGGAGCGGAGCTCGCCGAGCGCGTCGCGGTGCTCGACCAGCAGGCCCAGGTCGCCGGTGCGCGACGTGAACTCCAAGACGGCCGGCAGGAAGTCGGGCAGCTCCTCGCCGGTGAACTCCAGGCCGTGGCGGCGGTACAGCTCCTTGAAGCGCACCAGCGACATCCCCCGGTTGCGGGTGTCGCCGTCGGTCCACCAGCTCAGATAGAGGCTGTGCCGGTTCTTGAAGTCGAAGACCTCCACGTAGTGCGCCTGGAGTTCGCCCTGCGGGGTCAGCGCCGCGTGGTCGGTGAAGGCGCGCAGTTGCGGGGCGGCCTCGCGCAGCAGGGGCAGCCGGGCGCGGAAGTCGTCGTCGGGGTAGGTCAGGCAGAGCGCCGCCGCCTGGTACAGGACCTCGAAGCCGGGCATCACACCTCCTCCTCGTCGTCCGCGGTCTGCCGCCGGCGCAGGATGTGGAAGTTCTCCACCGGCACCAGCGGCAGCCGCTTGCGTCCCGAGTCCTGGCCGAAGGGCCCGTCGCCGCCCATGCCGGGACCGCCGTCCACGTCGAGGCTGCACGTGTCCGGCAGCGCCGACGCCTCCAGCCGGTGCGCGTCCCCGACGGCCGCGGTCGGGATGACGTACCGCTCCTCGTACTTGGCGATCGCCAGCAGCCGGTACATGTCCTCGATCTCGGCCGGCGTCATCCCGGCGGCGGCCGCGACCGACGGGTCGGTCTCGTCGCCGAGGTTGACCGCTCGCATGTGGGAGCGCATCGCGGCCAGCTTCTCCAGGGACGCCCGCACCGGACCGACGTCACCCGCGGTGAACAGCTCCGCCAGGTACTCCAGCGGGATCCGCAGCGTGTCGATGGCGCCGAACAGGTTGTCCGCGTCCTCCCCGTCGTGCCCGGTCTCGGTGAGCGCGTCCACCACCGGCGACAGCGGCGGGATGTACCAGACCATCGGCATCGTGCGGTACTCGGGATGCAGCGGCAGCGCCACCCGGTACCTGCTCACCAGCGCGTGCACGGGTGAGCGCCGGGCCGCCTCCAGCCAGTCGTACGGGATCCCCGCGGCCTCCGCCGCCCGGCGCACCTCGGGGTCCTCCGGGTCGAGGAAGACGCCCAACTGCGCCTCGTACAGGCCCTGTTCGTTCGGGGTGGACGCCGCCTCGGTGACCTTGTCGGCGTCGTACAGCACGACCCCGAGATATCTGAGCCGGCCGACGCACGTCTCCGAGCAGACCGTGGGCTGGCCCACCTCGATGCGCGGGTAGCAGAAGGTGCACTTCTCCGCCTTGCCGGTGCGGTGGTTGAAGTACACCTTCTTGTACGGGCACCCCGTCACACACATCCGCCAGCCCCGGCAGCGGTCCTGGTCGACCAGGACGATCCCGTCCTCCGACCGCTTGTACATCGCCCCGGACGGGCACGAGGCCACGCACGACGGGTTGAGGCAGTGCTCACAGATCCGCGGCAGATAGAACATGAACGTCTCTTCGTACGCGAACTTCACCTTCTCCGAAGCCTGTTGGCGGGTGCGCTCCACCATCGGGTCCAGGTCGCCGTAGGCGGGCGCGCCGCCCAGGTCGTCGTCCCAGTTGGAGGACCAGGCGATCTTCATCGGCTTGCCGTCGAGCTGGGAGACGGGCCGCGCCACCGGGTAGTCGTCGCCGAGCGGGGCGTCGGTGAGGTTCTTGTAGTCGTACGTCCAGGGCTCGTAGTAGTCCTTGATCTCCGGCAGCTTCGGGTTGGAGAAGATCCCGGCGAGCTTCTTCAGCCGGCCGCCCGCCTTCAGCTTCAGCGCGCCCCGCCGGTTCAGCTCCCAGCCGCCCCGCCACTTCTCCTGGTCCTCGTAGCGGCGCGGATAGCCCTGCCCCGGGCGGGTCTCGACGTTGTTGAACCAGACGTACTCCATGCCCCGCCGGTTGGTCCACGCCTGCTTGCAGGTGACCGAACAGGTGTGGCAGCCGATGCACTTGTCGAGGTTCATGACCATCGCGATCTGGGCCATCGGACGCATCAGTACTCGACCTCCTGGGCGCGGCGGCGGATCACCGTCACCTCGTCGCGCTGGTTGCCCGTCGGCCCCAGATAGTTGAACGCCCACGACAACTGGGCGTAGCCGCCGATGAGATGGGTCGGCTTGAGGAGCAGACGGGTGAGCGAGTTGTGGATGCCGCCGCGCTTTCCGGTGGTCTCGCTGAGCGGCACGTTGACGGTGCGTTCCTGCGCGTGGTGCATGTAGACCGTGCCGGGCGGCATGCGGTGCGAGACGATCGCGCGGGCCACCACCACGCCGTTGCGGTTGACGGCCTCGATCCAGTCGTCGTCGGACACGCCGATCGCCGCCGCGTCCTCGGGTGCCATCCAGATGGTCTGGCCGCCCCGGGACAGCGCCAGCATGAACAGGTTGTCCTGGTACTCGGAGTGGATGGACCACTTGTTGTGCGGGGTGAGGTAGCGCACCGTGACCTCACGGTGCCCGTCCGGGCCGAGCTGCGGCTCACCGAACAGCCGGCTCATGTCCAGCGGCGGCCGGTACACCGGCAGCGCCTCGCCCAGCTCGTGCATCCAGTCGTGGTCGAGGAAGAAGTGCTGGCGGCCGGTGAGGGTGTGCCAGGGCTTGAGGTGCTCGGTGTTGAGCGTGAACGCCGTGTAGCGGCGCCCGCCGGCCTCGCTGCCCGACCACTCCGGCGAGGTGATTACGGGCACGGGCGCCGCCTGGGTGTCGGCGTAGGTGACCTGTTTGCCCTCGTGCTCGGCGGCCAGGTGGGCCATCTCCTGCCCGGTCTTCGCCTCCAGGGTGCGGAAACCCTGCACGGCCAGGCGGCCGTTGGTCGTGCCGGACAGGGCCAGGATGGTGTTCGCCGCCTTCACCGCCGTGTCCAGCGCCGGGCGCCCGTCGGCCGGGCCGCCGCGCACCGCGCCGTTCATGTGCCGCAGCCGCTCGACCTCCTCGTCCGGCTTCAGCGTGATGCCCTTGGCCGGCAGCCCCTTGGCCTCCACCAGCGGCCCCAGCGCCGCGAACTTGGCGCCGATCGCCGTGTAGTCGCGCTCCACGACGGTCAGGTTCGGCAGCGTCCTGCCCGGCACCGGATCGCACTCGCCGCGCTTCCAGTCCCGTACGACCCCGCCCGGCTGGGCGATCTCGCCCGGGGTGTCGTGCTGGAGCGGCGCCGCCACCAGGTCTTTGCGGGCGTCCAGGTGGCCGGCGGCCAGCTCGCTCAGCTTCTCGGCGATCGCCTTGAACGTGTCGAAGTCGGTGCGCGTCTA
>NZ_WWHX01000195.1 GCF_009862125.1 Streptomyces sp. SID5910
TGAACCGGCGCCGCTGGAACCGCATGCTCATCGCCCGCGGCATCACCGCCCTCGACCGGGCGAACGCCCACGCCGCCGGCCCGCCGGGCCCCTACGCGCTCCAGGCCGCCATCGCCGGGTGCCACGCCCTCGCGTACACCTACGAGGAGACCGACTGGCCGCGCATCGCCGCGCTGTACGGCCTGCTCGCGGCCCGCGCCCCGTCGCCGGTCGTCGAACTCAACCGCGCGGTCGCCGTGTCGATGGCCGAGGGCCCCGCCCCCGCGCTCGCCCTGGTCGACGCCCTCGCCGCCGAACCGGCCCTGCGCGGCTACCACCTGCTGCCCAGCGTCCGCGGCGACCTCCTGCTCCGCCTGGGCCGCACGGCCGAGGCCCGCACGGAGTTCGAACGGGCCGCGTCCCTGACCCGCAACGACCGCGAACGCGAACTGCTAACGCGCCGCGCGGGGGAGTGCGGCTGAGACGCCGTGGCCCGGCGGACCCCGCCGGGGCGCGGGGCGGGCACGCGGTCCCGACGACGCCGCGCGGGGACACCCCGCCCCGCACAGCCGCGCCGGTCAGACGCCGCTCACGTCGCGGCCCGATCCACCGGAGGCCGTACGCACCGGATGCCCGATCAGCATCGTCGGGGCCCCCGCGACCCGGGTCATGAACACCGTGGCGGCGTTCGGCCCCTCGGGCTTGACCTTCCTGCGCAGCTCCTCCGGCTCGACCGCCGAGCCGCGCTTCTTCACCGTCAGGTTGCCCACCCGGCGCTCCCGCAGCAGCGCCTTCAGCTTCTTGACGTTGAAGGGCATCCGGTCGGTGATCTCGTACGCCGTGGCGTACGGCGTCGGCACCAGCTCGTCCGCGGTGACGTACGCGATGGTCGCGTCGAGCAGCCCGCCGCCGACCTGTGCGGCGACCTCGGCGACCAGATGGGCCCGGATGACGGCGCCGTCCGGCTCGTACAGGTACCGGCCGGGCGTGCGGACCTCCGGGTCGGGCAGGCCGGTGCCGAGCAGGGTGCGCGGCCCCGGCAGCAGCGTCGCCCGCACCGCCCCCGGCGTGGCGCCGAACCACAGCACCGCCTCCTTCACGTCCCCGCCGTCGGAGATCCACTCGGCCTCGGCGCCGTCCGGCACCGCCTCGTGCGGGATGCCGGGCGCCACCTTGAGCGCGGCGGCGCGCGGTGCCGTACGGGCGGCCCGAACGGCCCAGGACAGCGGCGGCGAGTACGCCTCGGGGTCGAAGATCCGGCCCCGTCCGCCACGCCGCGCGGGATCGACGAACACGGCGTCGTACGGGGCGGTGTCCACCTCCGTGACATCGGCCTCGCGGACCTCGATCAGCTCGCCGAGCCCGAGCGCCTCGGCGTTGGCACGGGCCGCCGCGGCCGTCGCCGGGTCGCGGTCGACGGCCAGGACCCGGATCCCGGCGCGGGCCAGCGCGATCGCGTCGCCGCCGATCCCGCAGCACAGGTCGGCCACCGAGGTCACGCCCAGCTCCCCGAGCCGCCGCGCCCGGTACGCCGCCACGCTCGCCCGGGTCGACTGCTCGACCCCGTTCGGCGTGAAGAACATCCGCCCCGCGTCCCCGGCCCCGAACTTCGCCACCGCCCGCTGCCGCAGCCGCGCCTGGCCGAGCGCCGCCGACACCAGCCCGGCCGGGTGGTCGCGGCGCAGCCGGGTCGCGACGGCCAGCTCCCGCGCGGGGTCGGTGTCGCGGACCTCGTCGAGCAGGGCGCGGCCTTCGGGGGTGAGCAGGGCGTGGAGGGCGTCGAGGTCGTTCACCGGCCCATTGTGGGCCAGTCGGTGGATGGTGTGCCTCCGGCGCGGTGTCGGACGCGGGCGCGGGGCCCGGGGCTGCGAAGATCCGGCACCATGCGAGTAGTCGTACAAAATGACAAAAGCCGGGCATGTGGGGTGCCCCGGACGGCTTCCGGTTCCTCTCCGGGGACCCGGGTGCGCGGCGGCCTCGCCGTGCTCCTCGTCGCCGCCCTCGCCTCCGCCTGTGCACAGGACACGTCCGAGGTGCGGGGCGCCCCGGGCCGGCAGCCCGCCCAGGCGCCCCCGGCCCACGCGCCCGACACCTACGCGTCCAAGCTGCGCGCGGCACAGGCCGCCCGGGTCGCCGCGGCCAAGCGCTGGAACCTGAAGGAGGTCCCGCTGGCGGCCCCGCCGCCCCCCGCGACCAAGCCGGAGATCACGGCGCGCGAGGGCTTCGAGGTGGACGGACAGGAGGACCTTCCGCCGGTCTTCACCACCGTCCCCACCGAGGAGAAGGTCGTCTTCCTCACCATCGACGACGGCGCCGAGAAGGACCCGGCCTTCCTGCGCATGATGAGCGAGCTGAAGATCCCGTACACGGTCTTCCTCACCGACGACGAGATCAAGGACGACTACGGGTACTTCGAGAAGATGCAGGCCCGCGGGGTCACGCTCAACAACCACACCCTGAGCCACCCCTACCTGCCGGGCCTCTCCTACACGCAGCAGAAGCACGAGATCTGCGGCATGCAGGACGTCATGGAGAAGCGCTACGGCAAGCGCCCCGCCCTCTTCCGCCCGCCCTTCGGCAACTACAACCAGGACACCCTGCGCGCCGCCGCGTCCTGCGGCATCAAGTACGCGCCGATCTGGAACGAGGAGGTCTACGTCGACCACTGGGAGTACCGCGAGTGGGACCGGGACATCCACCCCGGCGACATCGTCCTCACCCACTTCCGGGGCCGGAACGACTGGGACGGCACGATGACGGACATGGTCCGCCGCTTCCTGGACCGGATCACCGGCCAGGGATACGCGGTGGCCCGGCTGGAGGACTACCTGTGAGGCGGGGGCGGTTCCGGCCGGCCGGGGCCGCCCTGGCCGCCGTACTGCTCACCGGCTGCGCCCAGTTCGCCGGCCCCGCGGGCCCTCCCACGACCGGGAAACCGGCCGGGGCGGGCGGCCAGGGCGGGCACGCGGCGCCGCCCGTCCTGGACCACGTCCGCACCACGGACCGGGTCGTCTTCCTCACCTACGACGACGGCGCCGACCGGGACCCCCGCCTCACCGCCCTGATCGGCGAACGGCGGCTCCCGGTCACCTTCTTCCTCACCGACACCGTGGCCGGACCGGCGTACGGCCACTTCGCCGGGCTGCGCTCGGTCGGCGCGAGCCTCCAGAACCACACCCTCGACCACCGCGCCCTGAGCGGCCTGCCCTACGCCGGCCAGCGCGCCGAGATCTGCGGCCAGCAGACCAAGCTCCACTCCCGCTTCGGCGTCCGCCCGCGCCTCTTCCGCCCGCCCTACGGCCGCTACGACCCGACGACCCTGCGCGCCGCCGCCGACTGCGGCATCACGACCGTCGTCCTGTGGCGCGCCGAACTCACCCCCGACGGCACCCTGACCTACCCCCGCGGCACCCCGGAACTCCACCCCGGCGACATCATCGCGGTCACGTCCCCGGAACACACGGAGACGCTGCTGCGGCAACTGGAGGCCCAGAACCTGCGGGTGGGCCGCCTGGAGGACTACGTGGGGTGAGGTTTTTCAGCCCGTCCGGCGTTTGAGGACGAGGCCGTCCAGGCCGAAGCGGGGGCCTGGGGGCGGCAGCCCCCAGCGACGCCCACACCCACTCCGGGTGCGCCAAAAACCCGGCGTCCACCCAGGAAAGTCCCCCGACGCGCCGCAGGCATTGGCACTCCGCTTGACCGAGTGCTAATCGCGGTCATAGTCTCGGTTCTGGCACTCCCCCCTGGAGAGTGCCAACACAGCGACGGGCAGGTCCGGCACCCGCGACGACGGATCGACCTGGTCGCCACCTCAGACAGTTAACCCCGTGAGATCTCCGAAGGGGGAGGTCGGATCGTGACGACCGCCAGCTCCAAGGTTGCCATCAAGCCGCTCGAGGACCGCATCGTGGTCCAGCCGCTCGACGCCGAGCAGACCACGGCTTCGGGCCTGGTCATTCCGGACACCGCCAAGGAGAAGCCCCAGGAGGGCGTCGTCCTGGCCGTGGGCCCGGGCCGCTTCGAGGACGGCAACCGTCTTCCGCTCGACGTCACCGTCGGCGACGTCGTGCTCTACAGCAAGTACGGCGGCACCGAGGTGAAGTACAACGGCGAGGAGTACCTCGTCCTCTCGGCTCGCGACGTCCTCGCGATCGTCGAGAAGTAGTTCACCCGAAGCACTTTGCTTCACAGCTGCGCCCCTGGCTCCCGCGACCATAAAAAAGCCGGGCGTCGGGGGCGCAGTGCCGTATAACCCCAAGATTTCCGGAAGAGGGCTCACGCTCCCATGGCGAAGATCCTGAAGTTCGACGAGGACGCCCGTCGCGCCCTCGAGCGCGGCGTCAACAAGCTCGCCGACACGGTGAAGGTGACGATCGGCCCCAAGGGCCGCAACGTCGTCATCGACAAGAAGTTCGGCGCCCCCACCATCACCAACGACGGTGTCACGATCGCCCGCGAGGTCGAGATCGAGGACCCGTACGAGAACCTCGGCGCCCAGCTGGTGAAGGAGGTGGCGACCAAGACCAACGACATCGCGGGTGACGGCACCACCACCGCCACCGTCCTGGCCCAGGCCCTGGTCCGCGAGGGCCTGAAGAACGTCGCCGCCGGTGCCTCCCCGGCGCTGCTGAAGAAGGGCATCGACGCGGCCGTCAAGGCCGTCTCCGAGGACCTTCTCGCCACGGCGCGCCCGATCGACGAGAAGTCCGACATCGCCGCCGTGGCCGCGCTGTCCGCCCAGGACCAGCAGGTCGGCGAGCTCATCGCCGAGGCCATGGACAAGGTCGGCAAGGACGGTGTCATCACCGTCGAGGAGTCCAACACCTTCGGTCTGGAGCTGGACTTCACCGAGGGCATGGCCTTCGACAAGGGCTACCTGTCGCCGTACTTCGTGACGGACCAGGAGCGCATGGAGGCCGTCCTGGAGGACCCGTACATCCTCATCAACCAGGGCAAGATCTCCTCCATCACGGACCTGCTGCCGCTGCTGGAGAAGGTCATCCAGGCGGGTGCCTCGAAGCCGCTGCTGATCATCGCCGAGGACCTGGAGGGCGAGGCGCTCTCCACCCTCGTCGTCAACAAGATCCGCGGCACGTTCAACGCGGTGGCCGTCAAGGCCCCCGGCTTCGGTGACCGCCGCAAGGCGATGCTCCAGGACATGGCCGTCCTCACCGGCGCCACCGTCATCTCCGAGGAGGTCGGTCTCAAGCTCGACCAGGTCGGCCTGGACGTGCTCGGCACCGCCCGCCGCATCACCGTCACCAAGGACGACACCACGATCGTCGACGGTGCCGGCAAGCGCGACGAGGTCGAGGGCCGCATCGCCCAGATCAAGGCCGAGATCGAGAACACGGACTCCGACTGGGACCGCGAGAAGCTCCAGGAGCGCCTCGCGAAGCTGGCCGGCGGCGTGTGCGTGATCAAGGTCGGCGCCGCCACCGAGGTGGAGCTGAAGGAGCGCAAGCACCGTCTGGAGGACGCCATCTCCGCGACCCGCGCCGCGGTCGAGGAGGGCATCGTCTCCGGTGGTGGCTCCGCCCTGGTCCACGCCGTCAAGGTCCTGGAGGGCAACCTCGACAAGACCGGCGACGAGGCCACCGGTGTGTCGGTCGTCCGCAAGGCCGCCGTCGAGCCGCTGCGCTGGATCGCCGAGAACGCCGGCCTGGAGGGCTACGTCATCGTCTCCAAGGTGGCGGAGCTCGACAAGGGCAACGGCTACAACGCCGCCACCGGCGAGTACGGCGACCTGGTCAAGGCCGGCGTCATCGACCCGGTCAAGGTCACCCGCTCCGCGCTGGAGAACGCCGCGTCCATCGCCTCCCTCCTCCTGACGACCGAGACCCTGGTCGTCGAGAAGAAGGAAGAGGAAGAGCCGGCCGCAGCGGGCCACGGCCACGGCCACGCCCACTGACCGCTGCGCTGAGCTGAACTGAACCGACGATGCCCGGTCCCCTACGGGGGGCCGGGCACCGTTGCTTCTGCGGCGCCGTCGTGGTTGCTCGCGCAGTTCCCCGCGCCCCTGGCGGGGCGCTTTCCTGTAGGGCGTTTTTCGACTACTGGGGTCCGTACTTGCGGCCCGTGCGCGAGCTGATGCCGCCCAGCATTCCCCGCGGCACCAGCTTCGCCGCGCCCATCAGGGTCTTGTAGCGGGGGTCGGGGATCGATACCGACTTGCCGCGGGACAGGTCCGCGAGGGCCGCCGCGACCAGTTTGTCGGCGTCCAGCCACATCCAGTTCGGGATGTTGTCCGTGCCCATGCCCGCCCGCTCGTGGAACTCCGTACGCACGAAACCGGGGCACAGCGCCATCAGGCGTACGCCGCTGCCGGCCAGGTCCTTCGCCACGCCCTGCGTGAACTGCACGACCCACGCCTTGGACGCGCCGTACGTGCCGCGCGGGACGAAGGCCGCGACCGAGGCCACGTTGACGACGCCGCCGCGGCCCCGCGCCCGCATCGCCTCCGTCGCCGCCGCGGTCAGCCGCAGCACCGCCTCGCAGTGCACCTTCAGCATCGTCAGCTCGTCGGCCATGGAGACTTCGAGAAAGCGGCCCTTGTTGCCGAAGCCGGCGTTGTTGATCAGCAGGTCGACGGGGTTCCTGCGGTCGTCGAGCCGGGCGGCCACCGCCTCGATGCCCGCGTCGGTCGCCAGATCGGCCGTCAGCACCTCGGCCTCGATGCCGTGCCGGTCGTGCAGTTCGGTCGCCTGTTCGCGCAGCCGTTTGATGTCGCGGGCCACCAGCACCAGGTCGTGCCCGTCGGCCGCCAGCCGCCGCGCGAACGCGGCGCCGATGCCCGCCGTCGATCCCGTAATCAATGCCGTTGTCATGGCGCAAGGTTATGGGCCAGGACCGGGCAGCCCTGGTGAGGCCCGGTCAGGCCCCCTGCGCCGTCAGGTACTTCCGCGCCACGGCCAGCGCCTCCGGGTGCAGGGCGTCGCCGGCGGCGAGCAGCCGGGGCAGCAGCTCCCGCTCCGTCGTCACCGCCCGGAACTGGAGCGCCACCGTCACCTCGTGGGCGGGCCGGTGCACGATCTCCACCAGGTCGCCCGCCCGTATCTCACCGGGCTCGATCACCCGCAGATACGCGCCCGGCGCGGCCTTGGCCGTGAAGCGCTTCACCCACCGCTGCTCACCCAGGTGCTCCTGGAAGGTCCGGCAGGGGATCCGCCCGCTGGTGACTTCGAGCAGCAGGTCGGGGCCGACGCGCCAGCGCTCGCCGATCAGCGCGCCGGAGACCTCCACGCCCGTCGTGGTGAGGTTCTCGCCGAACACGCCGTGCGGCAGCGGGCGGCCCAGCTCGCGCTCCCAGTCGTCCAGGTCCTCGCGCGCCACGGCGTACACGGCCTGGTCGACGCCGCCGTGATGGCGGGTGTCGCACACCGCGTCCCCGGCCAGTCCACTCGCGCCGGTCCCCTGCTGCCCGGGTGACGTCACCCGGACGGGCCCGTCGGCCGGCCGCTTGTCGATGCCGGTGACCCCGTCGGGCTGGTCGGTGTACGGCACGACCTTCGCGCGGCCCACGTTGACTGACAGAAGCTTCATGGCCGAAACGGTATGACAGCCCCCGTCAAAGCGGTGACGCGATATTCGCCGTTCGGTCAAAGGGTCGCTTATCCTCGGCGGTGTGATCGAGGCCCGTCATCTCCGTGTCCTGCGCGCCGTGGCGTCCACCGGTTCCTTCTCCGCCGCCGGGCGCGAACTGGGCTGCACCCAGCCCGCCGTCAGCCAGCAGATGAAGGCCCTGGAGGCATCCGTCGGCACGCCCCTGCTCGTGCGCACCGGGCGCGAGATGCGCCTGACCCAGGCCGGCGAGGCGCTGGTGCGGCACGCCTCCGGCATCCTCGCCGGGCTGACCGCGGCCGAGGAGGAGGTCGCCGCCATCGCGGGCCTGCGGGCCGGGCGGGTCCGCCTCGTCTCCTTCCCGAGCGGCAGTTCCACCCTCGTCCCCACCGCCCTGGCCGCACTGCGCGCCGCCCACCCCGGCACCCGGGTCTCCCTGGAGGAGGCCGAGCCGCCCAAGTCCGTCGAGCTGCTGCGCGAGGGCGACTGCGACGTGGCGCTCGCCTTCCGCTACGAGGACGCGGCGGGCGTCGAGGAGTGGGACGACCTGGTCGTACGGCCGCTGCTGACCGACCGCCTGGTGGCCCTCGTGCCCGAACGGCACCGGCTCGCGCATGACGGCGCGGAGGCCGCCGGCGGCAGTGTGGCCATCGGGGAGCTGGCCCGGGAGCCCTGGATCGCCGGCTGCCCGCGCTGCCGCGGTCAACTGGTCGAGGTCTGCGAGGGCGCCGGCTTCACCCCCCGCATCGACTTCGCGACCGACGACTATCCGGCGGTGTTCGGCCTGGTCGGGGCCGGGCTCGGGGTGGCCGTCCTGCCGCAGCTCGCCGTCGAGTCGGTACGGCCGCGGGGGGTGCGCACGGTGGCGCTGGAGCCGGAGGTGCGGCGGGAGATCGTCGCGCTGACGCTGCCCGACCTCGCCCAGGTGCCCGCGGTGCGGGCGACGCTGGACGAGCTGGCGCGTGCCGCCTCCGGTCAGACCGCCGGGCACTGAGCGGCACGCCCGCGACGCCGGGAAGACGCCCAAAAGAGAGGCACGCGTGTGCGTGCCCTGGCCCCCGTTGGTTGTCGGCGCGCTATTCGGAAAAACGTTCCTTCAGTGGTGTGCGGCGGCGTCCCCGCCGACCGACGCCGACGCCGGCGCGGATGCCGCCACCAGGCGGTTGCGCGCCCGGCCCATCAGTTCCTCGCGCTCGTCCTCGGTCAGTCCGCCCCACACGCCGTACGGCTCGCGCACCGCCAGTGCGTGCGCCGCGCACTCCGCGCGGACCGGGCACCTCATGCAGACCTCCTTGGCCGAGTTCTCGCGAGCGCTCCGGGCCGCACCGCGTTCGCCCTCCGGATGGAAGAAGAGCGAGCTGTCCACCCCGCGACAGGCAGCAAGGAGCTGCCAGTCCCACAGGTCCGCGTTCGGTCCGGGAAGGCGGGAGAAATCTGCCATTGCGTGACCCCTTGTAGCCGATCTGGGTGGATCCGGTGTCCACGACCGTACAACTACGATCTAAGGAGATGAAAATATGACTCATTGCGAATCTAGCCGCAGACACCAGCGAAGTGGAAGAAAAGCGGCTAAATGGGGCATCGCTTGTGATGAAAGCGGGTGGGTCAGCCGCGCATGTCTGCACCGTGAACGCGCCCTCACGTAGAGTGCCGAAGACGACACACAGCCCCGTAACTCTTTCGAGTGACCGTCGTTGAGAGTGCGGAGGCGGTTGAAGGAACAGGTGCTCGGGCGGGCGTCCGGGACGGTCGACCGCACAGGTGAGATTTCGTACCAGCCTGGAGGCTCAACGTGACGCGCATCAGCTGCGGAGGACGGCCATGACTTCCGTCCTCGTCTGCGACGACTCCCCGCTTGCCCGAGAGGCGCTCCGCCGCGCGGTCGCGACCGTGCCCGGCGTCGAGCGCGTGACGACGGCGGCCAACGGCGAGGAAGTCCTCCGCCGCTGGGGCGCCGACCGCTCGGACCTGATTCTGATGGACGTGCGCATGCCCGGCCTGGGCGGCGTCGAGACCGTGCGGCGCCTGCTGTCCGCCGACCCCGGTGCGCGCATCATCATGCTCACCGTCGCGGAGGACCTGGACGGCGTCGCCCTCGCGGTCGCCGCCGGCGCCCGTGGGTATCTGCACAAGGACGCCTCGCGCGCCGAGCTGCGCGCCACCGTCACGCAGGCCCTCGCCGACCCGACCTGGCGGCTCGCCCCGCGCCGGCTGCGCTCGGCCGAGATGGGCGCCGCGCCCACGCTCACCGCGCGTGAGATCCAGGTCCTTGAGGGCATGAGCCACGGCCGCTCCAACGCGGAGATCGGCCGCGAGCTGTTCCTCTCCGAGGACACCGTCAAGACGCACGCCCGGCGGCTCTTCAAGAAGCTCGGCGCCTCGGACCGGGCACACGCGGTGGCGCTCGGTTTCCGGTGGGGCCTCGTCCGATAGGAAAGCCCCGTGTGGTGGAGGCCCACAGGGCCCGACGGGGGCGCTCGGTTCCCCGCTTACCGCGAGGTGGGCGGGGGTGACAAGCCGACCCGCCGGGTGCCCGCTGCTCGTTTCGCCGCGGATGACGCATCCTTGAGGTGTGGAGTTCCTCGGGGACGAGTCGGTCGAGCGGAAGGGGAGGGCGCAGGGGATGAGTTCCGGCGCACCTGCTCATAACGCTTCGGTGCACAACAACGGGCACGGAGCCACGGATCGGACGGCCGCAAGGCACCATGGACCGATGCGTGACGACGAGGCGGCCCCTGACCAAGGGACGGTCGGCGGGCTCGTGCACCGTGCCGTCGACGGGGACGAGCAGGCCACGCACGACCTGCTCGCCCATGTCCACCCCTTGGCGCTGCGCTACTGCCGCACCCGGCTGTCCCGGCTGCCCGGCGACGCCCGGCACTTCGTCGAGGACCTCGCCCAGGAGGTCTGCGTCGCGGTGCTCCTCGCGCTGCCGCGGTACAAGGACACCGGCCGGCCCTTCGAGGCGTTCGTCTTCGCCATCGCCGCCCACAAGGTCGCCGACCTCCAGCGCGCCGCGATGCGGCACCCGGGATCGACGGCGGTCCCGTCCGACGAGATGCCCGAGCGGCCGGACGACTCGCTCGGCCCGGAGGAGCGGGCGCTGCTCAACAGCGACGCCGCGTGGGCCAAGAAACTGCTGGCCAACCTCCCCGAGAACCAGCGCGAGCTGCTGCTGCTGCGCATCGCCGTGGGCCTCACGGCCGAGGAGACCGGGCAGATGTTGGGAATGTCACCCGGGGCCGTCCGCGTCGCCCAGCACCGGGCGCTGAGCCGCCTGCGGGCGCTGGCGGAGCAGTAGCCCGCCGGGTGAACGGGCGGAGCTGTCGCTTCGTACAAAAGCACGAACGTCGCAGGGTCTCTTGATCGTGGAATGAGCCACGTCCACTTCCCGTTAGCATGGACATCCGCACCGATCAAGGCCATTTGGGGAAGGTGTCATGACTGCCAACGTCGACGGAGTGCCCGAGAAATTCGCGACACTCGGGCTGACCTACGACGACGTGCTGCTGCTGCCGGGCCCGTCGGACATGGCACCCGACGAGATCGACACCGCCTCGTACGTCTCCAAGAACGTGCGGGTCAACATCCCGCTGCTGTCCGCCGCCATGGACAAGGTCACCGAGTCGCGCATGGCGATCGCGATGGCCCGCCAGGGCGGCGTCGGCGTTCTGCACCGCAACCTGTCCATCGAGGACCAGGCCAACCAGGTCGACCTGGTCAAGCGCTCCGAGTCGGGCATGGTGGCCAACCCGATCACCATCCACCCGGACGCCACCCTCGCCGAGGCCGACGCGCTGTGCGCCAAGTTCCGCATCAGCGGCGTGCCGGTCACCGACGGCGCCGGCAAGCTGCTCGGCATCGTCACCAACCGTGACATGGCCTTCGAGAGCGACCGCTCCCGCGGGGTGCGCGAGGTCATGACGCCGATGCCGCTGGTCACCGG
The DNA here is from genome assembly GCF_009862125.1 of Streptomyces sp. SID5910. Classification (GTDB taxonomy): domain Bacteria; phylum Actinomycetota; class Actinomycetes; order Streptomycetales; family Streptomycetaceae; genus Streptomyces. The sequence continues at coordinate 11,486 of NZ_WWHX01000195.1, forward strand.
CAAGGTCGGCATCTCCGGCGTGGACGCCATGGAGCTGCTGCGCCGCCACAAGATCGAGAAGCTGCCGCTGGTCGACGACGGCGGCGTGCTCAAGGGCCTGATCACGGTCAAGGACTTCGTCAAGGCCGAGAAGTACCCGAACGCGGCCAAGGACGGCAAGGGCCGGCTGCTGGTCGGCGCCGCGGTCGGCGTCGCCGGGGACGCCTTCGAGCGCGCCCAGGCGCTGATCGAGGCGGGCGCCGACTTCATCGTCGTCGACACCGCGCACGGCCACTCCCGTCTGGTCGGCGACATGGTCGCCAAGATCAAGTCGAACTCGGCCGGCGTGGACGTCATCGGCGGCAACATCGCCACCCGCGACGGCGCCAAGGCCCTCATCGACGCCGGCGTGGACGGCATCAAGGTCGGCGTCGGACCCGGCTCCATCTGCACCACCCGCGTCGTCGCCGGCATCGGCGTCCCGCAGGTCACGGCCATCTACGAGGCGTCGCTCGCCGCCAAGGAGGCCGGGGTCCCGGTCATCGGCGACGGCGGCCTCCAGTACTCCGGCGACATCGCCAAGGCCCTGGTCGCGGGCGCCGACACGGTGATGCTGGGCTCGCTGCTCGCGGGCTGCGAGGAGTCGCCGGGCGAGCTGCTGTTCATCAACGGCAAGCAGTTCAAGTCGTACCGGGGCATGGGGTCGCTCGGCGCCATGCAGACCCGCGGCGACCGCAAGTCGTTCTCCAAGGACCGCTACTTCCAGGAGGGCGTCGCCTCCGACGAGCAGCTCGTCCCCGAGGGCATCGAGGGCCAGGTGCCCTACCGCGGCCCGCTCTCCTCGGTCGTCCACCAGCTGGTCGGCGGCCTGCGCCAGTCGATGTTCTACGTCGGCGGCCGGACCGTGCCGGACCTCCAGGACAACGGGCGGTTCGTGCGGATCACCTCCGCCGGCCTCAAGGAGAGCCACCCGCACGACATCCAGATGACGGTCGAGGCACCGAACTACAGCCGCAAGTAGGCACCACGCCTTCCGAGGGCGGTCCCGGACATGGTCCGGGACCGCCCTCGCGCCGTGTCCGAAGGGGACATCGGGGATACTGGAAGGCGCTGCAACGCATCAGGGAAAGGCCACAGACGTGACTGAGATCGAGATCGGGCGCGGCAAGCGCGGCCGCCGGGCGTACGCCTTCGACGACATCGCCGTCGTCCCCAGCCGCCGTACGCGGGACCCGAAGGAGGTCTCGATCGCCTGGCAGATCGACGCCTACCGCTTCGAGCTGCCGTTCCTGGCCGCTCCCATGGACTCGGTCGTCTCCCCGGCCACCGCCATCCGCATCGGCGAGCTGGGCGGCCTCGGCGTCCTCAACCTGGAAGGGCTCTGGACCCGGCACGAGGACCCGCAGCCGCTACTCGACGAGATCGTCGGCCTCGACGCGGACACCGCGACCCGCCGCCTCCAGGAGATCTACGCGGCTCCCATCAAGGAGGAGCTGATCGGGCAGCGCATCAAGGAGGTCCGCGACTCCGGCGTCGTCACCGCCGCCGCGCTCTCCCCGCAGCGCACCGCCCAGTTCTCCAAGGCCGTCGTGGACGCGGGCGTCGACATCTTCGTCATCCGCGGCACCACGGTCTCGGCGGAGCACGTCTCCGGTTCGCACGAGCCGCTGAACCTGAAGCAGTTCATCTACGAGCTGGACGTCCCGGTGATCGTCGGCGGCTGCGCCACCTACACCGCCGCCCTGCACCTGATGCGCACCGGCGCCGCGGGTGTCCTCGTCGGCTTCGGCGGCGGCGCCGCGCACACCACGCGCAACGTGCTGGGCATCCAGGTGCCGATGGCCACCGCGGTCGCCGACGTGGCGGCGGCTCGGCGGGACTACATGGACGAGTCCGGCGGCCGGTACGTGCACGTCATCGCCGACGGCGGTGTCGGCTGGTCCGGCGACCTGCCCAAGGCCATCGCCTGCGGCGCGGACTCCGTGATGATGGGCTCGCCGCTGGCCCGCGCGACCGACGCGCCGGGCAAGGGCAACCACTGGGGCATGGAGGCCGTCAACGAGGAGCTGCCCCGCGGCAAGAAGGTCGACCTCGGCACGGTCGGCACCCTCGAGGAGGTCCTCACGGGCCCGTCCCACACCCCGGACGGCTCGATGAACTTCTTCGGCGCCCTGCGTCGCGCCATGGCCACGACGGGCTACAGCGAGCTGAAGGAGTTCCAGCGCGTGGAGGTCACCGTCGGGGACTCGCAGCACCGGCGGTAATCACCCGGACGGCGTACGGAGGGGCCCGGAGCGACAGCTCCGGGCCCCTCCGCGTGCTCGGGCCCCGCTCAGAGGCGGTGCGCCGCACCCGTGGGCGTCGCGCCCCGGGTGTCCAGCAGCAGCTGGGCCTTCACCGACAGGCCCTGGAGGTCGTACGTGCGGTGCTGCTGGAGCAGGATCGTCAGGTCGGCGTCGGCGGCGGCCTCGTAGAGGGAGTCGGCGCGGGGGACCGGGCGGTCCAGGACGTTCCAGGACGGCACGTGCGGGTCGTGGTAGCTGACGGCGGCGCCCATCGACATCAGGCGGGTCGCGATCTCCTCGGCCGGGGTGCCCTGCTGGTCGGCGAGGTCGGCCTTGTAGGTGACGCCGAGGAGCAGCACGCGGGCGCCGCGCGCCGACTTGCCGTGCTCGTTGAGGAGGGCGGCGGCGCGCTGGACGACGTAGCGGGGCATCTGCTCGTTGACCTGCTGGGCCAGCTCCACCATGCGCAGGCTGCGGGGGGCGCTGCCGGTCAGGTCCTGCGGGACGGAGTGGCCGCCGACGCCCGGGCCCGGGCGGAATGCCTGGAAGCCGAACGGCTTGGTCTCCGCGCAGCGCAGGACGTCCCACAGGTCGACGCCGAGGTCGTTGCAGAGGACGGCCATCTCGTTGACCAGGGCGATGTTGACGTGCCGGAAGTTGGTCTCCAGGAGCTGGACCGTCTCGGCCTCGCGGGGGCCGCGCGCGCGGACCACCTTGTCGGTGAGGCGGCCGTAGAAGGCGGCGGCCGACTCGGTGCAGGCGGGGGTGAGGCCGCCGATGACCTTCGGGGTGTTGGCCGGCGTGAAGTCGCGGTTGCCCGGGTCGACGCGGCTGGGGGAGTAGGCGAGGTGGAAGTCGCGGCCGGCGCGCAGTCCGGAGCCCTCTTCGAGCAGGGGGCGCAGGAACTCCTCTGTCGTGCCCGGCTGCACGGGTGACTCCAGGATCACCGTGGTGTGGGGGCGCATATGGGCGGCCAGGGTGCGGGCCGCGGCCTCCACCTGGCCGAGGTCGAGGCCGCCGTCCGGGCTCTGCGGGGTCGGCGCGCAGATGACCGCGGTGCGCACCCGGCCCAGCTCGGCGGGGCCGGCCGGGGTCCTGAAGCCCCCCGCGAGCATGCGGCGCAGTTCGGCGGGGGTGAGGGGGCCGGGCTCGGGTCCGGTCTTGTAGCCGAGCGTGGGGATGCCGGCGGCGACGGCGGCCTGGGCCAGGGGCAGGCCGTACGGTCCGAGTCCGATGACGGCGAGATCTGCGGGCATGGCGTGGGCCGTCCTTCCCAGTAGCCGAAGCGGGACAGGCGCGCAAGCCCGGTGGACAGGATGGGCGAGCACAACGTCAGACTAGGAGTAAATATGACCGATTTGTGGGATTGGTCGGCCGAGTCTCGGCGAGTGTCGACGTCTGTGAGTGCCGGCGGTGACTCGCGGGAAAGTTGTCCACAGGCTGGGGGCGCGTGGTGGCTGAAGTCGGGCAACCCGGTCAGAATCTGGGCAGGGGGTACACGGACCCGGGCTTCGCCGAGGGGTGCGGCCGACGCGACCGACAGCGGGAGGCAGCAGTGAGGACAGCGACACTGGGGCCGGCGCAGCGCGCCGAGGCACTCGCGGCCATGGCCGAGCGTGAACTGGACGTGCTGGTGATCGGCGCGGGCGTGGTCGGCGCGGGCACCGCGCTGGACGCCGTGACGCGCGGCCTGTCCACCGGTCTGGTGGAGGCGCGCGACTGGGCCTCGGGCACCTCCAGCCGGTCCAGCAAGCTGATCCACGGCGGCCTGCGCTATCTGGAGATGCTCGACTTCGCCCTCGTACGGGAGGCGCTGAAGGAGCGCGGACTGCTGCTGGAGCGGCTCGCGCCGCATCTGGTGAAGCCGGTGCCGTTCCTGTACCCGCTCCAGCACAAGGGCTGGGAGCGGCTGTACGCCGGCTCGGGCGTGGCGCTGTACGACGCGATGTCGATGGCCCGCGGACACGGCCGGGGCCTGCCGACGCACCGGCACCTGAGCCGGCGTCACGCACTGCGCGTCGCACCCGCCTTGAAGAAGGACGCGCTGGTGGGCGCCCTCCAGTACTACGACGCGCAGATGGACGACGCCCGCTTCGTCACCACCCTGGTGCGCACGGCCGCGGCGTACGGCGCGCAGGTCGCCAACCGGGCGCGGGTGACCGGCTTCCTGCGCGAGGGCGAGCGCGTGGTCGGCGCCCGCGTCCAGGACGTCGAGGGCGGCGGCGAGTACGAGATCCGCGCCCAGCAGGTGGTCAACGCGACCGGGGTGTGGACCGACGACACCCAGTCGCTGGTCGGCGAGCGCGGCCAGTTCCACGTCCGCGCCTCCAAGGGCATCCACCTGGTCGTGCCCAAGGACCGCATCCACTCCACCACCGGGCTGATCCTGCGCACCGAGAAGTCCGTGCTGTTCGTCATCCCCTGGGGCCGGCACTGGATCATCGGGACCACCGACACCGACTGGGACCTCGACAAGGCGCACCCGGCCGCCTCCAGCGCCGACATCGACTACCTGCTGGAACACGTCAACTCGGTGCTGTCCGTGCCGCTCACCCGCGACGACGTCGAGGGTGTGTACGCGGGGCTGCGCCCGCTGCTGGCCGGCGAGTCCGACGCCACCAGCAAGCTGTCGCGCGAGCACACCGTCGCCCACCCGGTGCCGGGGCTGGTCGTCGTGGCGGGCGGCAAGTACACGACGTACCGCGTGATGGCCAAGGACGCCGTGGACGAGGCGGTGCACGGACTCGACATGCGCGTCGCCGACAGCGTCACCGAGGAGACGCCCCTGCTCGGCGCCGAGGGCTACCAGGCCCTGTGGAACGCGCGAGCGCGCATCGCCGCACGCACCGGCCTGCACGTGGTCCGCGTGGAGCACCTGCTCAACCGGTACGGCGCCCTGGCGGAGGAGCTGCTGGAGCTCATCGTCGCCGACCCCACCCTCGGCGAACCCCTGACCGCCGCCGACGACTATCTGCGCGCCGAGGTCGTCTACGCCGCCTCGCACGAGGGCGCGCGGCACCTGGACGACGTGCTGACCCGGCGCACCCGCATCTCCATCGAGACCTTCGACCGGGGCACCCGCAGCGCCCGCGAGGCCGCCGAGCTGATGGCACCGGTCCTCGGCTGGGACAAGGACCAGATCGAACGCGAGGTCCAGCACTACGAGAAGCGGGTCGAGGCCGAGCGGGAGTCGCAGCGCCAGCCCGACGACCTGACGGCCGACGCGGCCCGGCTCGGGGCGCCCGACATCGCGCCGAGGTAGGCGGGCACCCGGGTACA
>NZ_WWHX01000021.1 GCF_009862125.1 Streptomyces sp. SID5910
GCGGCAGCAGCCGCAGCGTCAGCACGGTGCCGGCCAGCAGCGCCAGCGCGGGCGCCGCCACCAGCAACGGGTCGATGCCCAGGGCGCCGCCGTCACCGGTCACCGCGCCCGAGGTCTGCCGGGACAGCTGCCAGTAGGCGACCCCGGCCACCACCAGCAGGCCGACGTCCGCACCCGCCCGCAGCGGCGCGGGCAGCGGCCGGCTGCGGCCGCCGGCGGCCAGGGAGGCGGTCAGCGCGGGCAGCGTCACCGCCAGCGCGCACCCCAGGGCGGTCACCCCGGCGGCCAGCCACACCCCGGCCCCGCCGGCGGCCGGCACGTCCAGCCGCAGCCCGATCCGG
>NZ_WWHX01000196.1 GCF_009862125.1 Streptomyces sp. SID5910
GCCCCGAAGGGGCGCGGGGAACTGCGCGAGCAACCGCAGACCACCCGCACCCGGCAGCGGATCCGAACCGCCCCCGGCGGGTACCCGCAGCCCATGACCCCCGAGGACGACTACACCGCACAACCCTTCGTCCCGAAGCGCGGCCGCAGCCTCACCGCTCTCCGCGACGCCGCCGCCGGCTGCCGCGGGTGCCCCCTGCACAGGGACGCCACCCAGACCGTCTTCGGCGCCGGCAAGGCGTCCGCTCGGGTCATGCTCGTCGGTGAGCAGCCCGGCGATCAGGAGGACCGTCAGGGCAGGCCCTTCGTCGGCCCCGCCGGCAAACTCCTCGACCGCGCCCTGGCCGAAGCCGGCATCGACCCAGCGGACGCGTACGTCACCAACGCCGTCAAGCACTTCAAGTTCACGCAGGCCGAGCCCCGCAAGCGCCGTATCCACAAGGCGCCCCTCGTCGCGCTCGTGTGCCTCGCCTCCGTGCTGTGGTCGGGCGTCGTGGAGCGTCCCGTCGCGCTCGCCTTCGGGCTCCTCGTCGCGCTCGGCGAGCTCACCCGCCGCACCGGGGGAGAAGGCCGGGAGACGGCGCCGCTCGGGACCGCCGGCGCGCTGGCGTACGCCCTGCTCGGGGAGAACACCGGACAGCCCGTGCACCACGGGGTCGCCCAGACCGTCACCGTGGTGCTCGTCGCCTCGCTCCTCGGCAGCGTCCCGCACATCGCGCGCGGCGACGGACCGCTCCTCGACCACCTGGCGCGGCGCCTGCTCACGGTCGCCTTCGCCGCCGTGTGCTTCCAGCCGCTGGCGGGCCGGGGCACCTTCCGCGACTGGGGCGGCCCCGCCCACGCGCTGCTGCTGATCGCCCTGCTCGCCCTGACCGCGCTGTGCGACGCCGTGCTCGCCGCGGCACCGGCGCACGCGCGCACCGGATGGCCCTTCGGCCCGCTGCTGCGCGAGGAGCTGCGGGCCATGGTCGGCATCACCTCCGCGGTGTGCGCGACGGGGGCGGTGATGGCCCTCGCGGTGGCCGTCGCGGGACTGTGGGCACTGCCCGTCTTCAGCGTGCCGCTGCTGCTCACCCAGCTCTCCTACCGGCGGTACGCCGCCGTCCGGGCCACCTACCGCCAGACCATCGCCTCCCTGGCCCGGGCCACCGAGATCGCCGGGTACACCCCGGCCGGGCACGCCCGCCGCGTCGCCGGGCTCAGCGCGGCCGTCGGACGGGACCTGGGGCTGTCCGGGCCCGAGCTGACGGTGCTGGAGTACGCGGCGCTCATGCACGACATCGGCCAGCTGAGCCTCGTCGACCCGGTCCCGGCGGGCGCCACGGCAGGCCTGCCCGTGTCCGAACAGCGGCGGATCGCGCTGCTCGGCGGGGCCGTCGTGCGCCAGACCGGCGTCGACGCCGCGGTCGCCGTGGTGGTGGAGCGGCAGGCCGACCCCTGCCACGAGCAGCCGCTCGCCGCGCGGATCGTGCGCGCCGTCAACGCCTACGAGGAGAAGGCGCGGGACGCGGGGCCCGGCGGCGACCTCACCGCGCTGGAGGAGCTGCGGCTGGCCACCGCCGGCGACTACGCTCCCGAAGTCGTGGAGGCACTGGCCCGGGTGCTCTCCCGAGGCAGCCTTACCTCGCCCCCGGCTGGGTAACCCATGGGTAATGAGCGCCCCGCAGGCCGTACATGGTTTGATGCGCAGGAGAGGGTGTACGGGGGCGCGGAAAGGCACAGCCAGCCCACTGAACGGAACTGGCAGGCGGGAATCGTGAGGATCTTCGGCAAGGGACGGCACCGGCCCTCCGCCTCGTGGCGGCAGGCCACCGACCGTGCGTTCACGCTGATCGGCGACGGTCGCTACGAGGACGCGGGCGCGCTGCTGACGCGGGCCGCCGACCTGGAACCCTGGCTGTCGGAGTCGTGGTTCAACCTCGCCCTGCTGCACAAGTTCCGGCACGACTGGGAGCAGGCCAGAGCGGCGGGCCTCAGGGCCGTGGCGCTGCTCGACCGGGACGGCGGAGCCCCCGACTGGTGGAACGTCGGCATCGCCGCGACCGCCCTCCAGGACTGGCCCCTGGCTCGCCGCGCCTGGCAGGCGTACGGGCTGAAGACGCCCGGCGACGCCACGGACGCCGGTGAGCCCCTCGGCATGGACCTCGGCAGCGCGGCCGTACGGCTGTCCCCCGAGGGCGAGGCCGAGGTGGTGTGGGGGCGGCGGCTGGACCCCGCCCGCGTCGAGGTGCTGTCCATTCCGCTGCCGTCCTCCGGGCGGCGCTGGGGCGAGGTCGTGCTGCACGACGGCGTCCCGCACGGGGAGCGGACCACGGCCGCCGGGCACTCCTACCCCGTCTTCGACGAGATCGAGCTGTGGGCGCCGTCGCCCGTGCCCACCTGGGTGGTCCTCCTGGAGGCCGCCACCGAGGCCGACCGGGACGCGCTGGAGCAGCTGGCCGCCGACGCCGGGTTCGCCGCCGAGGACTGGTCGTCCTCCGTGCGGCTGCTGTGCCGGATGTGCTCCGAGTCCCGGATGCCGTCCGACGAGGGCGACGGCGAGCATCTCGACCCGCACGACCACAGCGAACCGGGGCACCCGGGGCCGCTCGGGCACCGCACCGACGGGCAGCTGTGGGTGCCGGAGCGGGAGTGCGGGGTGGCTGCGCCGGCTTCGCTGGTGAGGGGGCTGCTGGACGGGTGGGTTGCGGACAGTCCTGATTCCCGGGATTGGCGGGATCTGGAAGAGGTCTGCTGAGGTCTATGGCCGGCTGCGGCTTCGTCGTGGCTGGTCGCGGCCACGCGGCGGAGCCGCATATCGACTCAGTCCCGCGCCCCTGACGGGGCGCCTCCCCGTACCCTGTATCCAGCATCAAACCCCGGTTTCATCCAGGAAGGCATACGTCGGTCATGGCGCAGCAGGACACCGATCAGCAGCACGCGGGCGTGCTCCCCGTGGACGACGAGGGATTCGTCGTCGACACCGAGGAGTGCGAGGAGCGCGAGGCCGACTGGCGCGGGCGCGGCACCTCCCGCCCGATCACGGTGGTCGGCAACCCGGTCCTGCACAAGGAGTGCCAGGACGTCACCGACTTCGGCGAGGAGCTCCAGCAGCTGGTCGCGGACATGTTCGCCAGCCAGCGCACCGCCGAGGGCGTGGGCCTGGCCGCCAACCAGATCGGCGTCGGCAAGAAGGTCTTCGTCTACGACTGCCCCGACGACGAGGGCGTCCGCCACGTCGGCGTCGTCTGCAACCCGAAGCTCGTCGAACTGCCCGCCGACCGGCGCAGCCTGGACGACAGCAACGAGGGCTGCCTGTCCGTGCCGACCGCCTACGCGCCGCTCGCCCGCCCCGACTACGCCGAGGTGACCGGGCAGGACGAGAAGGGCAACCCCATCAAGGTGCGCGGCACCGGCTACTTCGCGCGCTGCCTCCAGCACGAGACCGACCACCTCTACGGGTATCTCTACATCGACCGGCTCTCCAAGCGCGAACGCAAGGACGCGCTGCGGCAGATGGCCGAGAACGAGCCGCGCTACCCCGTCGTCGCGAACGACTGAGACATCACCCCGGCCTCACAAGCCCCAGGCGCACGGCGTCCGTTCGGGTCCACCCGAGCGGGCGCCGTTCGTCTGTCCGTCACCTGTTCGATCCCTGCCGCCCTCCCGGAGATCCAGAAGCCGACACACAACAGGAGAATTCAGGCGCCGTAGGGTAGTGAATGGAGCAAATCCGTTCCCAGAACGGTCAGTTGTGGTGCTGAATGGAAGAGCGGGGATACGCAACGGCGCACGCCCCGCTCAGCGCGAGGAGTGCGCCACCGGCGGCTGAGAGGGGTTTGTTCGTGCATGCTTTCCCACACGGCACCACAGCGACACCGACCGCGATCGCAGTTCCACCGCAGCTCTCGCTCCCGGTGATCGAGGCGGCATTTCCCCGGCAACTGCATCCGTATTGGCCGAAGCTCCAGGAGAAGACCCGTACCTGGCTGCTCGAAAAGCGGCTCATGCCGGCGGACAAGGTCGAGGAATATGCCGACGGCCTGTGCTACACGGACCTCATGGCCGGGTACTACCTGGGCGCCCCCGACGAGGTGCTCCAGGCGATCGCCGACTACAGTGCGTGGTTCTTCGTCTGGGACGACCGGCACGACCGGGACATCGTCCACGGCCGCCCGGCCGCCTGGCGGAAGCTCCGGGACCGGCTGCACACGGCACTGGACTCACCCGCGGACCACCTGCACCACGAGGACGCGCTGGTCGCCGGGTTCGCCGACAGCGTGCTGCGGCTGTACGCCTTCCTGCCGCCGACGTGGAACGCCCGGTTCGCCCGGCACTTCCACGCGGTGATCGAGGCGTACGACCGGGAATTCCACAACCGCACCCACGGAATCGTGCCCGGCGTCGAGGAGTACCTCGCACTGCGCCGGCTCACCTTCGCGCACTGGATCTGGACCGACCTGCTGGAGCCGAGCGCGGGGTGCGAACTGCCGGACGCCGTGCGAAAGCACCCCGCATACCGGCGGGCGGCCCTGCTGAGCCAGGAATTCGCCGCCTGGTACAACGACCTCTGCTCGCTGCCGAAGGAAATAGCGGGCGACGAGGTCCACAATCTCGGCATCAGTCTCATCACTCATCATCAACTGACCCTGGAAGAAGCGATAGAAGACGTCCGGCGACGCGTGGAGGAATGCATCACGGAATTCCTCGCCGTCGAACAGGACGTATTACGGTTCGCCGGAGAACTCGACGACGGAACCGTACGCGGAAAGGAACTGAGCGGCGCCGTGCGGGCCAGCGTCGGCAATATGCGGAACTGGTTCAGTTCCGTTTACTGGTTCCACCACGAGTCCGGCCGGTACATGGTCGACAGCTGGGACGACCGGTCCACGCCCCCGTACGTCAACAACGAAGCGGCAGGTGAGAAATGACCGTCGAGTCCGTCAATCCCGAGACCCGCACCGAACCGGCCACGGAGCTGCGCGAGCCGCCCGTCGCGGGCGGCGGCGTCCCGCTCCTCGGCCACGGCTGGAGGCTGGCCCGCGACCCGCTGGCCTTCATGGCCCAGCTGCGCGACCACGGCGAGGTGGTCCGCATCAAGCTCGGCCCCAAGACCGTGTACGCGGTCACCACCCCGGCGCTCACCGGCGCCCTCGCGCTGAGCCCCGACTACCACATCGCGGGCCCGCTGTGGGAGTCGCTGGAGGGCCTGCTCGGCAAGGAGGGCGTGGCCACCGCCAACGGCCCGCTGCACCGGCGCCAGCGGCGCACCATCCAGCCCGCCTTCAAGCTCGACGCGATCCCCGCCTACGGGCCGATCATGGAGGAGGAGGCGCACGCGCTCACCGAGCGCTGGCGGCCGGGGGAGACGATCGACGCCACCTCCGAGTCCTTCCGCGTCGCCGTGCGCGTCGCCGCCCGCTGTCTGCTGCGCGGCCAGTACATGGACGAGCGTGCCGAGCGCCTGTGCGTCGCCCTCGCCACCGTCTTCCGCGGCATGTACCGGCGGATGGTCGTCCCGCTCGGCCCGCTGTACCGGCTGCCGCTGCCGGCCAACCGCGAATTCAACAGCGCGCTGGCCGACTTGCACCTCCTGGTCGACGAGATCATCGCCGAGCGCCGCGCATCCGGTCAAAAGCCGGACGATTTGCTGACGGCTTTGCTGGAGGCGAAGGACGACAATGGCGACCCGATCGGGGAACAGGAGATCCACGACCAGGTCGTCGCGATACTCACCCCCGGCAGTGAAACCATCGCCTCCACGATCATGTGGTTGCTACAGGCACTTGCCGAACACCCGGAACATGCCGACCGCATACGCGACGAAGTCGAAGCGGTCACCGGCGGGCACCCCGTGGCATTCGAGGACGTCCGCAAGCTCACACACACCGGCAATGTCATCGTGGAGGCCATGCGTTTGCGCCCCGCCGTATGGGTATTGACGCGGCGCGCGGTGGTCGAGACGGAACTCGGTGGCTATCGCATTCCGGCCGGGGCCGACATCATCTACAGCCCGTACGCAATCCAGCGCGATCCGAAGTCGTACCCCCACAACCTGGAGTTCGACCCGGACCGTTGGCTTCCGGAACGCGTGACGGAACTGCCGAAATACGCCATGCGGCCGTTCAGCGTGGGCAATCGCAAGTGCCCCAGCGACCACTTCTCCATGGCGCAGCTGACGCTGATCACGGCGGCGCTCGCGACCAAGTACCGCTTCGAGCAGGTGGCGGGCTCGAACGACGCGGTGCGCGTCGGCATCACGCTGCGTCCCCACGACCTGCTGGTGCGGCCCGTGGCGAGGTGAGACGAGCGCCGCGGTGACGCGGCTCAGGCGGCGGCCTCGGGGCCCCGGAAGGTGCGCCGGTAGGCGTACGGGGTGGTGCCGAGAGCCCTGACGAACTGGTGCCTCAGGGCCGCCGCCGTACCGAAGCCGGTGCGCCAGGCGACCGCGTCCATCGTCTCGTCCGTCGCCTCCAGCAGCCGCTGGGCCAGCAGCACGCGCTGGCGCAGGATCCAGCGGTAGGGAGTCGTGCCCGTCTCCTGCTGGAAGCGGCGGGCGAAGGTGCGCGGGGACATGTGCGCCCGGGCCGCGAGCTGCTCGACGGTGACCTCCTGGTCGAGGTGCTGTTCCATCCAGGCCAGCACCTCGCCGACGGTGTCGCAGGAGGAGCGCGGCAGCGGGCGCTCGATGTACTGCGCCTGGCCGCCGTCCCGGTGCGGCGGCACCACCATCCGCCGGGCGATCTTGTTGGCGACCTCCGGGCCCTGCTCCTTGCGCACGAGGTGCAGACAGGCGTCGATGCCGGCCGCGGTGCCGGCGCTGGTGATCACCGGGTCCTCGTCCACGTAGAGCACGTCGGGGGTCACGGAGACCCGCGGGTACAGCCGGGCCAGCTCTTCCGCGTGGTGCCAGTGCACCGTGCACCGCCGTCCGTCCAGCAGGCCGGCGGCGCCCAGCACGAACACCCCGGAGCACACGCTCAGCACCCGCGCGCCCCGGTCCACCGCCCGCCGCAGGGCGGCCAGCAGCTCGGGCGGGTACTCCCGGCGGGCGAAGTCGCTGCCCGCCGGCACGGTGATCAGGTCGGCCTCGTCCAGCCGGTCCAGCCCGTAGGGCGTGGAGACGGTGAGCCCGCCGACATGGGTGGTCAGCGCCGGGCCCTCGGCGGAGACCACCGCGAAGTCGTACGTCGGCAGGCCCTCGTCGCTCCGGTCGATGCCGAAGACCTCGCAGACGACGCCGAGTTCGAAGGGATGTACGCCGTCCAGCAGGACGGCGGTCACGTTCCGCAGCATGCCGCCAGTGTGCCTCGTGAGTGGCAGGAAATCGAGGTCTTACGGCAGTCCTGCCACTCACGGTAAGGAGTCTGAGGCACGACAGTGGTGTCATGAACGGAAACCAGATCGAAGCCCTGATCGGAATGCTCGCGACCTTCGGACTCCTGGTCCTCATGATCCTCCCGTCGGTGATCGGCATCGTGCGCGACAAGCGCATCGACCGCCAGATCAGGGAGGCTCAGAAGTCCTCGTCCACTCAGAAGTCCTCGTCCAGGTCGACGGTCCCTTCCACCGCCACCTGGTACGCCGACGGACGTCGCTCGAAGAAGTTGGTCAGCTCCTGAACACCCTGGAGCTCCATGAAGGAGAAGGGGTTCTCGGAGCCGTACACCGGGGCGAAGCCGAGCCGCGTCAGACGCTGATCGGCGACGCACTCCAGGTACTGCCGCATCGAGTCGGTGTTCATCCCCGGGAGGCCGTCACCGCACAGGTCGCGCGCGAACTGAAGCTCGGCCTCGACGGCCTCCCGTAGCATGTCGGTGACCTGCTGCTCCAGCTGGTCGTCGAAGAGGTCCGGCTCCTCCTTGCGGACGGTGTCGACCACGTCGAAGGCGAAGGACATGTGCATCGTCTCGTCCCGGAACACCCAGTTGGTGCCGGTGGCCAGACCGTGCAGCAGGCCCCGGCTGCGGAACCAGTAGACGTAGGCGAAGGCGCCGTAGAAGAACAGGCCCTCGATGCACGCGGCGAAGCAGATGAGGTTGAGCAGGAAGCGGCGGCGGTCGGCCCTGGACTCCAGCCGGTCGATCGACTCGACCGAGTCCATCCACTTGAAGCAGAACTCGGCCTTCTCGCGGATGGACGGGATGTTCTCCACGGCCGCGAAGGCGGCGGCGCGGTCGTCCGGGTCGGGCAGGTAGGTGTCCAGCAGCGTCAGATAGAACTGGACGTGCACGGCCTCCTCGAAGAGCTGCCGGCTCAGGTAGAGCCGCGCCTCGGGGGAGTTGATGTGCTTGTAGAGGGTCAGCACCAGGTTGTTCGCGACGATCGAGTCACCGGTGGCGAAGAACGCCACCAGCCGGCCGATCAGGTGCTGTTCCATGGGGCTGAGCTTCGCGAGGTCGGCGACGTCCGAGTGGAGGTCGACCTCCTCCACGTGCCAGGTGTTCTTGATGGCGTCCCGGTAGCGCTCGTAGAAGTCGGGGTAGCGCATCGGGCGGAGAGTCAGCTCGAAGCCGGGGTCGAGCAGGTTCTTGGTCGTCATTACTGGCAGGCCTCGCAGGACTCGGGGTTTTCCAGGGAGCAGGCGACCGCTTCGGGGTCCGGGGTGGCCTGCACGGGGACGGTGGCCCGGCCGGCGGCGCGGGCGATGCGGGTCGCCGGGCGGGAACGCAGGTAGTACGTGGTCTTCAGGCCCTGCTTCCAGGCGTACGCGTACATCGAGGAGAGCTTCCCGATGGTCGGCGTCTCCAGGAACAGGTTCAGCGACTGGGCCTGGTCGAGGTACGGGGTGCGGGCGGCGGCCATGTCGATCAGGGCGCGCTGCGGGATCTCCCAGGCGGTGCGGTACAGCGCGCGCACGTCCTCGGGGATCCACGCGAAGTCCTGCACCGAGCCGTTCGCCTCGCGCAGTGCCTCGCGGGTGCGGGCGTCCCACACGCCGAGCCGCTTGAGGTCGTCCACCAGGTACGAGTTGACCTGGAGGAACTCGCCGGACAGGGTCTCGCGCTTGAACAGGTTGGACACCTGCGGCTCGATGCACTCGTAGGCGCCCACGATGGAGGCGATCGTCGCGGTCGGCGCGATGGCCAGGAGCAGCGAGTTGCGCAGGCCGGTCGCCGCGATGCGCGTCCGCAGGGCCGCCCAGCGCTCCGGCCAGGCCGCCTTCACGTCGTAGTGGTCGGGGTGCAGCACGCCCCTCGCGGTACGGGTCTTCTCCCAGGCCGGCAGCGGGCCGTTGCGCCCGGCGAGGTCGGCGGAGGTCTCGTACGCGGCGAGCATGATCCGCTCGGCGATGCGCGTGGACAGGGCCTTCGCCTCGGGGGAGTCGAAGGGCAGACGCAGTTGGAAGAAGACGTCCTGGAGGCCCATCGCGCCGAGGCCGACCGGACGCCAGCGGGCGTTGGAGCGGCCCGCCTGCTCGGTCGGGTAGAAGTTGATGTCGACGACCCGGTCCAGGAAGGTGACGGCGGTGCGGACGGTGGCGTCCAGCCGCTCCCAGTCGATGTCGCCGCCGGTCACGAAGGCGCCCAGGTTGACCGAACCGAGGTTGCAGACGGCGGTCTCCCCGTCGTCGGTGACCTCCAGGATCTCCGTGCAGAGGTTCGAGGAGTGGACGACGTGGCCCGGCTCGGCCGTCTGGTTGGCGGTGCGGTTGGCGGTGTCCTTGAAGGTCATCCAGCCGTTGCCGGTCTGCGCGAGGGTACGCATCATGCGGCCGTACAGCTCGCGGGCCGGGAGGGTCTTCCTGGCGAGGCCCTTCGCCTCGGCCGCCCGGTAGGCCGCGTCGAACTCCGCGCCCCACAGGTCGGTCAGCTCCGGCACGTCCGCGGGCGAGAACAGCGACCACGGCGCGTCGGCGTCCACCCGGCGCATGAACTCGTCCGGGATCCAGTGCGCGAGGTTCAGGTTGTGCGTGCGGCGGGCGTCCTCGCCCGTGTTGTCCCGCAGCTCCAGGAACTCCTCGATGTCGGCGTGCCAGGTCTCCAGGTAGACCGCCGCCGCGCCCTTGCGCCGGCCGCCCTGGTTCACCGCGGCCACCGAGGCGTCCAGCGTCTTCAGGAACGGGACGATGCCGTTGGAGTGCCCGTTGGTGCCCCGGATCAGTGAACCCCGGGCGCGGACGCGGGAGTAGGCGATGCCGATGCCGCCGGCGTGCTTGGAGAGGCGGGCGACCTGGTGGAGGCGGTCGTAGAGGGAGTCCAGCTCGTCCTTGGGGGAGTCCAGGAGGTAGCAGGACGACATCTGGGCGTGCCGGGTGCCGGAGTTGAAGAGGGTGGGGGAGGAGGGCAGGTAGTCCAGGCGGCTCATCAGGCCGTACAGCGCGGCGACTTCGGCCACGGCGCGGTCGCTGTCGTCCTCGGCGAGTCCGCAGGCCACCCGCAGCAGGAAGTGCTGGGGCGTCTCGACGACCTTGCGGGTGAGCGGGTGCCGGAGCAGGTAGCGGCTGTAGAGGGTGCGCAGCCCGAAGTAGCCGAAGCGGTCGTCGGCGGCCGTGTCGGTCAGCGCGTCCAGGCGGGGCGCGTGCAGCCGGACGAACGCGGCGGTGCGGTCGGCGATCAGGCCCTCGCGGTGGCCCGTGGCGACGGACGTGGTGAAGGAGGTGACGCCCTGGGAGGCGGCCTCGGCGCGGATGCCGAGGGTCAGCAGCCGGGCGGCCAGCCGGGAGTAGACCGGGTCCTCCGAGATCAGACCGGCCGCGGCCTCCGTGGCCAGCTCCCGCAACTCCGCCTCGTCGGCCCGCGCGGACCGGCCGCGCAGCGCGGCGGCGGCGACCCGGCCGGGGTCGGCGTCGGGGAGGTCGGCGGTGAGGTCGGTCAGGGTCCGCAGCAGGGCGGCGCCGGGTCCGTCGGCTTCCTCGGTCGCCGGGATCGCAGAAGCCGTGGCAGCGGACGAAGCCGTGGCAGCGGACGCAGAAGCCGTCGCAGCGGACGAAGCCTTCGCGGCGGACGCTGACACCGGGTCGGCTGGCGCGATGGTCACGTGGGGCACTCCCTCGCTCGGCACGGGGCCAGGCGGAGGGCAGGGGGCAGCTCACGAGCGCACGCGGCGTCGCGTCCACCGGCCCATTCCGCGAGGCCCGGACGTCATGGCACCCGGACCGGGACGGCCGGGCGCACTGTCGGCAGGTCCTCGGACTGGACACGCGTGCGGAAACACGCATGTACACCGTTGCGGGACAGTTCCGGATTCGCACCGGATTCCCCTGCGGCGACAGCGAGCATGAGCATACATCTTGTGCCGGGTGGCGCGAGCACCCCCAGATGTAGTGTCGGTGCCGGTCTCAGAGGGTCAGCTCGTAGGTGAGCAGCGTGATGTCGTCGAGCTCCGGCAGCGGGTTCCAGTCGCGCTCGGGCGTGCGGGCGAAGCCCAGGCGTCCGTAGAGCCGGTGGGCGGTGCGCATCGTCCGCTGGGTCGACAGCACGACGCGCGCGCAGCCCTCCACGGCCCGGGCCCGGTCGACGCAGGACCGCACGAGGGCCTCGCCGACACCGCGCCCCCGCGCCTCGCGGGCGACGGCGAGCATCCGTATCTCGGCCTCGCCGGCACGCGCGATGTCGGCCATGGGGCCGCCGGACGGCACGAAGGTCACGCCGCCCAGGACACGGCCGTCCGCGACGGCGACCAGCACCTCCGCGGCGGCGGCCCGTTTGGCCACGTCCCGCAGCTCGCCGAGGTAGGTGTCGTCGTCGCCGAAGTCGAGGAGGCCGTCCCGGAGATAGGCCTGTGCGGTGATCTCGCCGAGGGTGTCGTGCTCCTCGGTCGTCGCCTGCCGGATCGTGAAGTCCATGGAGCCGAGTGTGCCCGACGGGTACGACAACGGGCCGCCGGATCTCTCCGACGGCCCGCTCCCGACAGACCGGGGATCAGTGCGAGGTGCCCGCGGTGGCCGGGGGCAGCTCGACCTCGACGCCCGGGTCGCCCGCGTCCGCCGTGTAGTCGCCCGGCTGGGTCTCGTCGACGCCGTCGGGGGCCTTGACGGCCTTCAGGACGAAGGTCAGGACCACGGTGACCAGGACGTTCAGCACGAAGGCGGTGAGGCCGATGTAGCCGATCTCGCCGATGCCCGGGATCTCCTTCGAGGAGCCGCCGAAGTGCGCCTGCGTCGGCGAGGCCACCCCGTACGCGGCGGCCGTGCCGTAGACCATGCCGACCGCCCAGCCGGCGAGCAGGGCCCAGCGGTGGAACCAGCGGGTGAACAGGCCGCCCACCAGGGCCGGGAAGGTCTGGAGGATCCAGATGCCGCCCAGTAGCTGGAAGTTGATCGCGACCGTCTTGTCCATCGTCAGGACGAAGACCAGCGCGCCCACCTTCACCAGCAGCGACACCAGCTTGGAGACCTTGGTCTCCTGCGCCGGAGTGGCATCCGGTTTGATGAAGTCCTTGTAGATGTTGCGGGTGAAGAGGTTCGCGGCCGCGATCGACATGATCGCCGCCGGGACCAGGGCGCCGATGCCGATCGCCGCGAAGGCGACGCCGGCGAACCAGTCCGGGAACATGTCCTCGAACAGCTGCGGGATCGCCAGCTGGCCGTTCTGCACCTTGACCCCGGCTGCGATCGCCATGAAGCCCAGCAGCGCCAGCAGGCCGAGCATCAGCGAGTACAGCGGCAGGATCGTGGTGTTGCGGCGGATCACCTCGCGGCTGCGGGAGGACAGCGTCGCGGTGATCGAGTGCGGGTACATGAACAGCGCGAGCGCCGAGCCGAGCGCCAGGGTGGCGTAGGTCCACTGGCTCGCCTCGCCCGGCACCACCGCGCCGCGCGGCTTCCCGGTCGCCTCGCTGGTCTGGCCGAACGCCTCGCCCGCCTTGGCGAAGATGTCGTCGAACCCGCCCAGCTTGATCGGGATGTAGATGATCGCCACCGCGATGACGAGGTAGATCAACGTGTCCTTCACGAACGCGATCAGCGCGGGCGCGCGCAACCCCGACGAGTAGGTGTACGCGGCCAGCACACCGAAGGCGATCAGCAGCGGCAGGTCCTTGACGAACCAGTTGGTGTCCTCGCCGCCGCCGACGCCCATCACGTCCAGCACGGCCTGGATGCCGACCAGCTGGAGCGCGATGTACGGCATCGTGGCGAGGATGCCGGTGACGGCGACCGCGAGCGACAGGCCCTTGGAGCCGAACCGGCCGCGCACGAAGTCCGAGGTCGTCACGTAGCCGTGCTTGTGGGAGACCGACCACAGGCGGGGCAGGAAGGTGAAGATCAGCGGGTACACCAGGATCGTGTACGGCACCGCGAAGAAGCCGGACGCGCCCGCCGCGTAGATCGCCGCCGGGACGGCCACGAAGGTGTACGCCGTGTAGAGGTCGCCGCCCAGCAGGAACCAGGTGACCCAGGTGCCGAACGAGCGGCCGCCGAGGCCCCATTCGTCGAGGCTGTGCTCGTTCTCGGCCTTGCGCCAGCGCGCGGCCAGGAAGCCCATGGCGGTGACGAGCACGAAGAAGAAGATGAAGACGGCGAGTGCGACGCCGTTCACGCCGTCGTTCACTTGGCCCCGCCTTCCCGGCGGGCGCGCTGGTCACGCTGCCAGAGCTTGTACGCGATCACCGTCAGCACGGTCGAGATGAGCACCCACGCCATCTGGTACCAGTAGAAGAACGGGACGCCGATGAGGGTCGGGTCGGTCTTGGCGTACGAACCGACCCACAGCATGGCGACGAACGGTGCGACAAGGCAGAGGGCGATGACGACGCGCACCGGCGTCACCGTCGGCCCTCTGCTCACTTCTGGGGCTTGTGACATGCGGTGGCTCCGTCCCCTCGCTGATCACCTGGTGCAGTGCGCACGAAAATGTAGGTGACGGCGTCGAGAAAGCGGAAGACCTCGTCCGAATATCGGCCCTCAACTGCAATGTCGTGTGCCGCGCGGTCCCGGAGGGCTTCAGTCCTGGGGGCGCTTCAGCCTGGCCACGAACTTGTAGCGGTCGCCGCGGTACACCGAGCGGACCCACTCCACCGGCTGGCCCGTGCGGTCCAGTGAGTGCCGGGAGAGCATCAGCATCGGCAGGCCGACGTCGGTGCCGAGCAGGCCGGCCTCGCGCGGGGTCGCCAGCGAGGTCTCGATGGTCTCCTCGGCCTCGGCGAGATGGACGTCGTACACCTCGGCGAGGGCCGTGTAGAGGGACGTGTACTTCACCAGGGAGCGGCGCAGGGCCGGGAAGCGCTTGGCGCTGAGGTGGGTCGTCTCGATGGCCATCGGCTCGGCGTTGGCCATGCGCAGCCGCTCGATGCGCAGCACCCGCCCGCCCGCCGTGATGTCCAGCAGCTCGGCGAGCCGCTCGTCGGCGGTGATGTACCCGATGTCCAGGAGCTGCGAGGTGGGTTCGAGGCCCTGGGCCCGCATGTCCTCGGTGTAGGAGGTGAGTTGCAGCGCCTGCGACACCTTGGGCTTGGCGACGAAGGTGCCCTTGCCCTGGATGCGTTCGAGGCGGCCCTCGACGACCAGCTCCTGGAGGGCCTGGCGCACGGTCGTGCGCGAGGTGTCGAACTCCGCGGCCAGCGTGCGCTCCGGCGGGACCGGCGTGCCAGGCGCCTGCGTCCGGGTCATGTCGAGCAGATGCTTCTTCAGTCGGTAGTACTTGGGCACGCGCGCGGTACGGACGGTCGCCCCACCCTCGTTCTCCGCACTGCTGACGTCGGTGCTCATGCTCTGCCTTCCCGGCTCCGGGTGCCGAAGCGGCCGACATCCCCTATCGGCCACGGCTCACATCGTGGCACGGGTTGGTGCCGGGAGGATCCCGCACGCTCCGTGATCCCTTCTGTATACCTCCGAGGCCCCCGTTGGTCTAGTCCACCGCGCCGTCCTGGGGCTTTGGTACGTCCCGTCCAGCCGCTTCCCGGGCCGCGCCGGCCGGCGGTGGTACACCCGGCGCCGGTCCGTCCGATGTGTCGCTTGCGCAATGAAAGGTCCCTGCATATCTCGGTCCCATCACGGACGCCCGGAGGCTGCTTGAACACCCTTGACAGCCCTATTGGTCTGGGCCAAGCTCCCCCTACTGGTCTACACCATTGGTCCAGGTCCCGGCCCCATGGGCGGTCCGCGTCGACGAGCAACCGCGGGGAGGCAGGGGGGTTTTGTGGCATCCCTGAGGAGGGTGGCGTGAAGCGCAAGCTGATAGCCGCGATCGGTATCGCGGGCATGATGGTCTCGATCGCGGCGTGCGGGGGCGACGACGGCGGCGACGACGGCAAGAAGGCCGGCGCGGACGGCTACGCCGGCCAGACGCTGACCGTGTGGGTGATGGACGGTTCCTCGCCCGACCAGTGGCAGGCGGACCTCGCCAAGGAGTTCGAGGCGAAGACCAAGGCCAAGGTCAAGTTCGAGATCCAGAAGTGGAACGGTATCCAGCAGAAGCTGACCACCGCCCTCTCCGAGGAGAACCCGCCCGACGTCTTCGAGATCGGCAACACCCAGACGCCGGCCTACGCCAAGACCGGCGGCCTCGCGGACCTGAGCGACCTCAAGAGCGAGATCGGCACCGACTGGTCCGAGTCGCTCAACAAGTCCGCCGTCTTCGACGACAAGCAGTACGCGGCCCCGTGGTTCGTGGTCAACCGCGTCGTCGTCTACAACAAGAAGATCTGGGCGGACGCGGGCATCAAGGAACTGCCCAAGACCCGCGACGAGTTCTACAACGACCTCAAGACGATCGGCGAGAAGACCGACGCCGAGCCGATCTACATGCCCGGCCAGAACTGGTACCACTTCGTGGGCCTGGTCGTCGGCGAGGGCGGCGAGCTGGTCAAGAAGGACGGCGACAAGTACGTCTCCAACCTGTCCGACCCGAAGGTCGCCGCGGCCACCGAGACCTACAAGAAGTTCCAGGCCCTGTCCAAGGCCCCCAAGGACAAGGACGAGGCCACCCCGCAGCAGGGTGAGATCTTCGCCAAGGGCAAGACCGGCGCCTTCATCGGCATGGGCTGGGAGGGCGGCACGGCGATCACCGCCAACCCGGCCATCGAGAAGGACCTCGGCTACTTCACCATCCCGGGCGCCACGGCCGACAAGCCCGAGGGCGTCTTCCTCGGCGGCTCCAACCTGGCCGTCGCCGCGGGCAGCAAGAAGCAGGAGCTGGCCAAGGAGTTCCTGAAGCTCGCGCTCTCCGACAAGTACGAGGGCGGCCTGGCCAAGGCCAACGGCGTCATCCCGAACAAGGAGGCGCTCCAGAGCAACCTGAAGGGCAACGCCGCCGCCGAGGCCGCCGCGCCGGCCGCCGGGACCGGTGGCACCACGCCGCTGATCCCCGAGTGGGCCGCGGTCGAGAACGACCCGAACCCGATCAAGACGTACCTGACGGCCGTCATGAAGGGCAAGTCCCCGGCGGAGGCCGCCAAGCAGGTCGAGGGCGAGTTCAACAAGCGCCTGGCGCAGCAGCAGTAACACCGGGTGAGCCGGGGCGGGGGCTGGCACACGACGGCCCCCGCCCCGGCTTGAGTTGGACAGGTCGAGAAGAAGAGAGACCGCGAGCATGACCGTGCAGACCGAACGGCCGCCCCGAGGCCCGTCGGACGTCCGCAAGGCGGACGGCGGGAACACCGGCCAGGCCAAACCGAGAGCCGCGTCCCGCGCCGGCGCGCTCGTCCCGTACCTGTTGCTGCTGCCGGCCTGCGCGGCCACTGTGCTGCTGCTCGGCTGGCCGCTGCTGAAGGACGGCCTGCTGTCCTTCCAGAACCTCAACATGGCGCAGCTGATCCAGCACGTCACCGAGTGGACCGGCTTCGACAACTACAAGGAGGTCCTCACCGGCGAGGACTTCTGGCGGGTCACCCTCCGCTCGATCCTCTTCACCGCGGTCAACGTCGTCCTCACCATGGTGGTGGGCGGCCTGATCGGCCTGCTGCTCGCCCGCCTCGGCCGGACGATGCGGTTCGTGCTGATGATCGGCCTGGTGCTGGCGTGGGCGATGCCGGTCGTCGCCGCGACCACCGTCTACCAGTGGCTCTTCGCCCAGCGCTTCGGCGTCGTCAACTGGGTCCTGGACAAGGCCGGCTGGCACTCCATGGCCGACTACAGCTGGACCGGCAGCCAGATGTCGACCTTCTTCGTCGTCACCGTGCTGATCGTCTGGATGTCCGTCCCGTTCGTCGCGATCAACCTGTACGCGGCGACCACCACCATCCCCGGCGAGCTCTACGAGGCCGCCTCCCTCGACGGGGCCGGCGCCTGGCGCAGCTTCACCACGGTCACCCTGCCGTTCCTGCGGCCGTTCCTCTACGCCACGACCTTCCTGGAGATCATCTGGATCTTCAAGGCGTTCGTCCAGGTCTACACGTTCAACGGCGGCGGCCCCGACCGTCTCACCGAGATCCTGCCCGTCTACGCCTACATCGAGGGTGTCGGCAACCAGCACTACGGCATGGGCGCCGCGATCGCGGTCCTGACCATCCTGATCCTGCTCGGCCTGACCGCCTACTACCTCAGGATCGTGCTCAAGCAAGAGGAGGACGAGCTGTGAAGCGCTCGCTCTTCGGCCGCCTGTGGCCCAACGTCACGGCCGTCGTCCTGTTCATCGGCCTCGTCTTCCCCGTCTACTGGATGTTCGCCACGGCCTTCAAGCCGACCGGCGACATCATCTCGGAGGACCCGGTCTGGTTCCCGACCGACATCACCTTCGAGCACTTCAAGACCGCGGTCGACGCCGACCACTTCTGGACGTACGTCACCAACTCGCTCGTCGTCACCGTCTGCGCGGTCGTCTTCTCGCTGATCATCGCGCTGGCCGGCGCCTTCGCCCTGGCCCGCATGCGGTTCAAGGGGCGGCGCGGCTTCATCGTCGGCTTCATGCTGGCCCAGATGGCGCCCTGGGAAGTCATGGTCATCGCCATCTACATGATCGTGCGCGACGCGTCCATGCTGAACAGCCTGGTGCCGCTCACGCTCTTCTACATGATGATGATCCTGCCCTTCACCATCCTGACGCTGCGCGGCTTCGTCGCCGCCGTGCCGAAGGAGCTGGAGGAGTCCGCGATGGTCGACGGCTGCACCCGCGCCCAGTCGTTCCGCCTGGTCATCCTGCCGCTGCTCGCGCCGGGCCTGATGTCCACCTCGATGTTCGGCTTCATCACCGCCTGGAACGAGCTCCCCCTCGTCCTGGTCGTCAACAAGGAGGCGGAGTCCCAGACCCTGCCGCTGTGGCTGACCAGCTTCCAGACCGTCTTCGGCGACAACTGGGGTGCGACCATGGCCGCCTCCTCCCTCTTCGCCGTCCCGATCCTGATCCTCTTCGTCTTCCTCCAGCGCAAGGCCGTCAGCGGCCTGACCGCCGGCGCCGTGAAGGGATAACGCCATCCGATGACGACAATCGCCAGCGGCACCGACACGCTCACACGCGACGCGCTGACCGTCCTCCAGCCCGGATTCACCGGCACCACCGCCCCCGACTGGGTGCTGCGCCGCCTCGGCGAGGGGCTGGCCTCCGTCGGCCTGTTCGGCCGCAACATCGCCTCGGACGAACAACTGGCCGCCCTCACCGCCCAGCTGCGCGCCGAGCGCGAGGACGTGCTGGTCGCCATCGACGAGGAGGGCGGCGACGTCACCCGCCTGGAGGTGCGCACCGGCTCCTCCTTCCCCGGCAACCTCGCCCTCGGCGCGGTGGACGACGTGGGCCTCACCCGCCAGGTCGCCGCCGAGCTCGGCCGCCGCCTCGCGGCCTGCGGCGTCAACCTGAACTGGGCCCCGTCCGCCGACGTCAACTCCAACCCCGGCAACCCCGTCATCGGCGTGCGCTCCTTCGGCGCCGCCACCGACCTGGTCGCCCGGCACACCGCGGCCTACGTCACCGGGCTCCAGTCGGCGGGAGTGGCCGCCTGCACCAAGCACTTCCCGGGCCACGGCGACACCGCCGTCGACTCCCACCACGCCCTGCCGCGCATCGACGTGGACGCCTCGGTGCTGGCCGAGCGCGACCTCGTGCCCTTCCGCGCGGCCATCGCCGCCGGCAGCCGCGCGGTGATGAGCGCCCACATCCTGGTCCCGGCCCTGGACCCGGACCGTCCGGCAACGTTGTCCCGCCGCGTCCTGACCGGCCTGCTCCGCGGCGAGCTGGGCTACGACGGTCTGATCGTGACCGACGGCATGGAGATGCGGGCCATCGCGGACACCTACGGCATCGAACGCGGCAGCGTGCTGGCCGTCGCGGCCGGCGCCGACGCGATCTGCGTGGGCGGCGGCCTGGCCGACGAGGAGACCGTACGGCGACTGGCCGACGCCCTGGTCGAGGCCGTCCGCTCCGGTGAGCTGCCCGAGGAACGCCTCGCCGACGCGGCCGAGCGGGTACGCGCCCTGGCCCGCTGGACCGCCGAGGCCCGGTCGGACGCCTCGGCGTCCCTGCCCGCCGACGGCGACGTGGGCCTGCGCGCGGCCCGCCGCGCCCTGCGCGTCACCGGCGCCGAGGGCTTCACCCCCCTCACCGAGGCGCCGTACGTCGCCGCGCTCACCCCGGTCGCCAACATCGCGGTCGGCGACGAGACCCCCTGGGGCGTCGCCGCCGAACTCGGCCGGCTGCTCCCCGGCACCGAGACCGGCAGCTTCGCCGGGGCGGACGCCGGCGGCGAGGTGCTGGCGGCGGCCGGACCGCGCCGCGTCGTGGCGGTCGTCCGCGACGAGCACCGCCACCCCTGGATGGCGGCGGCCCTCGACACGCTGCTGGCGGCCCGGCCCGACACGGTCGTGGTCGAGATGGGCGTGCCCGGGGCCGAGCCCCGCGGCGCCCTGCACGTGGCCACCCACGGCGCGGCCCGCGTCTGCGGCCGGGCGGCGGCGGAGATCGTCGCGGGCGCCTGAGCCGGGCGCCCGCCGGCCCGTACTCGACGAAGGCGCCGCACCCCCTGGTCGGGGGGTGCGGCGCCTTCCGCGTTCGGGCCCGCAGGGGGTGGGCGCGGGCCCGGCGGATCAGGTGCGGATCAGATGCCCTGCCAGTCGGGCTTGTGGGCGTAGGTGTGCCGGAAGTAGTCGGCGAGCTTCAGCTTGGACGCGGCCGCCTCGTCGACGACGACCGTGGCGTGCGGGTGCAGCTGGAGCGCGGAGGCCGGGCACACGGCCGCGACCGGGCCCTCCACGCTCGCGGCGACGGCGTCCGCCTTGCCCTCGCCGGTGGCCAGCAGCACCAGGTGCCGGGCCTCCAGGATGGTGCCGATGCCCTGCGTGATCACGTGGTGCGGGACCTGCGCGATGTCGCCGTCGAAGAACCGCGCGTTGTCGACGCGGGTCTGCTCGGTGAGCGTCTTGATCCGGGTCCGCGAGGCGAGCGAGGAGCACGGCTCGTTGAACCCGATGTGCCCGTCGGTCCCGATGCCCAGCAGCTGGAGGTCCACCCCGCCGGCCTCGCCGAGCGCGCGGTCGTACGCCTCGCAGGCGGCCTGCACGTCCGCGGCCGTGCCGTCCGGGCCGAGGAACGCGTCCATGCCGATCCCGAGCGGTTCGAGCACCTCACGCCGCAGCACCGAGCGGTACGACTCCGGGTGCTCCGCCGGCAGCCCCACGTACTCGTCGAGCTGGGCGATCCGGGCCCGCGCGGTGTCCACGGAGCCCGCCCGCACCCGCGCCGCCAGCGCCTCGTACACGGGCAGCGGCGTCGAGCCGGTGGCGACCCCGAGCAGGGCGTCGGGCTTGCGCCGCAGCAGCTGCGCCATGGCCTCGGCGATGAGCTCGCCGCCCGCCGCGGCGTCGGGAACGATGACAACTTCCACGCTTGCCTGCCGTTTCGAAGTAGGTCTCACCCGGTGCCCGGGACTGGCTATGTGGTTTAGACCAATCTAACAGAGCAGGGCTCC
>NZ_WWHX01000197.1 GCF_009862125.1 Streptomyces sp. SID5910
CCCCGCAGCCCGCCCCGCCGCGATCCCCGCCCCGGAGTCCTCGAACACGACACACTCCGCCGGGTCGACCCCCAGCTCAGCCGCCCCCTTCAAGAACCCCTCCGGATCCGGCTTGCTCGCCCCCACCGACTCCGCCGTAACCCGCACGTCCGGCTGCGCAAGCCCCGCCGCCGCCATCCGCGCCGTGGACAGCGCGACGTCCGCGGACGTCACCAGCGCATGCGGCAGCCCCCGCAGCGAGGCGAGAAACTCCCGCGCCCCCGCGATCTCGACCACACCCTCCGTGTCCGCCGTCTCCTCGGCGAGCATCCGCGCGTTGTCCGCGTAGTTCTGCTCCATCGGCCGGTCCGGCAGCAGCAGTGCCATCGAGGCGTACCCCTGCCGCCCGTGGACGACCTTCATGACCTCGTCGCCGTCCAGCCCGTGCCGGTCGGCCCAGCGGCGCCAGACACGCTCGACGGCGGCGTCCGAGTTGACGAGGGTGCCGTCCATGTCCAGCAGCAGGGCACGGGCGGGAAGAACAAGCGTGGTGGCCGTCATCGGCAGACTCCAAGGCGCGGGGGGTGAACAAGGCGGCCCCGCCCGCCGGTCAGGGAGAACGGGCGGGAGCCACTTTGTTTCTCTACGGTACAAAACAGCCGGGGGTAATGCCACCGCACCGGCGAAGAAGCAGCGCGGCCCTCCGCCGCGCGGCCCTCCGCCGCGCGGCGCTCAGCCCGCCACCGCCTCCCACAGGCTCCACACACCGAGCCCCAGCATCAGCAGCGCCGCGACCTTCGTGATCAGCGCCAGCGGCACCCGCTTCATCAGCGCCTTCCCGCCGACGATGCCGAGCCCGGCCACCGCCCACAGCGCGAGCACCGCACCCAGGCCGACGGAGAGCGGGTCGTCGTAGCGGGCCGCGAGGTTCGCCGTCATGATCTGCGTGAGGTCGCCGAACTCGGCGACCAGGATGAGCATGAAGCCCGCCCCGGCGACCTTCCAGAAGGACTGGTTCTCCGGCTTGCGGATCTCCTCGTCCTCGTCGTCCTTCTTCATCAGCAGCACCGCCGCGCCGCCGAGGAACAGCACACCGGTGATCGCGTGCACGATCTGCTGCGGCAGCAGGGTCAGCACGCTGCCGGCGGCGACCGCGAGCACGACGTGCAGCAGGAAGGCGGCGGCGACGCCGGCGAAGACGTACGAGGCGCGGTAGCGGGTGCCGAGGACGAGGCCGGCGAGCGCGGTCTTGTCCGGCAGTTCGGCGAGGAAGACGACGCCGAAGACGAGCGCCGTCACGGTCAGGCTGATCAAGGGATCCTCTATCGGTCGGGGCCGCCCCGCCGAGAGTGCTGGTCCTGCGCGCAAGACACCTCGGCACGGCAGCACACGGTCGCCCCCGCCGTACGGCACGGGCGTGCACTGCTTGCCGAAGGTCTCGCTGGCCGGCCCCGCGTACGAGGTCTGCCTCCGGGCGCCGGCTCAGACGAGCTGAGCAGTATGTCGACGGTCCGGCGAAGAGCTACTCCCCTTCTGCGCCGCCCATAGTACGCGACCCCCCGGCGCGGCCCCCGGGGCCGAAAGTCCCGTCGCACTTATAGACGTGCCATGCACACGTCACTAGCTTCTTACCGGCCGCACATCTGTGCGCCACACGGCGTCGCGAGCATTCCCCCGCTCGCACCCGAAAACCCCCACCCCCCAAGGGAGTTCGCATGGCCAGGTTCTACGCGCGTCGACGTCTCGCCGGCCTCTCCGCGCTCACCGCGCTCATAGCCTCGGTCGGGCTGTTCAACGGCCCGGCCGCCTCCGCCGCCCTGCCCACCCCGGTGAGCGCCGCCACCGCCCGCTCCTACCTCGCCTCCCTCACCGTGGCCACCGAGAACCGCACCGGCTACGACCGCGACCTCTTCCCGCACTGGATCACCCAGTCCGGCACCTGCAACACCCGCGAGACCGTCCTCAAGCGCGACGGCTCGGGCGTCGTCACCGACTCGGCCTGCGCCGCCACCAAGGGCAGCTGGTACTCCCCCTACGACGGCGCGACCTGGACCGCCGCCTCCGACCTGGACATCGACCACGTCGTCCCGCTCGCCGAGGCCTGGGACTCCGGCGCGAGCGGCTGGACCACCTCCCGCCGCCAGTCCTTCGCCAACGACCTGACCCGCCCGCAGCTCATCGCCGTCACCGACAACGTCAACCAGGCCAAGGGCGACCAGGACCCGGCCACCTGGATGCCGTCGCGCACCGCCTACCGCTGCACGTACGTGCGCGCGTGGGTGCAGGTGAAGTACTACTACGGCCTCTCCGTCGACTCCGCCGAGAAGTCGGCGCTCCAGGGCTACCTCGCGAGCTGCTGAGCCGGCCCCGGCCCCGACGCGGACACTCCCCGCCGGCCTCCGTCGTTCCGTACCGTACGGGGCGACGGAGGAGGGGATGGCCATGGCGGAACTGCGCCTGGGACCACTGCTGAGGTACAACGACGGCTCGTCCGCGACCATCTGGGCCGAGACGAGCCGTCCCTGCGCCGCCGAGGTGCGCTGCGCCGACGGCGCCAAGGGCACGGCCCGCTCGTTCCAGATCGCGGGCCACCACTACGTCCTGGTCCCGGTGACCGGTCTGACGCCCGGGACGGCGACGGAGTACGAGGTGCTCCTCGACGGCGACCGGGTGTGGCCGCCGCCGGACTCGCGCTTCCCGCCCTCGGTGATCGCCTCGCCCGGCGCCGAGGACGGCCTGCGGGCCGCCTTCGGCTCCTGCCGCTGGGCCGCGCCGCCCGCCGGCGGGAAGGACCCGGTGGGCCCGGACGCCCTGGACACGCTCTCGGCGCGCATCGCGGCCGACCCGGCGGGCGCGCGGCCCGACGTGCTGCTGCTGCTCGGCGACCAGGTGTACGCCGACGAGGTGTCCGACGCGACCCGCCGCTGGATCGCCGGGCGCCGCGACCCGGGGGAGCCGCCGGGCGCCCAGGTCGCGGACTACGCGGAGTACACCCGGCTCTACGACGAGTCGTGGAGCGACCCGGAGGTGCGCTGGCTGCTGTCCACCGTGCCCTCGTGCATGGTCTTCGACGACCACGACGTGATCGACGACTGGAACACGTCGGCCTCCTGGGTCGCCGACATGCGGGCCACCGACTGGTGGCGCGAGCGGATCCTGAGCGGCCTGATGTCGTACTGGGTGTACCAGCACCTGGGGAACCTCTCCCCGGCCGAGCTGGCCGCCGACCCGCTCTACGCGGCCGTCCGCGCGGCCCCCGACGGCACCGACGCGCTGCGCGACTTCGCCGCGCGGGCCGACACCGACCCGGCGTCCGTGCGCTGGAGCTACCGGCGCGACTTCGGCCGCGTGCGACTGGTGATGGTGGACTCCCGCGCCGCCCGGGTGCTGGAGGAGGACGGGCGCGCGATGCTCGACCCGGGCGAGGCGGCCTGGCTGCGCGACCAGGTGCTGGAGGGACGGGACGGCGACGGGGGCGACGCAGGGGGCGCGGCCTACGACCACCTGCTGATCGGCACCTCCCTGCCCTGGCTGCTGCCCCACCTGGTGCACGACCTGGAGGTCTGGAACGCCGCGGTGTGCGGCGGCGAGCGGGGCGCCCGCTGGGCGCGGCTCGGGGAGCGGATCCGGCGCGGCGCGGACCTGGAGCACTGGCCGGCCTTCCCGTCCTCCTTCGACGCGCTCGCCGGCCTGATCGCCGACGCCGGGACGGGACCGGGGGCGCCCGCGACGGTGAGCGTGCTGTCGGGGGACGTCCACCACGCCTACGTGGCCGAACCGTCCTGGCCGGACCGGGACCCCGACGCCCGGGTCGTGCAGCTGACCTGCTCCCCCGTGCACAACTCGGTGCCGCTGTCGATGCGGCTCGGCTTCCGCTTCGGCTGGAGCGCCCCGGCGCGTGCCCTCGGGCGGCGCATCGCCCGGCACGGGCGCTGTGCGCCCCCTGCGGTGTCCTGGCGCAGGACCGGCGGGCCCTGGTTCGGCAACCAGCTGATGACGCTGACCCTGCGCGGGCGCTCGGCCCGGCTGCGCCTGGAGCGGGCCCGGGCGGAGCGCGACGGGACGACGGAGCTGCGGACGGTGACGGACCGGGAGCTGGCGTAGCGGGGTTCCGTTTCGGTCAGCCCGACGGGCCCGGGCCGGGCCGGTGGGACGACGCGTACATGGGGTGGTTTTTCCT
This sequence comes from Streptomyces sp. SID5910, assembly GCF_009862125.1. Classification (GTDB taxonomy): domain Bacteria; phylum Actinomycetota; class Actinomycetes; order Streptomycetales; family Streptomycetaceae; genus Streptomyces. Next base: position 4,160 of record NZ_WWHX01000197.1, read on the forward strand.
ACGGGCCAGTAACCACGAGGCACGCCGTGGCCAAATGTTGAACTTGCAAGCACAAGTTAGGTTCACCTAACGTGGGCAGCCCACTCGGTTCCGTCCCCACCGGTCCCCCACGGCCCGGCCCGACCGAAGGAGCACCCCCCACATGTCCGGACGCCTCGACAGCGCCCAGCCGTACGCCCTCGGCCTGTTCCGCATCGTCGTCGGCCTGCTCTTCGCCTGCCACGGCGCCGCCTCCCTCTTCGGCGTGCTCGGCGGCGCCTCGGGGGGCGGCGGCACGATAGAGGCCGGCACCTGGCCGGGCTGGTACGCGGCGGTGATCCAGCTCGTCGCCGGCGGCTTCGTCCTGCTGGGCCTCGGCACGCGCGCCGCCGCGGTCGTCGCCTCGGGCTCGATGGCGTACGCCTACTTCAAGGTCCACCAGCCGGGCGCCCTGTGGCCGATGGAGAACGGCGGCGAGGCCTCCGCGATGTTCTGCTGGGCCTTCCTGCTGCTGGCCTTCACCGGCTCCGGCGCCTTCGGCCTGGACCGGGCCCTCTCCCGGCGCACGTCCCGGCCCGAGGAGCAGGCCCCGGAGCAGACCCCCGTCGCGGCCTGACCCGTCCGACGCGGCGCCCCCCTCCCGTGCGGGGGTGGGCGCCGTCTCGCGTTCACGGCGGCCGGGTGAACGCTCGATGCCGTGTCCGCAAGCCCCCTGTGAACCAGGTGTCACACCCCGGGCGTACGCTGTATGGCTGTCATCGACCGCTCCTGCCGTTTCCCCGCGCATCGCGGCACGGTCCGGTCCACGGGGGATCCAGGGGAGTTGTGGTGGTCGAGGGTTTCGGAAATGTGGCGTCGCTGGTCAGCAGCCCGGGGATCTATGTACTGGTGGTCCTCTCGGTGCTGCTCGACGTCTTCCTGCCGGTGCTGCCGAGCGGCGTGCTCGTGATCACGGCGGCCACGGCGGCGGCCGCGGGCTCGGGTGCGGCGGCGGCCGGACACGTGCCGGACGACGTCCCCGACATCCTGGTCCTCCTGCTGTGCGCCACGACCGCCTCCGTCCTCGGTGACCTGGCCGTCTTCCGCCTCGCCTGGCGCGGCGGGGCGCGCCTGGACCGCGCGATCGCCCGCTCCCGCCGGCTGACCACCGCGCAGGAACGTCTCGGCGGGGCGCTCGCCCGCAGCGGGGGCGCCCGGGGACTGCTCGTCGTCCTGGCCCGCTTCGCGCCGGCCGGCCGCTCGGTCGTCTCCCTCGTCGCCGGCGCCGCCCACCGCCGCATCCGCGAGTTCCTGCCCTGGTCCGCCCTCGCGGGGCTGTCCTGGGCCGCGTACAGCGTCGCCCTCGGCTACTTCGGCGGCCAGTGGCTCGGCACGAGCTGGCTGGCGACGGGCGTGTCCCTGCTCGCGCTGTTCGGCGCGGGGGCGGGCGCGGCGTACCTGATGCGCCGCCAGCCCCAGACCGGCGAGGCGTCGTAGCCTTCACCCCGGAAGCCCCGGAGGCATGACTGAGGCAGCGGCGTCAGCCCGCCCGGCGTGCGCCGGCGGCGCCCCGTACCTCCAGGCCGGCCAGGAGCTCGGCCGTGGCCTCGGCGACGGCGTCCACGGCCTGTTCGAACACCTCCCGGTTGTGCGCGGCCGGCGCCCGGAACCCGGACACCTTGCGCACGTATTGCAGGGCGGCGGCCCTGATCTCGTCCCCGGTGGCCTCCTCAGGCAGCGCGGGCGGGCGGAGCGTCTTGATGCTGCGGCACATGGCTCCAGTCTCCACCCGGAGCGCCCTCCGCGGGGCGCGTGCGCCGGGCCACTCGTTCGCGTGAACCACCGAAGGGAACGCGCGCCTCAAAATCGAACAGGCGTATCATTGGCCTGTGGCTACGACCTATGACTTCCCCAGTGACCTCCTCGCCGGTCAGGAGGAGCTGCATCAGGTCCGGGCCGAGCTGTCGGCCCTGTTGAAGAGACTCCCCTGGTCCGTCGAGCCGCTGGACGGCTTCAGCGACGACAACGGCTGGCGCAAGGTCGAGCGCCCCGCCTCCCCCGGCTGGTCGGAGGACGAACAGGCCGAGGTGGAGAAGCTCCGGCAGCGCGAGCGCGAGCTCGCCGTCTTCGTCAGCACCCACCGCTACTGGTCCGAGATCACCGGCACCGACCGCGTCCAGGCCCGCACGGAGCTGAAGCACGCCCACGAGGACGGGCCCGAGGAGGACGCGTAGGGACGGGCGTGGGGCGGGGCACACGCGAGAGGCCCCCGGATGATCTCCGGGGGCCTCTCGGCCGGCGCTCGGGCCGGTCCTGGTGGGCGCGGACGGTTTCGAACCGCCGACATCCTGCTTGTAAGGCAGGCGCTCTACCCCTGAGCTACGCACCCAGGACGAGTCGACAGCCTACATGGCCCCGGGCACTGCCCGGCAAACGCGTTCCGGCCCCGGTCCGCGGTCCCGGATCCCGGCCGGGGGTTAACCCCACCCCGGATCCGGGAGCGGCCCGGATCCCCGTACGGGACCCCGCTCCGTAGCGTCGGGTACACCACCGCACCGAGCCCCGACCGGGCGTCGCCGGGGCGGTGCCTCGTCGTCCGTCCCAGGGGGAAACGCCATGGCCCGCCGTACCGTCACCGCTCGCGGACTCGCCGCCGCCGGCACCGTCGCCGTCCTCGTCGCGGGGCTCGGCGCGTGCGCCTCCGCCGACGAGGACAAGGACCCCGACCACAAGACCTTCGCCCTCCCGGGCAGCACCCTCACCGTCGACGCCGACGACTCCGCCCTGGAGATCGTCGCCGCGGACGAGCACGCCCCGGGCAAGATCGAGGTCACCCGGTGGTTCAAGGGCTCGGTCGTCGTCGGCTCCGACCCCGAGGTGAGCTGGAGCATGGACGGCGACCGGCTGAAGCTGCGGATGAAGTGCTCCGGCGTGGTCGCCGACTGCGCCGCCAAGCACCGCGTCGAAGTGCCGCGCGGCGTCACCGTCGCGGTGAAGACCGACGACGGCAGCGTCCGGGCGAGCGGCTTCCGGGACCCGCTGGACATCCGCACCGCCGACGGTTCCGTGCGGGTCGGCGACACCACGGGGCCGCTGACGCTGCACAGCGACGACGGGTCGCTGCGCGCGGACGTCTCCTCGCGCCGGGTGGAGGCGACCACCAAGGACGGCTCGATCCGCCTCGCCCTGGGCACCGTCCCGGACCGGGTGGAGACCCGCAGCGACGACGGCTCCGTCACCGTCGACCTGCCCCCGGCCACCTACAAGGTGTCCGCCGACAGCGACGACGGATCGGTCCACGTGTCCGTGCCCCGGAACGACACCAGCACCCATGTGGTGACCGCGCGGACCCAGGACGGCAAAGTCACGGTCCGGACCGCGAACTGAACGGCCTGTGTGTTCGTCACTAACGGGTGGGAGAATGAACCCGGGCAGGACGGACGACACGGGAGAGGGATGTGACGGCGACACCATCGCAGCCGTACTCGCCGATGGTGCCGCGCGCGCCACGCCGCTCCCCCAGGCACCGCCCACCCGGTGCCCTCCGTGACACGCTCACCCTGCTGGGCCTGCCGCTGCTCGCCGCGCTCGCCCTGCCCGCCGCGTTCGCCGGCGGCGGCACCCGGCGCTGGTTCGGCGGACGCGCCGAGAGCCAGCGGGCCGAGGCGCAGGCCGCGAAGGACGCCGCCGCCGCGGCCTTCTACGACCTGGACACCGCCCAGCGGGACCTGCGGATCTCGATAGAGACGATCGCCGCCGTCGACTCCTCCCCCGCCGCCCGCCGCGCCGTCGACGGCTTCGCCGCGCTGGGCCGGCGCATCGACGAGGCCAGCGGCCGGTACATCAGCGCCGTCGACGCCCACGACCTGGACCGCGACGACCTGGAGGCGTCCGCCGCCTCCCGCGCCCGCACCGAACTCACCGCCGCCAAGGACGAGCTGGGCCGCGTCCGGCAGGAACTGGACCGCTTCGCCGAGGGGCTGAGCCCCCTGCTCGGCAAGGCCGAGACCCAGCTCGCCCGGCTCGCCCCCGCCGTCGAACGCGCCCGGCAGGCCCTGCTCGCCGCCTCCGACGCCCTGGACGCCGTACGGGGCGCCGGACTGAAGGCCGACGACCTCGCCGCCCGCCTCGCCGCCCTGGGCCCGGAGCTGACCCGGCTCAACCAGGGCGCCGGGCAGCACGGCGTGCCGGAGACCCTGGAGCGGGCCGAACGGGTCACCCGCGAGGCCGAGGCCGTCCGCACCGAGGCCGAGCGGCTGCCCGAGCGGGCCGCCGAGACCGACCACCGGCTGGTCTCCCTGCGCACCCGCGCCCAGGCCCTGACCACCCGCGCCGGTCAGGTCGACCCGATCCTGAGCGAGCTGCGGCGCCGGTTCACGGCCGCCTGCTGGCAGGACCTCCAGCACGTGCCCGACCACGCCGCCGAAACGGTCCGGCAGGCCGAGGCCAAGCTGACCGAGGCGCAGCGGGCCCGCGACGAGCAACGCTGGCCCGACGCCACCGCCCTCCTGTCGACGGTCCGCGCCCTGCTGAACAGCACCGACGAGGCCGTCTCCGCCGCCGGCGACCGGCTGCGGCAGCTCAACGCCGTGCAGAAGGACCCGCAGCAGGAGATCGAGCGCACCCGGTTCGCGATCCGCGACGCCCAGCGCCTCGCCATGGCGGGCCGCAACACCCCCGACCCGCGGCACGCGCGCCCCCTGGACGACGCCGTGGCCCGGCTGGAGCGGGCGATCACCACGCTGGAGGGCCGGCACCCCGACTACTGGCACTTCCTGACGGAGACGGACGCGGTCCGCCGGGCCGTCGCCGACGTCGTCGCGCACATCCGCGAGGAGCGGGGAAGCGGGCACTGAGAAGACGCTGAGACCCGCTTCCGCCGCCGGTTAACCTGTGCGCATGCCTCGCTACGAGTACCGCTGCCGCAGCTGCGGCGACACCTTCGAACTGAGCCGTCCCATGGCCGAGTCCTCCGCCCCGGCGCCCTGCCCCGCGGGCCACGACGACACGGTCAAGCTGCTGTCGACGGTCGCCGTCGGCGGCTCGGCCTCCGCACCGGCCCCGGCACCCCGCGCGGGCGGCGGAGGCGGCTGCTGCGGCGGAGGCTGCTGCGGCTGACCCGTGACGCCGGGAGCCCGGGGCCGCACCGGCGGCTCAGGATCCCTTCAGGTTCGTCCGCCTAGCGTGGAGACATGGCAGTCATCGCGGCGGAGACGACGGGCGGCGCGCCCCGGTGGATCAGCGACCTGATGGACACCCTCGGCGCGCCGGGCGCCGGGCTGGCCGTCGCCCTGGAGAACCTCTTCCCGCCGATCCCGAGCGAGGTCATCCTGCCGCTGGCCGGCTTCGCCGCCAGCACCGGCAGCATGAACCTGATCGCCGCGATCGTGTGGACCGTCGCCGGTTCGGTCGTGGGCGCCCTCGCGCTGTACGGCATCGGGGCGCTCCTCGGCCGGGAGCGGACCGTAGCCGTGGCGGCCCGGCTGCCGCTGGTGAAGGTCTCGGACATCGAGCGGACGGAGGAGTGGTTCCGCCGGCACGGCACCAAGGCCGTGTTCTTCGGCCGGATGCTCCCCGTCTTCCGCAGCCTGATCTCCGTCCCGGCGGGCGTGGAGCGCATGCCCCTGCCGGTGTTCACGGCGCTGACCACGGCGGGCAGCGCCCTCTGGAACACCGCGTTCGTCCTGGCGGGCTACTTCCTCGGCGACAACTGGTCCCAGGTCAGCACCGTCGTCTCCGCCTACTCCAAGGTCGTGCTCGCCGCCGCCGCGCTGGCCGTGGTGGCCTTCGTACTCCTGCGGCTGCTGCGCCCGGGCCGCGGCAGCCGCCGCAAGGCCGACCGCCGGTGACCGGCACCAGGCACACCCCCTAGGCGCCCCGTGCCGCCGTCAGGAACTCCCGCAGGATGCGCTCCCCCGCCAGCACCCCGCGCTCGGGCAGCGCCGTGATCGCCGGTGCCGTCCAGCCGGAGTCGGCCAGCTCGCCGTGGCCGGGACGCCAGCCCCGGTCCGCGGCCAGCAGCAGGTCGGCGTCGAGGAGGGAGTCGCCGGCGGCCAGCGTGAGTTCGGCGCCGGTGCGGCGGGCGACCTCGCGCACGGCGGCGCTCTTGGTCAGCGGCTTGGGCACGACGTAGATCTTGCGGCCCTGGAGGGACACCGTCCAGCCGCGGTTCTCGGCCCAGACGGCGAGCTCCTTCACCCAGTCCTCGGGCAGCAGCTCACGCTCCACGACGAGGTAGGCGAACAGGTCCTCGGCGATCCGCTGCTTGCGCACCCACACCGGGTCGGCGGCACGCATCAGGTGCTCGCCGACCTCGTCCAGCGAGGCGCACTCGTCGGCCAGCCGCGCGGTCACCCGGGCGTGCCAGTCGGGGTCGGAGACGCCGTCGACCAGCAGATGGCCGCCGTTGGCGCAGATCGCGTACGACGGCGGCGGGCCGGGGAGGCTGATGCGCTGGTACTGCTCGCGGGTGCGGGTGGTGGTCGGCACGAACACGGCCGTGTCACCGAGCTCGGTCAGCAGTCCGGCGGCCGTCTCCGTCAGGTAGGACAGGGGCCTGCTCTCGTAGACCTCCACGCACAGCAGCCGGGGTGCCTCGGGGTCGGGCATCGTCAGCGCCAGGGCGGCGGCGGAGTAGATCAGCGTGCGGTCGAGGTCGCTCGCGACGAGCACCGGCATCAGCTGGTCACCGCCCTGCCGTCGGCGCCGGTCGCGCCGCGCGTGTACTTCGGGTGGATCAGGCCGACGCAGGTGTAGGGCAGGCCGTCGACCTCCTCCACGGGGACACCCCGCTGCTCGGCCAGCAGGCGGACGTGGTCCAGGTCGGCGCCCGCGCCGGTCCGGGCCAGCACCTTCCAGGGCACCCGGCGCAGCATCACGCGGGTGGTCTCGCCGACGCCGGGCTTGACGAGGTTGACGTCGTGGATGCCGTACTCCTCGCTGATCCGCTCGACGGCGGCCCAGCCCTCCCAGGTGGGGGTGCGGTCGGCGGCGAGGAGTTCCTTGACCTGGGCGTCGACGGTGTCGGCGACCTCGGGGAAGCGGGCGGCGACGGCGTCGAGGAAGGCCGTCGACAGGTCGGCGCCGGCGAGTTCGCGGTAGAACTTCGCGCCGTGGTAGTCGTGCGGGCCGACCAGGTCGGCGCGGAGCACGGTGCGGGATACCAGGCCGGAGACCGTGGAGTTGAGGCACGCGGACGGGATGAGGAAGTCGTCGCGGGTGCCGTAGGTGCGGACGCAGGAGCCGGGGTCGGCGAGGACGGCGATCTCCGGGTCGAAGCCGGTGACTCCGTCGGTGGCCTCGAACTCCTCCAGCGCGGCGGCCAGTTCGCGGGTGATGGCGCCCTTGCCGGTCCAGCCGTCGACGAAGACGACGTCGGCCGGGTCGTGGTCGGCGGCCAGCCGGCGCAGCGCGTTGGCGTCGATGCCGCGGCCCCGCACGATCGACACGGCGTAGTGCGGCAGGTCGAGACCGTGCCGGTACTGCGCCCAGCGGCGCATCAGGATGCCGACGGGGGTGCCCGCGCGGGCGAGGGAGACCAGGACGGGGCGCGGGGACCGCTCGGTCAGCACGATCTCGGTGACGGCGCCGACGGCACGGGCGAGGCGGGCGGCGGACGCGTCCAGCGCGGCGTGGAAGAGGTCCTGGTACTGCTCGCTGGGCTGGTACTCGACGGGCAGCGACTCGGCGTAGTGGGCGCCGCCGCGCTGGATCGCCTCCTCGCGCTCCTCGGTCGGCGCCTCCAGCGTCACGTCCGAGAGGTCCTGGAGCAGCCAGCCGACCTCGTCGGGGGCGTACGAGGAGAAGGCGGGGCCGCGCAGGGGCTCGGGCAGCATCGGGGGCCTTTCGGGGGCGGTCGGGGCGCCGGGGACGTAGGACGGGACGACCGCGAGCAGGACGTGCGGGACGTGCGCGGCGAGGCGGTCCGTCAGTCCGCCGGGCGCGTGCAGCGCGGGGGTGTCGGCGGCCGAGTCGACGACCGCGACGACGGCGTCGAAGCCGGCGCCCGCGATGTTGTAGGCGTAGCGCTCGCCGGGGCCGTCGGCGGGGTCGTCGTGCGCGGGGAAGACGAGGCGGGTGCGTATGGCGTAGCCGGGGTCGTCGACCGCGAGGACGGGCGAGCGGGTGGTGGTGGAGTAGCGCACCTCGGCGTCCTCGGTGGTCCGCTCCAGCGTCTCCGCCAGGCGGAGGGGGGTGTACATCAGCTCCTCGAACCCGAGGACGAGCACGCGGCGGGCGCCTGCCGGCAGGGCCTCGGCGATCCGGGCCGCCATGTCCGGGAGGACGGCTTCGAGGCGGGCACGGTGACCGGGGGTGAACCCGTGCCGGCCCCCGTCGGGGAGGCCGGCGGGCCAGCGCAGGTCTATGCGGGTGGGGTGGTCTTGCGGGTGCGGGTGGTGGGGGGCTGGTCGCGCAGTTCCCCGCGCCCCT
>NZ_WWHX01000198.1 GCF_009862125.1 Streptomyces sp. SID5910
GCCCACCGGGCGCCGAGCCACGCGGGCCCGGGGACGCCGGCCCGGCGTCACCGCCGCCCGGGGGCCGGTCGGCGGCGTCACCTTCCGGGGGCCGGTCGGCGAGGTCGGTGCGCGTGGTCCGGTCGTCGGCGTCGTCTCGCGCGGGTCGGCCGGTGGCGCCGAGCCTCTTGGTGCGGTCGTCTGCGGCACTCTCTGGGGGCCGGTCGGCGAGGTCACCGCGCGGGGGTCCGCCGGTGGCGCCCAGCCTCGTGGTCCGGGCGTCGGCGGTGCCGGCCAGGGGCCGGCCGTCGGCGGTACTGCCCAGGGCCCGTTCGTGGGCGGTACTGCCCAGGGTCCGGCCGGTGGCAGCGCCGCTCAGGGGCCCGGCGTCGGCGGCGTCGCCCGTGTCACCGTCGGTGGTGTCACTCCCCGTGGCCCGGTCCGCTGGGATCAGGAGGTCCGCGATGTTCAGGACGTGGTGGCCTGCCATCGCCGGCAGGCAGGTGCCGCGGGCCGGGCCGATGGCTGCGGCCCACTCGGGCGGGATGGCGGAGACGCCACGGCTCGCGCCGGCCAGCGCGCCGGCCACCGCCGCCGTGGTGTCCGCGTCGCGCCCCATGTTCACGGCCGTCAGCACCGCGTCCGTGAAGTCCCCGTCGGCCGCCGCGAACGCCCCGAAGGCGAGGGCGACCGCCTCGGGGGCGAGGTCCGTCCACGGGTAGCCGCCGATGACCACCGCGGAGCGGACCGCGCGTTCACCGAGGTGGGCCGCCGTCATCGCGCGGCGCAGACAGCGGGCCGTCCACGAGTCGTCCGGGACGACGGCCAGCGCCGAGGCCACCACCGCGACCGCCGGCGCCCCCGTCATCGCCGCCGCCACCCCCGCGGCCACCGCCTGGCCGCCGTAGATGCCCTCGCCGTCGTGGCTGACCGAGCCGTCGACCGCCACCAGGCGGGCCGCCTCCGCGGGACGCCCGGCCGCGAAGACCCCGTGGGGCGCGGCCCGCATGGCCAGCCCGTCGCTCCAGGCGTGCCGGTGCTGGGCGGAGATGGGCGCGGCGAGACCCCGGCGCAGGTTCTCCAGGGTGCCGCGCTCGCTGAAGCCCGCGCCCCGGAAGGGGCCCTCCTCCCGGTCCGCGATCCACTCGTGCCAGGCCGCCTCCACATGGGCCGGGGTGAGGGCGGAGCCGTGCCGGGCCAGCAGCAGCCCCGAGAAGATCGCGTACTCCGTGTCGTCCGTGCCGGACGGCCGCTCCGCCACGTAGCCCGTGATGCGGCCCCAGCGGGCGCGGATCTCGGAGGGCTTCATGTTCTCGGCCGGCGCCCCGAGGGCGTCCCCGACGGCCAGTCCGAGCAGGGCGCCCCGGGCCCGTTCGCGGAGTCCGACGGTGTCCCCGGACGCGGGGGCCGGGGAAATGCGGGCGGTGGATGCCACGGCCTCTCCTCTCCCTTTGCGGATGTGTCCCCGGTGCGGTGCGCCGCGCAGCCTCACGGGCCCCAGCGTCACCCGGTCGCCATCTGCGCGGCCAAGATCACGGATGAGCGCGAAACGGTAAAACCGCAGGTAAGCCCAGCCTTTCCTTGCTGGCGGGGCAGAAATGATCGGCGTAGATTGGGTGTTGTTAAAAAGTAGAAACGATCCAAACTAGCGATCCGGGGGGCCCGTATGGCCATCATCGAGACCGAGGCGACGCTGCACGAGGCGCACCGCGACAACCACACCCACCGGGATGTGAACGGCGGCTGGCTGCGCCCCGCCGTCTTCGGCGCGATGGACGGCCTGGTCTCCAACCTCGCCCTCATGACCGGCGTCGCGGGCGGCGCCGCGGGCCAGCACACCATCGTGCTCAGCGGCCTCGCGGGCCTCGCCGCCGGCGCCTTCTCCATGGCCGCCGGCGAGTACACCTCCGTCGCCTCGCAGCGCGAACTGGTCGAGGCCGAGCTGGACGTGGAGCGCCGGGAGCTGAAGAAGCACCCGAAGGACGAGGAGGCCGAGCTGGCCGCGCTCTACGAGGCGCGGGGCGTCGAGCCCGACCTCGCCCGCGAGGTCGCCCGGCAGCTGTCCCGCGACCCCGAGCAGGCCCTGGAGATACACGCCCGCGAGGAACTGGGCATCGACCCCGGCGACCTGCCGTCCCCGCTGGTCGCGGCCGTGTCCTCGTTCGGCTCGTTCGCTCTGGGCGCCCTGCTGCCCGTCCTGCCCTTCCTGCTCGGCGCCAGCGCGCTGTGGCCCGCCGTGCTGCTGGCACTGGCCGGCCTGTTCCTGTGCGGTGCCGTGGTGGCCAGGGTGACGGCGCGCAGCTGGTGGTACAGCGGCCTGCGGCAGCTCACCCTCGGTGGCGCGGCGGCCGGTGTGACATATCTCCTGGGCAGCCTGTTCGGAACGGCCGTAGGATGACCCGGCTCGTACTTCTATGCGGCGGACCGCATAAGTAGTCGTTACTCACTGGTTTCGAGTGCGTGACCACCGGGCATGAGCCGTAAGCGCTGCGGGCAACGACGCCTGCCGTGCACGCGCGGAGTGGGCGACGACGCTCCCTCCGCCCCCCGGACCGACGGACACCGACCTGTCCGCCTCGGTCCCCACAGCCTCCGTCGCCGGGATCGGACACCCCGTCCGGATCCCGCGTCGTCCGCATGGTGGAACGGATTATCCCGCTTACCGAGAACCGCTCCATCATGTAACCTGCACCAAATTTTGCACTCCAGCAGAGGGCCAACGTCGTCCCTCGGCAACTTGCCACATGCCACCTGACGACGACGGGAGAGCCGATGCGTACGCCGCGCCAGCCGTCCCAGCATTCCGCGAATGGCCAGAACTGGTCCTTCATGGATGCTCGCCCTGCTGCGCAGGGTATGTACGACCCCCGCAACGAGCACGACGCCTGCGGCGTCGGCTTCGTCGCCACTCTCACGGGCGAGGCGTCCCACACCCTGGTCGACCAGGCCCTCACCGTGCTGCGCAACCTCGAGCACCGCGGCGCCACCGGCTCCGAGCCCGACTCGGGCGACGGCGCGGGCATCCTCTCCCAGGTGCCGGACGCCTTCTTCCGCGAGGTGGCCGGATTCGAACTGCCCGAGGCCGGGTCGTACGCCGTCGGCATCGCCTTCCTGCCGGTCGACGGGACCGAGGACGCCGTCACGCGGATCGAGACGATCGCGGCGGAGGAGGGCCTCACCGTCCTCGGCTGGCGCGAGGTGCCGGTCGCCCCGCAGATGCTCGGCGCCACCGCGCGTTCGACCATGCCGGTCTTCCGCCAGATCTTCGTCACCGACGGCACCTCGCAGGGCATCGCCCTCGACCGCCGCGCCTTCGCGCTGCGCAAGCGCGCCGAGCGCGAGGTCGGCACCTACTTCCCGTCGCTGTCCGCGCGGACCATCGTCTACAAGGGCATGCTGACCACCGGCCAGCTGGAGCCCTTCTTCCCGGACCTGTCCGACCGCCGCTTCGCCTCCGCGATCGCGCTCGTGCACTCCCGGTTCTCCACGAACACCTTCCCGTCGTGGCCGCTCGCCCACCCGTACCGCTTCGTCGCGCACAACGGCGAGATCAACACGGTCAAGGGCAACCGCAACTGGATGGTCGCCCGCGAGTCCCAGCTCGTCTCCGACGTCTTCGGGTCCTCCCCGGACCTGGAGCGGCTGTTCCCGATCTGTACGCCGGACGCCTCGGACTCCGCCTCCTTCGACGAGGTCCTGGAGCTGCTGCACCTCGGCGGGCGCTCGCTGCCGCACTCCGTGCTGATGATGATCCCGGAGGCGTGGGAGAACCACGACTCCATGGACCCGGCCCGGCGCGCCTTCTACCAGTACCACTCCACGATGATGGAGCCCTGGGACGGCCCCGCCTGCGTCACCTTCACCGACGGCACCCAGGTCGGCGCCGTCCTCGACCGCAACGGTCTGCGCCCCGGCCGCTACTGGGTCACCGACGACGGCCTCGTCGTCCTCGGGTCCGAGGTCGGCGTCCTCGACATCGACCCGGCGAAGGTCGTCCGCAAGGGCCGCCTCCAGCCCGGCCGCATGTTCCTCGTGGACACCGCCGAGCACCGCATCATCGAGGACGACGAGATCAAGTCCGGGCTCGCGGGCCGGCAGCCGTACGCCGAATGGCTCGAAGCCGGCGAGATCGAGCTGTCCGACCTGCCCGAGCGCGAGCACATCGTGCACACCCACGCCTCGGTCACCCGCCGCCAGCAGACCTTCGGGTACACCGAGGAGGAGCTGCGCGTCATCCTCGCGCCGATGGCCAAGGCCGGCGCCGAGCCGATCGGCTCCATGGGCACCGACTCGCCGATCGCCGCGCTGTCCGAGCGCCCCCGGCTGCTCTTCGACTACTTCACGCAGCTCTTCGCGCAGGTCACCAACCCGCCGCTGGACGCGATCCGCGAGGAACTGGTCACCTCCCTGCGCAGCTCGCTCGGCCCCCAGGGCAACCTGCTGGACCCGACGGCCGCGTCCTGCCGCAGCGTGTCCCTGCCCTTCCCGGTCATCGACAACGACGAGCTGGCCAAGCTCATCCACATCAACGCCGACGGCGACATGCCCGGCTTCAAGGCCGCGACCCTCTCCGGCCTGTACCGGGTGCACGGCGGCGGCGACGCGCTGGCCGCGCGCATAGAGGAGATCTGCGCCGAGGCCGACGCCGCCATCGAGAACGGCGCCCGGCTGATCGTCCTCTCCGACCGCCACTCGGACGCCGAGCACGCCCCGATCCCCTCGCTGCTGCTCACCGCGGCCGTCCACCACCACCTCATCCGCACCAAGCAGCGCACCCAGGTGGGCCTGCTGGTCGAGGCCGGCGACGTCCGCGAGGTCCACCACGTCGCCCTGCTCATCGGCTACGGCGCCGCCGCGGTCAACCCGTACCTGGCGATGGAGTCCGTCGAGGACCTGGTCCGCGCCGGCACCTTCCTCCAGACCGACGACGGTGAGCCCGAGCAGGCCATCCGGAACCTGATCTACGCCCTCGGCAAGGGCGTCCTCAAGGTCATGTCCAAGATGGGCATCTCCACCGTCGCCTCCTACCGCGGCGCCCAGGTCTTCGAGGCCGTCGGCCTGGACGAGGGCTTCGTGGAGAAGTACTTCAACGGCACCGCCACCAAGATCGGCGGCGTCGGCATCGACGTCGTCGCCAAGGAGGTCGCCGCCCGCCACGCCAAGGCCTACCCGGCCAGCGGCATCGCGCCCGCGCACCGGGCGCTGGAGATCGGCGGCGAGTACCAGTGGCGCCGCGAGGGCGAGCCGCACCTGTTCGACCCGGAGACGGTCTTCCGCCTCCAGCACTCCACGCGCGCCGGCCGGTACGACATCTTCAAGAAGTACACCGACCGCGTGAACGAGCAGTCCGAGCGCCTGATGACGCTGCGCGGCCTGTTCGGCTTCACCTCCGGCCGGCAGCCGATCCCCGTCGACGAGGTCGAGCCCGTCTCCGAGATCGTCAAGCGCTTCTCCACCGGCGCCATGTCGTACGGCTCCATCTCCCAGGAGGCGCACGAGACCCTCGCCATCGCCATGAACCAGCTGGGCGGCAAGTCCAACACCGGTGAGGGCGGCGAGGACCCGGAGCGCCTGTACGACCCGGCGCGCCGCTCCAGCATCAAGCAGGTCGCCTCCGGCCGCTTCGGCGTGACCTCCGAGTACCTGGTCAACGCGGACGACATCCAGATCAAGATGGCCCAGGGCGCCAAGCCCGGCGAGGGCGGCCAGCTGCCCGGCCACAAGGTGTACCCCTGGGTCGCCAAGACCCGGCACAGCACCCCCGGTGTCGGCCTGATCTCCCCGCCGCCGCACCACGACATCTACTCCATCGAGGACCTGGCCCAGCTGATCCACGACCTGAAGAACGCGAACCCGCAGGCGCGGATTCACGTCAAGCTGGTCTCCGAGGTCGGCGTCGGCACGGTCGCGGCGGGCGTCTCCAAGGCGCACGCGGACGTCGTGCTCATCTCCGGCCACGACGGCGGCACGGGTGCCTCGCCCCTGACCTCGCTCAAGCACGCGGGCGGCCCCTGGGAGCTCGGCCTCGCCGAGACCCAGCAGACCCTGCTGCTCAACGGCCTGCGCGACCGCATCGTCGTCCAGACCGACGGCCAGCTCAAGACCGGCCGCGACGTCGTCATCGCCGCGCTGCTCGGCGCCGAGGAGTTCGGTTTCGCGACCGCGCCGCTCGTCGTCTCCGGCTGCGTCATGATGCGCGTCTGCCACCTGGACACCTGCCCGGTCGGCATCGCCACCCAGAACCCGGTGCTGCGCGACCGGTTCTCCGGCAAGGCCGAGTACATCGTCAACTTCTTCCGCTTCATCGCCGAAGAGGTCCGCGAGATCCTCGCCGAGCTGGGCTTCCGCTCCATCGAGGAGGCCGTCGGCCACGCCGAGGCCCTCGACGTCACCCGCGCCGTGAACCACTGGAAGGCGCAGGGCCTCGACCTGGCCCCGCTCTTCCACGTCCCCGAGCTGCCCGAGGGCGCCGTGCGCCACCAGGCCGTCGGCCAGGACCACGGCCTGGAGAAGGCCCTGGACAACGAGCTGATCAAGCTCGCCTCGGACGCGCTCGGCGCCACGGACGCCACCGACGCCGCGCCGGTGCGCGCCCAGGTCGCCATCCGCAACATCAACCGCACGGTCGGCACCATGCTCGGCCACGAGGTCACCAAGAAGTTCGGCGGCGCGGGCCTGCCCGACGACACCGTCGACATCACCTTCACCGGCTCCGCCGGCCAGTCCTTCGGCGCCTTCCTCCCGCGCGGCATCACGCTGCGCCTGGAGGGCGACGCCAACGACTACGTCGGCAAGGGCCTCTCCGGCGGCCGCGTCGTCGTCCGCCCCGACCGGGGCGCCGACCACCTCGCCGAGTTCTCCACCATCGCCGGCAACACCATCGGCTACGGCGCCACCGGCGGCGAGATGTTCCTGCGCGGCAAGGTCGGCGAGCGCTTCTGCGTCCGCAACTCCGGCGCGCTCGTCGTCTCCGAGGGCGTCGGCGACCACGGCTGCGAGTACATGACCGGCGGCCACGCCGTCGTCCTCGGCGAGACCGGGCGCAACTTCGCGGCCGGCATGTCCGGCGGCATCGCCTACGTCGTCGACCTCGACCCGGACAACGTCAACGCCGGCAACCTCGACGCCGTAGAGGCGCCGGACGACGCGGACAAGGAGTGGCTGCACGACGTCGTGCGCCGCCACGCCGAGGAGACCGGCTCCACGGTCGCCCAGAAGCTGCTCGCCGACTGGCCGGCCGCCGCGGAGCGCTTCAGCAAGATCATCCCCCGTACGTACAAGGCAGTGCTCGCCGCCAAGGACGCCGCCGAGCGAGCCGGTCTCTCCGAGACCGAGATCACCGAGAAGATGATGGAGGCGGCGACCAATGGCTGATCCCAAGGGCTTCCTGAACCACGGCCGCGAGGTCGCCAAGACCCGGCCCGTCCAGGAGCGCGTCAAGGACTGGAACGAGGTCTACGTCCCCGGCTCCCTGCTGCCGATCATCAGCAAGCAGGCCAGCCGGTGCATGGACTGCGGCATCCCGTTCTGCCACAACGGCTGCCCCCTCGGAAACCTCATCCCCGAGTGGAACGACTACGCCTACCGCGAGGACTGGGGGGCCGCGCAGGAGCGCCTGCACGCCACCAACAACTTCCCGGAGTTCACCGGCCGCCTGTGCCCGGCGCCGTGCGAGTCGGCGTGCGTGCTCGGCATCAACCAGCCGCCGGTCACCATCAAGAACGTCGAGGTCTCGATCATCGACAAGGCGTGGGAGACCGGGGACGTCGCCCCGCAGATCCCCGAGCGCCTGTCCGGCAAGACCGTCGCCGTCATCGGCTCGGGCCCGGCCGGCCTGGCCGCCGCCCAGCAGCTCACCCGGGCCGGCCACACCGTCGCCGTCTACGAGCGCGCGGACCGCGTCGGAGGCCTCCTCCGCTACGGCATCCCCGAGTTCAAGATGGAGAAGCGGCACATCAACCGCCGCATAGAGCAGATGCGCGCGGAGGGCACCCGCTTCCGCACCGGCGTCGAGATCGGCCGCGACCTCAAGGCGACCGACCTGAAGAAGCGGTACGACGCCGTCGTCATCGCCGCCGGCGCCACCACCGCCCGCGACCTGCCGGTGCCCGGCCGCGAACTCCAGGGCATCTACCAGGCGATGGAGTACCTGCCCCTGGCCAACAAGGTCCAGGAGGGCGACTACGTGGCGCCCCCGATCTCCGCCGAGGGCAAGCACGTCGTCGTCATCGGCGGCGGCGACACCGGCGCCGACTGCGTGGGCACCGCCCACCGCCAGGGCGCGGCCTCCGTCACCCAGCTGGAGATCATGCCCCGCCCCGGTGAGGAGCGGAACCCGGTCGCCCAGCCGTGGCCGACCTTCCCGATGCTCTACAAGGTCACCAGCGCCCACGAGGAGGGCGGCGAGCGCGTCTAC
Organism: Streptomyces sp. SID5910; assembly: GCF_009862125.1. Classification (GTDB taxonomy): domain Bacteria; phylum Actinomycetota; class Actinomycetes; order Streptomycetales; family Streptomycetaceae; genus Streptomyces. The sequence goes on from NZ_WWHX01000198.1 coordinate 8,396, forward strand.
GCCGTCTCCACGACCCACTTCGAGGGCGACGAGGACGGCAACGTCCAGTGGCTGCACATGAGCGAGGTCGAGTTCATCGAGGGCAGGCTGACGCCGAAGCCGGGCACCGAGCGCAAGATCCCCGCCCAGCTGGTCACCCTCGCCATGGGCTTCACCGGCACCGACCGGGAGAACGGCCTGGTCGACCAGTTCGGCCTGGAGCTCGACGAACGCGGTAACATCGCCCGGGACGCCGACTTCCAGACGAATGTGCCGGGTGTGTTCGTCGCCGGTGACGCCGGCCGCGGCCAGTCGCTCATCGTCTGGGCGATCGCCGAGGGACGCTCCGCCGCACGCGGCGCGGACCGCTTCCTGACCGGAGCCAGCGACCTGCCGGCCCCGATCCGCCCGACCGACCGCGCCCTCGCGGTCTGACGGACGGAACAACCACACAGTCGTCCCGCACAAAGGCGTGCGGAACACTGATGGCGCCTGCCCTGTCCCCGACCGGACGAATGGGCAGGCGCCGTCGCATGTTCAGCGCACCTTGTAGGTGTCCCCGTACATCTCCCACACCAGCGGCGTCTTCAGATCCATGTTCCCGGCCTTCAGGAACCGGCGCTGGGCCGTGTCGACGCGGGAGGTGTCGATGTCCGGCCGCTTGGCCAGCATCGCCTCGTGCCGGACGTCGAGGAACGCGTTCAGATACGCCTTCTCGGACCCGCCGTCGGCCGGTGTCTTCACCTTCTTCATCGCCCGCTCGCGCAGGCTGTAGAAGCCGTCCGCGTCGCTGTCGGGGCCGTGGAAGACCATCGCGTCGAAGTAGACGAACTGGCCCAGCGTGCCGAGGCCGTCCAGCTTGGCCAGCCGCACCGACGGCTGGAAGTAGACCCGGTCGCGCTCCTCCTCCTGGGCCTTGCGGAACTCGGGAAGCCTCGCCTCCGCCTCCCACGCGGCCGTGAAGCCGGGGTCGAGGCCCTCGTGGGAGTCGGTGCCGTCGACCTGGCGCAGCGCCGGCAGGTACTTCGCCAGGCCGTTGTCCGGGTGGTCCTCGGTGTAGTGCTCGACCAGGGCGAGCAGGTCGTGGGTGCCGGTGCAGTAGCCGATGATCCCGGCGGTGTAGCCGTCACCCTGCCCGAGGTCCTCGATGGTGCCGTAGGCGCTGCGCCAGTCCGTGGTCGAGTTCTCCGCGCTGGACACCAGCTGCTGCGCCAGCTCCTTCTTCGCCGGGGCCGCGAGCCCCGGCGGCAGGTCGGCTATCAGCTGGTCGTCCGCCTCCCGCTCCTGCTCGGCCCGGTCCTTGGCGTCCTCGCGGGAGGACTGGGTGGTGGCCGTGGGCGGAATCACCGGGGCGTCGGCCGAGTCCGTCGGCATGAGGAAGTACACCCCCGTGGCGACCACGGGGACGGCCGCGAGGAGCAGCACACCGGCACGTTTCACTGGGGAATACCTCCACCTGACAATTCCGACACCTTGACCGCCGCCGACACCGCCAGCAGCACCACCACACCCGCACACGCGCCCGCCTGCACCAGCGTCCGGCGCCCGTCGCGGGGCGCGTACGCGAACGCCGCAGCCACCGCCCCGCCCGCCAGCAGACCGCCCAGATGCCCCTGCCACGAGGTGAGGCCCGCGGAGATCAGCAGCCACAGCAGCAGGAACGCCATGAAGCGGTTGACGGGCGCCATGTCCGCGCCCAGCCGCCGCGCCAGGACGTAGTACGCGGCCCCGAGGCCGAAGACCGCGCCCGAGGCGCCGAGCGAGGGCTGGGCGGGGTCCGCGAGCAGCAGCTCCAGCACGGAACCGCCGAGCGCCGCCAGCACGTACAGGACGGCGTACCGGACGCGGCCGAGCATCGGCTCCACCACCCGGCCCAGCTGCCACAGCGCGGCCATGTTCATCACGATGTGCAGCAGGCCGAACGTGCCCTCGGTGGGCTCCAGGTGGAGGAACGCGCTGGTGAGTATCCGCTCCCACTCGCCGGCGACCACACCCTCGGCGCGGAAGCCCTCCGGGAACACGCTCTGGTACACGTAATGGCCACCGTCCGGCCCCGCCAGACGCGCGCCGACCATCGAGAACCGGTCCACGATCCCGGGGCGCACCAGCTCGCCCAGGTAGGCGAGGACGTTCAGACCGATCAGGACGTACGTCACGAGGGGCGTCGCCGAGACCCGGCCGCCGACGATCGTCCGGGCCTGCCGCACCGACCGCGCGCCCTCCCTCACGCACTCCGGGCAGTGGTGACCCACCGCCGCCTCGCGCATGCAGTCGGGGCAGATGAAACGCTCACAGCGGGTGCAGCGGACATGACACTCCACCGCGGGATGGCGGTAGCAGGTCGTGACGGTGGACTCGGAATCCACGGCCGGCTCCTCGGGACGGACGGACGGTGAGCCGGTGGGGACGGCGGCGAACAAAATATCGAACATCTGTGGAGCAGCTGAGAGGCGGGGTCCGCACTGCCGTACGCTCGGCAGCCAGTCGCCGCCGCACGAGGGGGAGTCCGCATGGCCGCGATCAGTCTCACCAAGGTGCAGGAGACCGCGCCCGCGCTGGTCAGCCTGTACAAGAGCGCCGGTGTGTCCCTGACGAAACACGGGCTGGAGGGCACGCGGGCCGCCGTGTACCTCGTCGTCGACTACTCGGGCTCGATGAAGCCCTACTACCGGGACGGCACCGTCCAGGCACTCGCCGACCGGGTGCTGGGACTGTCCGCGCACCTCGACGACGACGGCACCGTGCCCGTGGTGTTCTTCTCCACCGACGTCGACGCCGTCACGGAGATCGCCCTCGCCGACCACCAGGGACGCGTGGAGCGGATCGTGGCCGGCCTCGGGCACATGGGGAGGACCAACTATCACGTGGCCATGGATGTCGTCGTCGATCACTACCTCGACAGCGGCGCGCGTGATCCCGCCCTGGTCGTCTTCCAGACGGACGGGGGCCCGACCAGCAGGCTCGCCGCCGAACGCTATCTGTGCAAGGCGGCACGGCTCCCGCTGTTCTGGCAGTTCATCGGCTTCGGCGACCCGGACAGCCGCCAGTTCGAGTACCTGCGCAAGCTCGACGAGCTGGCCGTGCCGGACAAGCGGGTGGTCGACAACGCCGGGTTCTTCCACGCGGGCCGCGACCCGCGCCGGATCTCCGACGCCGAGCTGTACGACCGGCTGCTGGGGGAGTTCCCCAAGTGGCTGGTGGCCGCACGCGCCCAGGGCATCGTGCGGCCACGGCACTGACGGACCGCGCAGGTCAGCGTCTCAGTGAGTAGCCCAGTACCACGCCCGCCGAGACCTCCACCATTCCCGGGGCCAGGTCTCCGGACGAGTCGCCGCCGCCGCTGCTGTGGCCGCGGTACTGCGGGCCGGACTCGGCGTTCACGTCCTGGATGTGCACCACCGGGCCCAGTCGCACGTCCGCCGCCTCCGCGTACACCTCGGCCTTGCGGCGGGCGGCGGCCACGGCCCTGCGGCGGGCCTCGTCGCGCAGCGCCGCCTTGTCGTGGACGTCGAACTCCACCCGGTCGATCCCGTGCGCGCCCGCGTCGACCGCGTCCACGAGCAGCTGCTGAAGACCGTCCAGCGCCTCCGTCCGCACCGCGTACGACGCCTGGCAGCGGTAGCCGAGCAGCTCGCGCTCACCGTTGTAGCCGCTGTACTCCGAGCTGAGCCGCAGCCGGGAACCCGACACCTCCGTGTCCGGCACTCCGTGCCGGCGCAGCACCTCCCGCAGCCGCGCCACCGCCGCCCCCGCCTCACCGAACGAACGGTCCGGCGACGGCGCCAGCACATCCACCGTCAACCCCACCCGCACCAGCTGCGGTTCGGCCCGCACACTGCCCGCACCGAAAACACTGAGCCCCCAGGGCTCCCTGATCATCTCCGTCATGCGGGCATTGAAGCAGCCGCCGCCCGCCTACGTGTCGCACTCCAGTACCGTCCGGCACAGCCCGCACCGCGCCCGCACCCGCCCCCGCACGGGCACCCCGATCCGCTGGTGGCACGTCGGGCAGGAGAACGACACCCGCAGCGGCCCGCGCGCATCAGGCAGGAACGCGTACGGGGCGTCCGTCACCGGAGCGGCGTGCGGATCCAGCGCGTGCCGCCGGTCCCGGGCGTACCGGCGGCGCCCCGCCCACCCCGCCGCCGTCAGCGGCGGCTGCTGCTCGTCCCTGCGCGCCCGCGCCATGCCCTTGGCGTACGCCGTGACGGCCTGCGGACTGGTGAACCACACCTCGGGATCCTCCCCGAACAGCAGCGCCCGCTTGGCCAGCACGTACCCGAACTCCTCCGGCGTCAGATACCCCAGCTTCTGCGACGACACCGCGTCCTCCCGGTACGCGTCAAGGAGCAGCCACCCCGCGCCCAGATACGCCGCCGCCGTGTCCGTGAGGATCTCGTTGTCCCGCGTCCCCGGGAAGGACAGGTCCAGGCGGTGCAGGTACACGTGCATCACCTCGTGCGCGAGGGCCGCCCCGATGTCCCGCCGATGCGTGCGGAAGCGGTCGTTCAGCTCCACGAAGTACTCCGGGCCCGCCGCCAGCTCGACATGGGCCGCGTGCGTCATCTCCCGGAAGGAGACGATCATCCGGGCGTCCGGCAGCCGGTAGTGACGCACCAGCTCGCGGGCCACCCGCTGCGTCCCCAGATACAGGTCGTCCGTGTCGCAGAACGCCACGTCGGCCGGGGCCACGCTGGCCGAGAACGACTGGACGGTGTCGTACGACAGACGCCTGTACAGCGCCGTGACGGCGGACCGCACCGTCTCCAGGTGCGGGAAGCCGTGCTCGACCGGACCGCCGTTCGCCACGCCCGTACCCCCAAGACGCCTGATCCTGCCTCCACTGTACGAGCCGCGACCGACACGCCGTGCCGTTCACGGCCTGAGACGGTGTGCGGCGCCCCGCGGGCCGCCCGTAGGGTGATCGCCCATGACCACCAGCAACACCGGTACCGGTGCCGCCGACCAGGCCGTCCGCGAGGAGCTGGCCCGGCTGCGGGACAGCATCGACAACATCGACGCGGCCGTCGTCCACATGCTCGCCGAGCGCTTCAAGTGCACCCAGCAGGTCGGCCACCTCAAGGCCCGCCACCAGCTGCCGCCCGCCGACCCCGCCCGCGAGGCCAAGCAGATCGCCCGGCTGCGAGCCCTCGCCGAGAGCGCCAAACTGGACCCGGCCTTCGCGGAGAAGTTCCTCAACTTCATCATCGCGGAGGTCATCCACCACCACGAACGCATCGCGGAACACACGGACAACGGCACGGCGTAGCTGCGGGCAATCGTGCCGCAGGGCGGCACGGGTGGGCGCAGCGGCACCCCG
>NZ_WWHX01000199.1 GCF_009862125.1 Streptomyces sp. SID5910
AGGGCGAGCAGCTGGAGGTAGAGCACCGCGGCGTCCTCGCCCAGGCCGTGGGCCGCGGCGACCTCGGTGACGAGTTCCGGCGCGCCGACCGTGGGGTCCTGGGCGTACCCGACAGGGCCTCCGGAGTCCAGGCCGGCGGCGACGGCCCGGGCCGGCTCGTCGCCGAGGAGGGTCCGCAGCGCCCGCAGGCCCACCCCGCGCGCGGGGCCCACGAGTCCTTCGAGCAGTCCGAAGAGGGCGTCGTCCGGACCGGTGAGCCCGGCCGGGCGGATCAGGACCGTCTCCGCGTCACCGTGCCACGGGCGCAGCGCGAGCGCCTCCCCGATCCAGGTGGTGCCGTCCTCGTCGGCGCCGCCGGTGGCGGGCAGCCCGTACGCCTTGCGCAGCTCGGCGGCGGTGTACCCGTCCTTCTCGGTCCATCCGACGCTCAGGTCGAGCAGCAGCGCGGGGTCGGCGACGCGGCGGCGCAGCGCGGCCAGGCCGTCCGGCAGGGCGGCCCGCAGGGGGTGGCCGTGGGGCAGGGCGTAGGCGAGGGAGGTGAGGGCGGCGAGCCCGCCGGTCAGGTGGTGTCGTCCGGGCACCGCGGCGGGGTCCTCCGCGACCAGCCGGCCCTCCTTGTCCGGCCGCTGCACGGTCGTGCGGCTGAGCCACGCCGTGCGGGCCGGGTTGAGGACGGACTCGGCGTATCCGGTCGGCAGCCCGTCGAGGCAGGCGGCCAGGTCCTCGGGCACGCGGACGAGGGAGCCGAGGCGCTCGGCCCACACCCGGCCCGCCGCCCGCGTGTCGGGCCCGGACGTCCACAGGCCGGCGGGCTCCTCGGGCAGCAGGGCGCCGATGAGCAGCGCCCGGTCCTCCTCGGTGAGGGAGCTGAGCATGCCCTTGGCCGCGGCGAACTGACGCGGCTTCAGGCCGGTCGCGGCCAGCGCCTCGGCGCCCGCTTACTCCGGATGCCCCGATAGCAGCACCGCGGCCTGGGCGGGGCCCAGCGCCCCGCCCGTCGCCTCGGCGAGCGCGGCGGGTGCCTCGGCCTGCCAGGGAGCGGCGTCCTTCTCCCGGCCCAGCCGGACGACGGCGGTCAGCTCATCGGCCGTCAGCGGCGGGGTGTGCCGGTACTCCCGCTCCAGGACGAAGTGGGCGACGGCCCCGAACCGGCCCGTCGGATCGTGGTCGAGGGCGAGCCAGTGGACCCGGTCGCGGGCGTAGTCGGTGGTGTGGCAGTCGAGGACGACGACGGTACGGCCGTCGCGGCGCATCACCTGCCCGATGCGCTGCCTGTTGTCGCGCGGCTCGCTCAGGACGACCTCGCGCAGGGCGTTCCCGGGTGCGGTGAGGGGCCCTTCCGAGAGCGCTTCGAGCAGGAGCAGCAGGGCCTCGCGTTCGGCGGGGGGCAGGGCCGGCGAGGCGGCACGGTAGGCGAGCGGGCGCAGCACGGCCAGCAGCGGCGGCCAGACCAGGCCGACGCCGGGGACCGTGTGCTCCTCGCTGCGCCATCCGTCGCCGAGGGCGGCGAGGCGGTCGTCGCCGGACAGCTTCCTGCCGTCGGCGGGCTTCCCCGACAGCACGTGGTTGACGGCGCGGACCTGACGGAGCGTGTGCCACTGGTCCCTGCCGCCGTAGCCTCCCCACACCCTGGTCAGGCCGGAGGTGGCCCTGCGCAGGATCTCGTCGGTGCCGTGCTCGGGGCGGTAGTCCGCGAACATGCCCTCGCTCAGCCGGCGGTCCTGCTTCGGCTTCTCCACGGGCGGCGTCGCGAACGCGGTGGCCTGGGCGGCGACCTGGAGCGTCGTGCGCACCAGGCCCGCCACGCCGGTCAGCATCCGCTCGTCGGTGAGGCCGGGCAGCGACCGGGACACGGCCCGGCGTACGACCTCGTCGACGCTCGGCACGACGGGCTTGCCGTCGGCGTCCACGGCTGTACCGGAGCTTCCCTGGCCACCGGTGCCAGCGCCACCGGCGCTCTGGGCGCCGGCCGTCGGGGCGGGGCTGTCCGTGGCGCGGGCGGCCGCCACCTGGGCCTCCCGTTCGGTGACCGCCTCTGCCGCCTCCCGCAGCGCCTCGGCGGCACGCTCGTCGGTGAGGGACCGCAGGACGGCCGACGCGGCCTCGTCGCGGGGCCGCAGCGCGTGCCAGAACGCGACCGGCGGCACGAACGGCGTACCCCCGGCGAACGTCCCGCCGCGCTCGTTCGGCGTGACGTGGCCCAGCTCGCCGCCCGCGGTGCGGTCGTCCGGCGCGAAGAGGGAAACCCGCCGGTGCACCCGGGCCACGACCGGCTCGGCGCCCCCGGGCAGCCGCAGCGCGCCGAGCGGAACGGCGCGGGCCGCACCCCGTGACGTGCTCAGCGTGACGGTGCGCCCGTCGGGCGTACCGGTGGTCGTGCGCAGTTCCTCGGCCTCGTCCTCGGCCCGCACCCACCGGCCGACGACACTCCCGTCGGTGCCGAACGGGCTGTCCCCCATGCCGGGCTGGAGCGGCAGCGTCTCGCACTCGTCCTGGAGCAGCGTCGCGTCGTCCCGGATGCCGGAGCGCAGGAAGGCGGGCAGGGAGGCGCGTCCGTGGGTGCCCGTCTCCGGGTCGTACTCCAGCCACACCCGCTGCCGCCCTTGCCGGCCCTGGCGCCAGAACAGGGCGCCGTCCCCGAGGACGGGGCGGGCGGCGGGCAGGACGGTGTCACCGGCGTGCAGCGTGCGGCCGCCGGTGACCCGGCCGCCGCCGGGCAGCGGGATCGACGGGGCGCCGGCGTGGTCGCCGTACCAGCCGTGCGCCACGCGCTCACCGGTGAGCGTGATCACCTCGGCCGGGCGGGACGACCAGTAGCCGTGCTGCTTGCCCTCGTGCCACCACACCACCAGCAGTTCACCGTCGGTGTAGCGGAACTGCGGGCGCTCCCAGCGCCTCAGATCGACCGGTATCCGCAGCTCGTGTTCGAGGACGACGCCGTCCGGCCCCACGACGAGCGCCTTGTTCCCGCGGGACAGGATCAGGCAGGGCCAGGCCTCGTTCACGGTCAGCGCGTTGTCGCGGTCCTTGCGCAGCTCGGCGTCGAGCAGCCGCAGGGCCTGGTCGAGCGCGGGCCAGCCCAGCTCGTCCAGGATGCCGGCCCGCAGGGTGCGTCCGAGCAGGGGAGCCGTCGCGTACCCGGCGACGCGGGCGACCGCCTCGGGGTTGACGCGCGGGGCCACGGAACGGAAGGGGCTGAGCCGGTTCAGCGCGGCGCGGGCGCCGGGCAGGCCCGACGTGCCGGTGAGCTCGCCGACCGCGCCGTCCAGCCACTCGCGCAGCACGTCGCCGAGGACGGGGTGCTCGGCGAGAGGCTCCAGTGCCCGGGAGCCGTTCCGGTCGCCGCCCACCGCGCCGACGGCGTGCAGCAGCAGGGGCCGCAGCCTCGGGTCCGCGGCGACGGCGGCCAGGTCGCGCCGACCGGGCCGGTCCTCGGACAGCACCCAGTCGGGCAGCCTCATGTGGACCTCGGTGCCGGGCTCCGGGAGGGCCAGCGGGACGTCCTCGGCGGCGCACAGGTCGAGCAGGTCGATGTCGACGCCGGTGTACCGGCGGCCGCTGAACAGGTCGACGGGCCGGCCGTCGGCGCGCAGCCGCGGCGCCATGCGGGCGACGAGGTCCAGAGTGGCCGGCGAGCGGTCGCTGACCGTGGCGCCGTGCTTGCGATGGGCGGCCCACCGGCTCAGCCACTCGGCCGCGTCCACGCGCTCGGCCGCGCCGTCGGCCTGGGCCGCGGCGGCACCGTCGGCCCGGTCACCGCCGCCGGTCACTCCGGTCTCGTCGGTCTCCCCGGTGAGCAGCCGGTCGGCGCCGCACTCGGTCAGCAGCTCCAGCCAGAACTCGTCGGCCTCGGTCGTGCGGTCCAGCCCGGCCGGCATGATCTCCAGCAACCGGGCCCGTACGTCCGGCCGCTGTCCGGCGAGGACGGTCAGGGTGGCCCGGTAGGCGGTCCAGAAGGAGGCGGGCGCCCGCACGGCGGCGGGCGAGGCGATCAGGTCGGCGACGAGGGCGCACTCGGTCTCGACGCGGGGCAGCCCCGCGGCCTTGATGAGCACCCGGGCGTCCTGCGGCAGCGACGCGTACGGCGGCAGGCCCGCCGCGCAGCGCTCCACGGTCAACTGCCGGAACTGGTCCCACGCGTGCGTGCCGTCGAGCCGCGCGGAGAGGTCCTTCACATGCTGCTTGAGCGCCTTGACCGTCAGTGCCCCGGCGAAGGCGAACTCCAGGAAGACGGCCCGCTGCCGCTCCTCGTCGACGGTGAGCGCGTGCACCCGCTCGGCGTCGCGGGCCTTGCCGAAGAAGGCGCCCGCGTAGGTGGTGTTGTCGTGCTGGAGGAAGATGCGGGCGGCCTGCTCGTAGAAGGTGGGCAGGAAGTGCGGCACGGCCCGGCCGAGCCGGTCGCCGAGCTCCTCGAAGCCCTCCTTGGCGGTGCCGGGACGGGACTTGGCCTGCCGGGCGAGCCGCTCGACGTCCTTGACCAGGGCCAGCGCGTGATGCCCGTTCGCCGGGTCGTTGACCAGGGCCCAGGCCGGGAATCCGAGGGTCTCCCGGCGCACCTGCCCGACCTCGGGCGTCTCCGCCTCCCGGGCCAGCCCGAGGAAGTCCAGCGCGAGGTCCTCTGCGTCGCCGAGCGTGCCCGGCACGAGCCGGACGACGCTGCGGTCCCCGAGGGCGGGGTGCGCGTAGGTGCGGACGGTGAGGGTGTCGGCGTCCTCGCGGCCGGTGCTCCCCGGCGGCAGGACCGCGCCCGCTTCCAGCAGCGCGGCGGCCGTCGCGTCGTCGTACCCGACGGAATCGGAGCCGGAACCGGAGCCCGGGGCGGCGGACAGGTGCCCGCCGGCGTCGTTCGTCCCGTTCATGCCGCCCGCTCCTCGTCCTCGATGTCCCGCCCGGCGTACAGCGCCGCCGCCATGCGCATGCCCTCCGACCAGGCCACGGGCCCGACGCGGCCGAGCTTCAGCACCTGCCCGGCGGTGTCGGTCCACGTCAGGGGGCCGGTCTCCGTCTCCTCGTAGCCCTCGTAGTCGCCGACCCAGACGCGGGCCTCGACGCCCCGCCCTTCCTCGCGCACGGAGCAGACGGCGTATCCGCCGCGCACGCGGTACCCGAGCTGGGTGACCCGCCCGTGCAGGAAGCGCAGTTCCCGGAAGGTGCCGCCCGCGTACTCCTCGACGGAGACGGCCTCGGCGTCGAGTCCGGCGGGCCGGTGCCAGACCTCGCGGAAGAGCTGCTGGGCGCGCTGCTCTACGCCGAGTTCGACGGCGAACTCCCGCAGTTCCTCCAGGTCCTCCAGGAGCACCGGGTGCGGGAGGCGGACCAGGGCGGGGGCGATGCGCACGGTGTCGCCGTCGAGGTCGACGAGGCCGAGCCCGCGCTCGGGGTCGGCGTCCCGCAGGAACCCGGCGACCTCGCCGTCCGCCCCGGTGACCACGAGGTCGCGCAGCGCGGACCGCCAGGCGGGGTCGGGCCACACCCGGGTGAGGACGTCGAGAGGCACGGGCAGCGAACGGACCATCCACCGCTCCACGTCCGCCAGGCACTGGCGTTCGTGCCGCTCCAGCCACTCGGCGAGCTGCCGCAGCCCGACCACGGCCGGATCGTCCCCGAGCTTGGCGGGCACCGACTTCAGCCGCCGTCCGGCCGCGTTGCGGCACACCACCTTCCCGTCGTCCAGGGCGACCTCGTAGTCCCCGGCCGTCACCCACCCCATACGTGCCTCCCCGCACCCGCAGTGATCAAGTGCTGGGAACTCTAGGACAGGCCACTGACAACGCCGCGCGGCGGTCAGTTCTCCAGGCGGACCGGCATCAGCAGGGAGAACGTGTCCTCGTCGTCGGTCCGTCGGACCGCGAGGGGCGCGGTGGGAGCCCCGAACTCCAGCACCAGCCGGTCCCGGTCGCCGGCGGCGAGCGCGTGCAGCAGGAACGCGCGGTTCACGGCCACGCGGTCCGCGATGTCGTCGCCGTCCTCGCAGACGGCCACCGTGCCGTCGTCCGCGATCCGCAGCACGCTGACGTCGTGCGGGGCGACCTCGTGCCCGGCGGCCTCGTCCGGGCGGACGGGGCCGGTCTCCAGGGCCCGCCGGAAGGCCGGCACGTCGACGACGGCCCGGCGTCCGGACGGCAGGTGGACGAGGCGGCGGTAGTCGGGGAAGTCGTGCGCGAGGCACTGCCCGGCCGCCTGCCGGTCCCCGCTGTCGAGCGTCACCCGGTCGCCGTCCACGGTGAGCCGGACGGTCTCCTCGCCGGTCAGCAGCGCCCGCATCGCGTCGGCGAGCGGGGCGGGCACGACGGCCCGTACCCGGGGCCCGTCGTGGCCGGCGGCGCCGACACGCGCCACGGCGAGCCGGTACCGGTCGGTGGCCACCAGGCGCAGCACACCGTCCTCCAGGTCGAACAGGACCCCGCCGAGCACCGGCAGTTCGGGGTCGGAGCCGGCCGCGAAACGGACCGCGTCCAGCGCGGCGGCCAGTTCGGGCGCGGGGACGGACAGCCGGACGGTGCCGGTGCGGAGCGACGTCATGGGGTTCTCCCTCTGGTCGAGCAGGACGCGGAGCGTGGAGAACTCGTCGCGGGCGTCGGACAGCCCCTGTTCGAGGCGGCGCAGATGCGCCTGAAGGAGGGTCCGCACCAGGCCGGGGTCCGGGCCGGACCAGCCGGCCAGCACCAGCCGGATGTCGGCGAGCGGCATCCCGGTCCGCCGCAGCCGGGCCAGGACCCGGGCCTCCTCCACCTGTTCCGGCGCGTACCAGCGGTAGCCGCTCACCGGATCCACCCGGGCGGGGACCAGTACCCCGGCGCGGTCGTAGAACCGCAGGGCGCTCACGCCCAGGCCACTGTCGCGGGCCGTCTCCCCGATGCTGCGCATCTCGTTCTCCACGCCGCCGACTGTGGGCCCTTGACCAGGTCGAGGGTCAACTCCGTCCCGCCGCCCGCCTCCCGGCCGGCGTCAGCCGAGCACGAGCGGCAGTCGCGCGGCGAGCCCGCCCAGTGCCTCCTCCTCCGCGCGGGTCGGCGCCCGGCGGCCGGTTCCCACGAGCAGCACGTCCGTGTCGGTGAACGACGCCGGGAACGCGGCGCCGGCGATCCTCTCCAGCGCCCCGCGGGAGTGCGCCAGCGCCTGTGCCGGCGGCCCCGGCACGTCCGGGAGGTGCGCGATCAGGTCGAGGTGGTGCAGGGTCCACTCCAGGACGTACGCCGTGAGGTAGTCGCCGGCGGTGAGGACCTCGTCCTGGGTGCTCACCCGGGCGCCGGGGTCGGCGAGCGCGGCGGCGCGGCCCGCGGCGGAACCGACGTCGTCGAGGTGGAAGGCGAGCAGCCGCGGATCCTCGTACGCGGCGGCCAGCCGGACGATCAGCGCGTCGAGGGGGTCCTCACCGGTCGGCGGCCGGTCCCCGACCTTCCAGTACGACACCGCGTCGACGGTCGGTTCCGTCCGGGCCGGGGTGACGAGGGTGATCAGGACGTCCTGCGCGTCGATGACCAGATGGCACACGAGGTCCCGCACGAGCCAGCCGGCGCAGCCGGACGGCTTCGCGTAGTCCTCGTCGGGGAGGTCGGCGACGGCGGCGCGCAGCGCCGTCCAGGAGCGTGAGAAGAGATCCACGACCGCAACGTAGTGCGGTGCCCCGAGCGGGGACAAGCCGCGCCCGGAACGCCTACAGGAACCGCCGGACGGGCAGCACCGCGGCCTCCCGCACCCGCTGGAGCGCGGCCCGGCGCCTCCAGCGGGCCCGGTCGATCGCGACGCTGCGTTCGAGGTCCGCGTCGAAGTCCCGGTCGAGACCGGCGGTGAACTCCTCGTCGAGCACGGCGAGCATGACCTCCTCGTCGTGGTCCATGGAGCGCCGGTTGAAGTTGGTGGAGCCGATCAGCGAGGCCACCCCGTCCACCGTGATGATCTTGGCGTGCATCATGGTCGGCTGGTACTGGCGGATCGACACGCCCGCGTCGAGGAGCCGCGCGTAGTGGTACTGGCCGGCCAGCTGGCAGGCCCGCTGGTCGGTGTGCGGGCCGGGCAGCAGGATCTCCACCCGCACCCCGCGCCGTGCCGTGGCGCACAGCAGGTCGATGAAGTAGGTGTCCGGCGCGAAGTAGGCGGTGGCCAGGCGGAAGCGGTGCTCGGCGGAGGTGAGCATCACCCGGATCAGGGTCTGCATGTCCTGCCAGCCGAAGCTGGCCGAACCGCGCACCACCTGGACGACGGAGGTCCCGGGCTGGGTGTGCTCGGTGAACCGGTCCCGGTCGTCGTAGAGGTCGTCGTGGCACTCGGCCCAGTTCTGGGCGAACGCCGCGGCGACGCCGTCCACGGCGGGGCCCCGCACCTTGACGTGCGTGTCGCGCCACTCGTCCGGGGTGCGGGCGTCGCCGCACCACTCCTGGGCTATCCCCACACCGCCGGTGAACGCCGTGTGCTCGTCGATCACCAGCGCCTTGCGGTGGCAGCGGTGGTTCTGCTTGAACGGCGACAGCCACAGCGGTCTTCGGAACCAGGCCACCTGCACACCGGCGTCGTCCATGCTGTCGAGCAGTTCCTGCTCGATCTCCTTGGCGCCGAACCCGTCCAGCAGCAGCCGTACCCGGACCCCGGCCCGGGCCCGGTCCGCGAGCGCGGAGGCGAAGTCGTGGGCGATGCTGCCCCGCCAGTACACGAACGTCATCATGTCGACCGTGTGCTCCGCCGACCGGATGGCCGCCAGCATCGCCGGGAAGATCTCGTCGCCGTTGCGCAGCGCGGTGAGCTCGTTGCCCTCGGTGGCGGCCACGCCGATCAGCCGCTCCAGACGGCGCCGCAGCCGCTGCACGGCGGCCGGGCCGGCGTCCTCCCGCCGTTCCGTCGCGGGCGTGCGCCCGGGCACTGCGGTCTGCTCCGGCATCGGTCCTCCACCTGGCTCTTCCGCGGCCGTCCCTGTGCTGCCGAGGCGCCGGAAGCTTAGTCCGCCCCTCCTACCTCTGGCCACCGGCATCACGGAGAGTGGCCTCGGCTAGCCTGCGAGCTCGGGTTGCTGCGGACACCGGCCCCTCGCGGGGCGGCGCCCGGCGGAGACGGAGGGGACGACATGGGCTCTGCGGAGCTTCCACAGGTGCGGTGCGACGTGCGGATCGGGGCGGCCGTGCCGCGCGTCTGGGATCTGGTGACCGACATCCATCTGCCGGCCCGGCTCAGCCCGGAGCTCCAGCGGGTGGCCTGGCTCGACGGCGCGCTGCGTCCAGCGGTCGGCGCGCGTTTCGAGGGACACAACAGCCATCGTCTGCTGGGGGAGTGGCGCACCGTCTCCCAGGTCGTGACGCTGGACGAGCACCGCGTGTTCGCCTGGGCCGTCCTGGACGAGGACGGCCGCTTCGGGGAGCCGGCCCACGACCCCGCGAAGGCGCTGGCCTCCTGGTGCTACGAACTCGACGCCGACGGCGACGGCACCCGCCTGCGCCAGACGGCCGTCCTCGGACCGGGCCGCAGCGGCGTCACGCTCGCCGTCGAGCACCGGCCGGACCGGGAGGACGAGATCGTCGCCCTGCGCCTGAAGGAGCTCCGCGCCGGGATCGAGGGCACGCTGCTCGGCATCAAGGAACTGGCGGAGCGGGCCGGCTGAGCGGCATCCGGGAGCGGGCGGGGCGGGCCGGCTGAGCGGCGTCAAGGAGGGGGTGGGGCGGGCCGGCTGAGCGGAGTACGGAGCAGCCGGCCCCGGCATCCCCCAGCGGTCAGTTCTGTGTCTGACCGCCCTGCGCCACCTGGTCCGTCACGTCGGTCACCTGGCCGGCCGGCGGTGCCTCGGCCTCGACGTCCGTGCCGAAGTCGGAGAACTCCATCAGCGTGCTGACCTTCACCTGCTGGGGCGCCGCGCTGCTCTCCGGCTGGGCGGAGGCGGGGGCCTTGAGCGCCATGTCGATCTGCTGGCGCCGGATGCGGCCCTCGTCGTCCAGCCAGATCTGCATGGGCAGCGTCGGGCCGATCTGCTTGCCGAGCTGCGCGCCGCCGGGAAGCTTCGCGACGTCGATCGAGACCTTGTAGTGCGTGGTGTCGACGCCGCCGATCTTCTCGGTGCCGACCTCGGAGACGTCCTTGTCGGTGACCGCCTTCGCGTAGGCCGCGGACTGGGCGGGGTCACCGATCTGCTGCGGGTTCGCGCCCTGCTGACCGGCCACCCGCTTCAGGTCGATCTTCATCCAGGGCTTGCCGCCGGCGGCCTTCTGGTCGGGCGCCTTCTGGTAGAGGACCTGGTCGACCACCCGCTGCTCGATGCTCTGGCCCTCGGCGGTGATGGTCATGGTGCTGTCGCCCTCGGCCAGGTCGAGGGCGCCGCGGCCGTCGGCGGTGACCGACTTGCCGTTCGCGTCGGCCTTCACCTTCATCGTCATCTTGGCGGTCTCGGCCTCGGCCGTTCTGTCGTAGGCGTTGCGCACAGCCGTGGTGTCCTGCTGCCGGGCTCCGGCGGAGCTGCTCGCGCTCGTCGAGGCGGTGGACCCGCCGGCCGCCGGTTCGCTGTCGCCGCCGCAGCCCGCCAGGGCGACGCTTCCCATGACGGCGGCTGTCGCGACCGAGGCCGCCTTCATCCCCCTGCTCCCCATGAATGTTCCTCTCTCCTCACGATGGCCGACCTCGCGGAAGTGCCGTCGGCCTTCGCCGCGAGTGCCCGGGGAGAAGGCAAATACGCCCGGAGAAAGGCCGGTTGGCGTGATTTCGCGATCAGTGCGGGACGGGGTAGGTCACATGAGTGACCAGGCTCTGGTTGACGGTGGTCGCACCGCCGTGGACCAGCACGTCGCTCTCGCAGGCAGCCGCACGCGCCCGGGCCGGTGCCTACGCGATGCCGTCGGTGACGAAGTGGTACGTCGTCCCGCCGGCCATCGGCTGCGCCCCATGACCCGGCCCGGGACGACGTCCGGGCGCGAGTGTGACGCGGATCGCACGGAAGGCTCCGGACGTCGCAATCCGGACAGTGATGCGGTTACCGAATATCGGACACTCACCGCTCACGCTTTGGAACAAGTGATCATTGTGCTCGATGCGCCTTCGATAGTGAGAGGATGTCGTCGATCGACTGTGTGAATTCCAGGTTGTAGCCGTGGCCCTTAGTCCACATCAAGCGGCCGAACAACGGAAATCGCAGGATTTAACGTCTTGTTCATGACTCAGCTGGACACGCGTTCCCCGGCCACCGCGAAAGACGGTGGGGCCCCTGCCGACGGCATGCGAAGCAAGGGCCTGGGCGGCAATTCCGTGGGCCTGCTGGGCAGCGCGGTCATCGGCGTCTCCACCGTCGCTCCGGTGTACTGCCTCACCTCGACGCTCGGCTCCACCGCCGGCGAGGTCGGCGTACAGATGCCCGCCGTGTTCCTCGCCGGCTTCCTGCCGATGCTGCTCGTCGCCTTCGCCTACCGCGAGCTGAACAAGGCCATGCCCGACTGCGGCACCTCGTTCACCTGGACGGTCAAGGCCTTCGGCCCGCGCGTGGGCTGGATGTGCGGCTGGGGCCTGGTCATCGCCACGATCATCGTGCTGTCGAACCTGGCCGGCGTGGCCACCTCCTACTTCTGGCTGCTCGCCGGCGAGATCACCGGCAGCGACTCGGTGGCGGCACTCGACGGGAACAAGGCCGTCCACATCGTGACCTGCCTGGCGCTCATCGCCGTCGCCACCGTGATCAGTTATCGCGGCATGACGGCGACCAAGGGCCTCCAGTACACCCTGGTGGCGCTGCAACTGGTGGTCCTGGCGGTCTTCGTGATCATGGCCTTCACCAAGGCCGGAGGCGCGGACTTCCCCACCTCGGCCCACTTCTCCTGGTCGTGGCTGAATCCGTTCGCCGTCCAGTCCTTCGCGGCGTTCACGGCCGGCCTGTCGCTGTCGATCTTCATGTACTGGGGCTGGGACGCCTGTCTCACCGCCAACGAGGAGACCAGCGGCAGCAGCCGTACGCCGGGCCGCGCGGCGCTCGTCGCCATGGTCGTGCTCGTCGGCTCGTACCTGCTGACGGGCGTCGCCGCGCAGATGATCGTGGGCTCCGGCGACCGGGGCCTGGGACTCGCGAACCCCGACACCTCGGACAACGTCTTCGCCGCCCTCGCCGGCCCCGTCATGGGCCCGGTGA
>NZ_WWHX01000200.1 GCF_009862125.1 Streptomyces sp. SID5910
CCAGACACCCGTACGAGCCTCACGCTCGTCCCCCCACGTCGGGTCTCCCTTCGCGTGCGCCGGACCCACCCGGTCCGTCACCGACACCTGTTCGACCAGAAGGACCCCTCGTGAGACGTCGCCTCCTCGCCCTTGTCTGTGTCTCGGCCTCCCTGCTCAGCGGCTGCGGCCTGATGCCGGGCGACAGCGGGAGCGGACGGCGCGCCGTCACCGTGTGGCTGATGAAGGGCAGCGCCTCGGAGGACTTCCTGAAGCGCTTCACCGAGGACTTCGAACGCGAGCACCCCGACCTGCGCCTCGACGTCCGCATCCAGGAGTGGACCGGCATCGGCGAGAAGGTGCAGTCCGCGCTGAAGTCCGACGGCGGCGGCGCGCAGCCGGACGTCATCGAGGTCGGCAACACCCAGGTCCCGCAGTACGCCGAGGGCGGCCGGCTGGAGGACCTGACGCTGGAGTCGATGCGGGACTGGGGCATCCGCGACTGGCTGCCCGGCCTCGCCGAACCGGGGGAGTACCTGTCCCAGCAGTTCGGCGTCCCCTGGTACGCCGCCAACCGCGTCGTCATCTACCGCAAGGACCTGTTCCAGCAGGCCGGCATCACCGAGCCGCCCCGCACCCGCGAGGAGTGGCTCACCGCCACCAAGAAGCTCGACGAGGGCGCCGGCCAGGGCATCTACCTGGCCGGGCAGGACTGGTACACGCTGTCCGGCTTCATCTGGGACGAGGGCGGCGACCTCGCCAAGGAGAGCGGCGGCATCTGGACGGGCGCCCTGGACAGCCCGGCCGCCCTGCGCGGCATGGACTTCTACCGCGAACTCCAGGCCCTGGGCGAGGGACCCGTCGACGCCGACGAGGAACACCCGCCGCAGGCCGGAGTGTTCGCCAAGGGGCAGGTCGCCCAGATCATCGCGGTGCCGGGCCAGGCCCAGTCCGTCCTGCGCGAGAACCCCGGACTCAAGGACAAGATCGGCTTCTTCCCCGTGCCCGGCAAGAGCGCCGACAAGCCGGGTGCCGTGTTCACCGGCGGCTCCGACCTCGTCGTACCGGAGAACACCGACGACCGGGACGGCGCCGTCGCCGTGCTGGAGGCCCTCACCGGGGCCAAGTGGAACACCGACCTGGCCCGCACCATGAACTACGTCCCCAACAAGAAGTCGCTGGCCGCGGACGTCGCCGGCGAGGACGGGGTCGAGGCGATGGCCGCCGGTGCGGCGCAGGGCCGGGCGACGCCCGGCACGCCCCTGTGGGGCGCGGTCGAGGCGGACAACCCGGTCAAGGAGTACATGACCAAGGTGCTCAAGGGCGCCGAGGCGGGGCCGGAGGCCGAGCGGGCCTCCGGCCGTATCACCGACCTTCTGGATCCGGACTCCCGCTGACGCGACGGCCGCTGACGCGACGCCGGGTGCGCCGCGGCGGGTATGCCGGAGCGGCACACCCGGCTCGGCGCGTCCGTGTCACTGCACCTGGCTCAGCGACAGCGCGAAGCGCCCCTCGGCGTCGGTCCACCAGTGGGTGAGGTCCAGGCCGGCCGCGGCCAGTTCCGTCCGCACGCCCTCGCGGCGGAACTTGGCGGACACCTCGGTGCGCACCTCCTCGCCGGCGGCGAAGTCCACGGCCAGGTCGAGCGCCTGGACCTTCACCGTCTGCGCCGTGCGGGAGCGCAGCCGCATCTCGATCCACTCCCGCTCCGCGTCCCACACCGCGACGTGGTCGAACGCCGCGGGCACGAAGTCGGCGCCCAGTTCGCGGTTGATCACGGCCAGGACGTTCTTGTCGAACGCGGCCGTCACCCCGGCCGCGTCGTCGTACGCCCGCACCAGCACCCGTTCGTCCTTGACCAGGTCCGTGCCCAGCAGCAGCCCGTCGCCGGGCTGGAGCAGGGCCCGGACGGACGTCAGGAACGCGGCCCGTTCGGCGGGCAGCAGATTGCCGATCGTGCCGCCGAGGAACGCCACCAGCCGGGGGCCCGGCGTGTCCGGGAGCGTGAGCCCGGCGGTGAAGTCGGCGATCAGCGCGTGCACCTGGAGCCCCGGCCGCTCTGCGACGATCGCGTCCCCCGCCTGGGTGAGGGCGCTTTCACTGACGTCGACCGCCACGTACGCGTCCAGTTTGGTCAGCGCGTCGAGCAGGTGCCGTGTCTTCTCCGAGGAGCCGGAGCCCAGTTCGACCAGGGTGCGGGCGCCGGTCGCGGCGGCGATCTCCCCGGCCCGGTTGAGCAGGATCTCCCGCTCCGCCCGGGTGGGGTAGTACTCGGGCAGCCCGGTGATCTCCTCGAACAGCTCGCTGCCCCGGGCGTCGTAGAACCACTTCGGCGGCAGCGACTTGGGCGTACTCGACAGGCCCGCCAGGACGTCGGCGCGCAGGGCGGCGTCCGTGGCGTCCTCGGGCAGCGTGCGGGTGAGGCGGAACGGGCTCACGTGCGGGACTCCTTCGCAGATCCGGAAGCGGCCGTGGCCGCGGGCACCAGGGCGTTCTCGCGCGGGTCTTCGAGCGGCGTCAGCAGCACGTCCGTGCCGCTCGCCGCGAGCAGGGTGCGGTCGGGGACCTCCTGCCAGTGCGGGTCGTCGTCGTAGGGCTCGGAGGCGACGACCGTGCCGCCGCCGGGCCTGGCCAGGTACCAGAGGGTGTCGCCCCAGGCGGTGGCCGCGATGGTCTCGCCGTCCGTGAGCAGCAGGTTGAGCCGGGAGGCGGGGGAGGCCGCGGCGACCTCCAGGACCGTGTCGGCCAGCGCCCGCGCGTCGGCGCGCGGCCGGGGCTCGCCCGCGCCCGCGGTGCGCAGCCGGTGCAGGACCAGCGCCCACACGAGCGCCGAGTCGTTGCGGGCCTCCAGCGACAGCAGCTCCTCGGCGGGCAGCGACCCGGTCAGCGGCGCGAGCGAGCCGGGCCAGCCGGCCACGGCGCCGTTGTGGCTGAACAGCCAGGGCCCCGCGGCGAACGGCGCCGCCGCGGCCTCCGCGTCGGCACCCGCCAGCGTCGCGTCCCGTACGGCGGCCAGCAGCGCGCCGGTGCGCACCACCCGCGCCAGGTCGGCGAAGGACTGGTCGGCCCAGATCGGTCCGGCCCGGCGGTAGCGCGCCGGTGCCGGGTCGCCGTCGGCGTACCAGCCGACGCCGAACCCGTCGGCGTTGACCGTGCCGTACCGCTGGCGCCGGGGCGCCCAGGACTGGCGGTACAGGGCGTGCGCGGGCTCCACCAGGAGCCGCCCCAGCGGCTCGGCGGGGCCCACGTAGGCCAGGTGACGGCACATCAGGAGGCCTCCGCACTGCGGGCGGTGCGGAAGCCGGAGAAGATCTGCCGCCGGATCGGGTAGTCCCAGTTGCGGAACGTGCCCCGGCAGGCCACCGCGTCCACGGCGAACGAACCGCCGCGCAGCACCTTGTGGTCCGGCCCGAAGAACACCTCCGAGTACTCCCGGTACGGGAACGCCCGGAAGCCGGGGTACGGGGCGAAGTCGCTCGACGTCCACTCCCAGACGTCGCCGATCAACTGCCGCACCCCGAGCGGGGACTCGCCGGCCGGATAGCTGCCGGCGGGCGCCGGACGCAGATGCCGCTGGCCGAGGTTGGCGTGCTCCGGGCCGGGGTCGGCGTCGCCCCACGGATAGCGCGTCGAGCGGTCACCGGCCGGGTCGTGCCGGGCGGCCTTCTCCCACTCGGCCTCGGTGGGCAGCCGCCGCCCGGCCCAGCGGGCCCACGCGTCGGCCTCGTACCAGCACACGTGCACCACCGGCTCGTCGGGCGGCACCGCCTCCGTGACGCCGAAGCGGCGCCGCAGCCACTGCCCGCCGTCCCGGCGCCAGAACAGCGGGGCCCTGATCGAGTGGCGGCGGACGTGGTCCCAGCCCTCGGGGCTCCACCAGCGCGGTTCGTCGTAGCCGCCGTCCTCGATGAACGCCTGGTACGCGGCGTTCGTCACCGGGGTGGTGTCGATGAAGAACGGGGCCACCTCGCGCCGGTGCGCGGGCCGTTCGTTGTCCAGGGCCCACGGCTCGGTCGAGGTGCCCATCGTGAACGGGCCGCCGGGCACCAGGACCTCCGCCGGGCCGGTGAACAGCGGCACCGGGTCCGGATCGGGCGCGGTCAGGGCCTGCGGGCCCCTGCGGAGCTGGTGGGTGATCAGCATGGTCTCGTCGTGCTGCTGCTCGTGCTGGGCGATCATCCCGAAGGCGAAGCCCGCCTCCGTCAGCCGCGTCCCGTGGAACGCGGCGCCCTCCAGCACGTCCAGGGCCCGGCCGCGCACGTCCGCCGCGTACCGGCGGGCCTCCTCCGGCGGCAGCAGCGGCAGGGCGGGGCGTTCGGCGCGTGGATGCTCGAAGGCGTCGTACAGGCTGTCGATCTCGGGCCGTATCGCCTCCTGGCCGCCGACGGCGCGCAGGAGCCACTGTTCCTCCTGGTTGCCTATGTGCGCGAGGTCCCACACCAGCGGGGACATCAGCGGCGACACCTGGGCGGTCAGGTCGGGTCCCTCCACGCAGCTGGTCAGCAGCGTGGTGCGCTCCCGGGCCGTGACCAGCGTGGCCAGGACCCGTTCACGGAGCGTCTCGGGGTCCACCGGGGCGGCGGGGGTGGCCTCGGCGGGGGTCTCGGTGGTGGGGCCCGTGGCCGGGCCGCCGGCGGGGTGCGTGGCGGAGTCGGTCATGGGCGGGTCTTCCTCCCGTGCGGGCCGGTGCCCGCGCCGTCGTGGGCGTCCAGCAGGTCGTCGGCGGGGCAGCGGCCCCGGGCGACATAGCGGTCCAGGTACCCCGCGACCGCGTCCGTCACCCCGGTGCCGGCGCCCATCCGGGGCAGCGCGTCCAGCGCCGCCGCGAAGCACATGCCGGCCGCCTCCCGCAGCTCCGGGTCGGTCAGGGCGTCGCGGGCCGCGTCCCGGTACAGCGGGTTGTGCGGGGCCCGCAGGCCGAGGGTGCGCTCCGCGAGGGGCTTCACGGCCCGGTAGGCGGTCTCGGAGGCCTCCGGGTCGTCGAACAGCGCCGCCGTCACGGCGAGCGGCACGATCCAGCCGTCGTCCCCGGGCTGCGCGTCGATCATGCGCAGCTCCAGATGCCCGCGCGGCCTGACCGGCGGGAACAGCGTGGTGAGGTGGTAGTCGAGGTCCTCCCCGGTCGGCGGTCTCGGCGACCGGGTCCTGGTCCACTCCCGGAAGGTCATGCCGTCCGGTACGTCCCACGGGCCGCCGTCCCGGCGTACGCACATCACCGGAGCGTCCAGCACATGGCGAGCCCAGGCGCGGCGCGGGTCGGCGTCCAGCGGCGGGCCGCCCGCCCGGCCGGCGCCGATCTGCGTCCACCGCAGCTGCCGCGTGGACCGCCAGCCCGTGGGCCGGCCGCCGGACAGCGGGGAGTTGGCGAACGCGGCCAGCAGGACCGCGCCCAGCTGGTGGGCGAGCCACCAGCGGCGTACATGACCGAGCTGGCCGGGCTCCTCGTGTCCGGCGTCCAGGCACACCTGCACGGAGGCGGTGGCGCACATCATGAACCGGCCGCCGGGGCCGGCGCGGTCGAGGCTGGCCTCCATCGCGTCGTACCGCGGCCGGCGCAGATACCGGCGCGGCGGGTGCCAGGGCTCGTGGCCCAGGCCGACGAGGGCGAGACCGTCCTCCCGCAGGACCGCGCGGACGGCGTCCAGGTCGGCCCGGACGGTGTCGACGCACTCCATGAGGGAGGCGGCGGGCAGCGAGCTCAGCTCCAGCTGGCCGCCGGGTTCCACGGTCAGCGCCGAGCTCAGGGCGACGCCCTCCAGCGCGGCGTAGGCCGCTTCGAGTCGTTCGTGCGTCACGGGGAGCCGGGGCGAGCGCAGCTCATGGACCAGCCACTCCACCTCGACGCCGAGGCGCGCGGGCGGGCCGGTCTTGAAGCAGATGCCGTGGACCAGCGCCTCGACCTCGGCCTCCGTGACGGTGGTGCGTGGCCGCGTACAGCCACCTACCGCATCGGACATGTCGGGATCCTCCTGAGATTCCACCATGTCGCCGACCCTGTTCTTGGTGGGCCGGGTCGGCACACTCGTCCCACCCAAGACCCTCGCGCCGCTCCGCACAAGGGTGCATATCGGGACGTTCCTGCTCGGCAATCTCTCCGACCCGACCGTTTCCGGGGTCTTCTCCCGTCGTTTCCCCGGGCCGGGAAATGCCGTTGCGCCGCATCACCAGCATCACCCAGGATTCCCGCATGAGCACGACGGGGGAGTCCGCGCCGCGCGCGCTCATGGCGTCCACGGGGGTGGCGCCATGACCGCGCGCCCGCGGGGCACCGTCCGCGCCGCGTTCGCGCGGGGCCGGCCGGAGGCCGCCGGCGGGCGTCAGCTCCAGCCGTAGCGCTCGCCGAGCCGCCGCCGTACGAGGTCGAACCGCATCCGGTCCAGCGCGCACGCCTCGCGGCGCATGCCGGCCTCGTGCAGCCGCAGCACCCGGTCCACGGCCACCCAGGAGTCCCGCCCCGACCGGTCCCACGGCCCGCTGCCGATCGGCACCCAGTCCCGGTCGCCTTCGTGCCGCTTGCTGGACAGCTGCACGGCGAGCACCGTGCCCGCCGCCTCCCGGGCCACGACCAGCACGGGCCGGTCCTTGCCGCGTCCGTCGTTCTCCTCGTACGGCACCCACGTCCAGACGATCTCGCCCGGATCCGGGTCCCCGTCGTGCGCGGGCGAATACTCGGTACGCACCGGGCCCACCTGCCGCGGGTCGGCCTCCGTGGTCGCGGAGGCGCCGTGGCGGCCGGGTACGTGCGCGTCGCTGTCGTCGCTGCTGCGGGTGAAGGCGTTCACGGCCGTACCGTACGCGACGCGTCCCGCGGGGCCCGTACCGGTCGGCACGGGCCCCGACCGGATGGCAGGCTGATCTCCGGCCACCCTCCGCACGAGGCACGAGGCACGAGGCACGAGGCACGAGGCACAAGGCACGAGCACCGAGCACCAGCACGAGAACAGGAAGCCGACGTCATGACCGACAAGCTCACCGTGAGCGTCCTGGGTACCGGCATCATGGGCGCCGCGATGGCCCGCAACCTCGCCCGCGCCGGACTCACCGTCCGCGCCTGGAACCGCAGCCGGGACAAGGCCGAGCCGCTGGCCGCCGACGGCGTGCACATCGCCGGCAGCCCTGAGGAGGCGGTACGGGACGCCGACGTCGTCCTCACCATGCTCCACGACGGCCCGGCCGCCCTCGACGTCATGCGCCGCGCCGCCCCCGGCCTGCGCGCCGGCGCCGCGTGGATGCAGTCGACCACCGCCGGCCTGGACGCGCTCCCCGACCTCGCCGCCTTCGCCCGCGAACACGGCCTGGTCTTCTTCGACGCCCCCGTGCTCGGCACCCGGCAGCCCGCCGAGGTCGGCCAGTTGCTCGTCCTGGCCGCCGGACCGGCCGACGCGCGGGACGCGGTGGCGCCCGTCTTCGACGCCGTCGGCTCCCGCACCGTGTGGACCGGCGAGGACGGTGCCGCCGGCAGCGCGACCCGGCTCAAGCTCGTGGCCAACAGCTGGGTCCTCGCCGCCACCAGCGCGGTCGGCGAGGTCCTGGCGCTGGCGCAGGCGCTGGGCGTGGACCCGGACGGCTTCTTCGACGCCATCGCCGGCGGCCCCCTCGACATGGGCTATCTGCGCGCCAAGGCCGGCCTGATCCGCGACGGCGCCCTCGTCCCGCCGCAGTTCGCCGTCACCACCGCCGCGAAGGACGCCCGCCTGATCGTCGAGGCGGGCGAGCGCGGCGGCGTACGCCTGGACCTCGCCGCCGCGAGCGCCGCGCGCCTGGAGCGGGCCGCGGCCCAGGGGCACGGCGGCGAGGACATGGCGGCGGCCTACTTCGCCAGCTTCGACGAGAAGGCGTCCGACTGACCGCGCCCGGGGTACCGGAGGAGCGGAAGAGGACGAGCGGGGGAGACAGAACACCGAAGCAGTCTCGCAACGATCACGACCCGAAGGAGTTCCGATGTCCAAGCCCCCGCTGCCGCCCGAGGCCGTCGACCTGCTGCGCCGCGCCAACCCGTGCGTGATGGCCACCCA
>NZ_WWHX01000201.1 GCF_009862125.1 Streptomyces sp. SID5910
GGGACGCGCGCGTGGTGGTGCACTTCTCCACGCGCGGGGACGACGGCCGCTGGGCGGTGGAGCTGCGGGAGCCGGACGGGCGGGGCACCACGCGCGCGCGTGCGGGAAGGAGGGGTGAGGAGGTGCGGCTGCCGGGCGGCGGGTGGCTGGTGCTGGAGGAGCCGCTGAGTGCCCGCGGGGAGCGGCTGTGGTGGGCGCGGGCGGCCGGGGCGGAGGTGCCGGCGGTGCTGCGGGAGCACGGGCGGCCCATTCGCTACTCCTACACGGAGCGGGACCAGCCGTTGTCCGTGTACCAGACCGTGTTCGCGCTGCCGTCGCCCGACGGGACGGGGAGTGCGGAGATGCCGAGTGCCGCGCGTCCCTTCACGGCGCGGCTGGTGGCGGAGCTGGTGAGCCGGGGGGTGCAGTTCGCGCCGGTGACGCTGCACACGGGGGTGGCGTCGGCGGAGGCGCACGAGCCGCCGTATCCGGAGCGGTTCCGCGTGCCGGAGGCCTCGGCGCGGCTGATCAACGCGGCGCGGGCGGGCGGCGGGCGGGTCGTGGCCGTGGGGACGACGGCCGTGCGTGCGGTGGAGTCGGCGGCCGGCGGCGACGGGGTCGTACGGGCCCGGGAGGGGTGGACCGGTCTGGTCGTCACTCCGGAGCGCGGGGTGCGGGTGGTGGACGGGCTGCTGACGGGGCTGCACGAGCCGGAGGCGTCGCATCTGCTGATGCTGGAGGCGGTGGCGGGACGTGCGGCGATCGACCGCGGGTACGAGGAGGCGGTGCGCGGGCGCTACCTGTGGCACGAGTTCGGGGACGTGCATCTCCTCCTGCGGTAGGAGAGCCTCCGAAAGCCGCTCACAGAACGCATTGCTCAAGCAACCCGCAGTGAGATGGCATGGCCTCCGGTGTGAGCCCCCGCATAGGGTGCACGTCACGTACGAAGGGGAGTAGGAGAACGACTCGTCCGTTTTGACCGGGGCAGACAGTCCTGTCTGCCCCTTTTTGCCGGACCCTGATCCACTACCCGGCTTCGTACGTCACACCTTTGCCTTCGGATTTTGCGGCCGCTAAGAATTGCTCTCGTCGCTCAGCGCCGTGGGTTCCTCCGAGGCGCTTGTGCAAGAAGCACCCCTGTCCCCACCGGACGAGAGCGACCTCCGCGCTATTCGAAGAGGTCTATCCCGCCATGCCCAAGAACATCCTCACCCGTGGTTATCGCCGTTCCCTCGACCGCGCCCAGCAGCTGAACCGGGCCCAGAAGGTCGCGTTCGCCGGTGTCGGCACGCTCGGCGTCACCGCCGTGGCCCTCGCCGCCTTCCCGGCCGGCGCGCAGACGACGACCACGAGCGAGGCCGCTCCGGCGGCCAAGGTGGCGTACAGCAGCCAGCAGCAGATCAAGGACGTGCACGCCGGCGTCGCCGACCAGCTCGCCGGTGCGAGCCAGAAGGTCGCCGCGATCGAGGCGCAGAAGGAGGCGGCCGCGAAGCAGGCCGCCGCGCAGAAGAAGGCGGCCGCCGAGAAGGCCGCCGCTGCCAAGAAGGCCGCCGCCAAGCGTGAGGCGAAGGAGACCGCGAGCCGGTCCGCCAAGCGCGCCGAGGTCAAGAAGGCCTCCGTCAAGAGCTACCCGAACAACCTCGACGGCTGGATCCGCGAGGCCCGGGCCATCCTGGCCAAGCACGACATCCCGGGCACCTACAGCGGTATCCACCGCAACATCATCCGGGAGTCCTCCGGCAACCCGAAGGCCATCAACGACTGGGACATCAACGCCATCAACGGCATCCCGTCGAAGGGCCTGCTCCAGGTCATCCCGCCGACCTTCAAGGCGTACCACGTCGCGGGTACGTCCTGGGACATCTACGACCCGGTGGCCAACATCGCCGCCGCCTGCAACTACGCCGCGGACAAGTACGGCTCCATGGACAACGTCAACAGCGCGTACTGAGGTCGGCGCGGACCTCTTCACGCCGACGTTCGCCGAACGCCGAAGGGCGGCACCCTCCTGACGGGGTGCCGCCCTTCGGGGCGTACTGCCGGGCCTACTTGCGCATGACCTCGGGCTCGTGGCGGCGCAGGAAGCGGGCCACGAAGAAGCCGCAGATCACGCCGAGGACGATCAGCGCGGCCATGTCCATGCCCCAGGCGCCGGCGGAGTGCTCCCACAGCGGGTCCGTCCCGGCGCCCTCCTCGGGCGGGCTGATCCTGTTGAAGTCCAGTGTGGCGCCCGCGGCGGCGACCGCCCAGCGGGACGGCATCAGGTACGAGAACTGGTTGACGCCGACCGCGCCGTTCAGCGCGAAGAGGCAGCCGGTGAAGACGACCTGGATGATCGCGAACATGACCAGCAGCGGCATGGTCTTCTCGGCGGTCTTCACCAGCGACGAGATGATCAGGCCGAACATCATCGAGGTGAAGCCCAGCGCCATGATCGGCAGGGAGAGCTCGATCATGGTGGCGCTGCCGAGGATCAGGCCCTCCTGCGGGATCTCCCGGCTGGCGAAGCCGATCACGCCGACCAGCAGGCCCTGGAAGACGGTGATCATGCCGAGCACGAACACCTTCGACATCAGGTACGCGGACCGCGACAGGCCGGTCGCGCGCTCCCGCTCGTAGATGACCCGTTCCTTGATCAGCTCACGGACGGAGTTCGCGGCGCCGGCGAAGCAGGCGCCGACCGCGAGGATCAGCAGGACCGTGGTGGCGGTGCCGTTCGGGATGATACGGCCGGTCTTCGGGTTGGCCGGGTTGGGCAGCAGGCCCTTGTCCGCGTCGATGAGCAGGCTCACCGCGCCGAGCACGGCCGGCAGGATCACCATCAGGGCGAGGAAGCCCTTGTCGGAGGCGATCACCGAGATGTAGCGGCGCACCAGCGTGACGAACTGCGACATCCAGCCCTGCGGCTTCGGCGGCTTCATCGCCTGCATCGGCGGGACCTGTACGGCCTGCGGGGCGACGGCGTCGATGTCCGCGGCGTACATCTGGTAGTGCTGCGAGCCCTTCCAGCGGCCCGCCCAGTCGTAGTCGCGGTAGTTCTCGAAGGCGGAGAAGACGTCGGCCCAGGTGTCGTAGCCGAAGAAGTTCAGCGCCTCCTCGGGCGGGCCGAAGTAGGCGACCGAGCCGCCCGGCGCCATCACCAGCAGCTTGTCGCAGATCGCCAGCTCGGCCACCGAGTGGGTGACGACGAGGACCGTGCGGCCGTCGTCGGCGAGCCCGCGCAGCAGCTGCATGACGTCGCGGTCCATGCCCGGGTCGAGGCCGGAGGTCGGCTCGTCCAGGAAGATCAGCGACGGCTTGGTCAGCAGCTCCAGGGCGACGGAGACGCGCTTGCGCTGGCCGCCGGACAGGGAGGTGACCTTCTTGTCCTTGTGGATGTCGAGCTTGAGCTCGCGCAGCACCTCGTCGATGCGGGCGTCGCGCTCCGCGCCGGTGGTGTCGGCCGGGAAGCGCAGCTTGGCCGCGTACTTCAGGGCCTTCTTGACGGTCAGCTCCTTGTGCAGGATGTCGTCCTGCGGGACCAGACCGATGCGCTGGCGCAGCTCGGCGAACTGCTTGTAGAGGTCACGGTTGTCGTAGAGGACCTCGCCCTGGTCGGCGGGCCGGTAGCCGGTGAGCGCCTTGAGCAGGGTCGACTTGCCGGAGCCGGACGGGCCGATGACCGCGATCAGCGACTTCTCGGGGACGCCGAAGGAGACGTCCTTGAGGATCTGCTTGCCGCCGTCGACGGTGACGGTCAGGTGCCGGGCGGAGAAGGACACCTCGCCGGTGTCGACGAACTCCTCCAGCCGGTCCCCGACGATCCGGAACGTCGAGTGGCCGACGCCGACGATGTCGGTCGGGCCGAGCAGCTGGGAGCCGCCCTTGGCGATCGGCTGGCCGTTGACGTACGTGCCGTTGTGCGAACCGAGGTCGCGGATCTCCATGCGGCCGTCGGGCGTCGCGTGGAACTCGGCGTGGTTGCGGGAGACCTGGAGGTCGGAGACGACCAGGTCGTTCTCCAGGGCACGGCCGATGCGCATGACGCGGCCGAGCGAGAACTGGTGGAACGTGGTCGGGCTGCGGTCCCCGTAGACCGGCGGCGCCCCCGCCGCGCCGCCGGGTCCGTGCTGTTGGGGGAAGTGCGCCGCGGACTGCTGCGGCTGCGGTGCGGGCTGCTGCGGTACGGCCTGCTGCGGCTGCGGCTGCTGCCAGCCGGCCTGCTGGCCGTGCGGCTGTCCCTGCTGGTGCTGTCCCTGCTGCGGCTGTCCCTGCTGGTGCGGGCTCTGCTGGTGCGGGGCCTGCTGGTGCGGGGTCTGCTGCGGTGGCTCCTGCGCCGGTGCCTGCTGCGCCCAGCCCGCGTTCGCGCCCTGCGCGGCGTACGGCTGCTGCTGCGGCTGGGCCTGCGGCGTGCCGGCGGCGGACTGCCCGGCGGTCAGGCTCAGGCGCGGTCCGTCGGTCGCGTTGCCCAGGTTCACGACCGTGCCGGCGCCCAGCTCCATGTGCTGGATCCGCTGCCCCTGCACGAACGTGCCGTTGGTGCTGCCGTGATCCTCCACGACCCAACCGCGGCCGTTGAAGCTGATCGTGGCGTGTCGCCAGGACACCCTGGCGTCGTCGAAGACGAGCTCCCCCTGCGGATCGCGCCCGAGCGCGTAAGACCGGGACGGATCGAGCGTCCAGGTCCGTCCATTAGATTCCAGTACGAGTTCCGGCACTCCATGCCCCACTGAGTTGTCCCCCGAATTGCCCCCGTCGCGGGGAGTCTAGGGATGTCGAACATCGGGGGGAACTATTCCAGGCCCGGCCCCCTGACCGAAAGTCGGGCCTTGTGAAAACCGCGCACAGGCCCACCGGCCGTTTCCGTTGACGGGGTTGAAACCTGCCCGGAGAGTGGTAATCCACGCGAGGGGGACATTGCGCGGCAACCCCGCCGCGCCGCGGATCGGGGGGTCTGCCATGAGCGCGTCCACGAGCGTCGGGAACGAGGGTCACGGGACCAGGGTGCCGTGGGCGGACGTGGTCCTGTCCGCGATCGCCTCCGTGAGCTGGGCGTTGATAGGCATGGCGGGGACGGCGGCGCTCGGTCTGCGGCTGCTGGACGCCGACGCGGCGGGCTCGCTGGGCCCGATGACGGCGGCGGTCGTGGCCCTCGGCGCGGGCGGTTCGGTCACGCCGTCCGGCGTTGTGTCCGCGTTCGGGCTGAAAGGTGCCGAGGCGCATACGGCCATCGAGATCACGCCACTGGGGGTGGGGCTCGTCGGCGCGGTGCTGCTGTCGTTCTTCTTCCTGCGTTCCCTGCGAGCGGCGGGAGTTGTGGTCGCGCCCGCCGAACTCCTCGCCCGCGCGGGCACGGTGACGGCCCTGTTCGTGGCGATGCTGGGCGGGCTTGCCTGGGCGGGGCACGACGTCGTGACGATCGACGGCGGCTCGCTCGGGCTCGACGACCTGCCGGGCGGTGGGGGCGGCGGCGTGGAGGTCCCGGGGCTCGGTGATCTCGGGGACCTCGGCGGGCTGCTGCCCGACCGGATCGGTGACCTGGTCGGTGCCGAGGCCGCGGTCGGCTTCCGTGTCGAGACCGGGGCGACGCTGCTGGGGGGACTGGTCTGGTGCGTCGGGGTGCTGCTGATCGCGCTGCTGGCGTCACGCCGGACGCCGCTGCCGCGCGGGTGCGGGGCCGTGCACCGGGTGGTGCGGCCGGCCGTGTCCTCGCTGGTCACGGTGGCGCTGACCGCGGTGGCCGCGGGGTACGCGGCGGCGGCGTACGCGGCGACCGGCGACGACCATCCGCGCCGGATCGCGGGGGCCGCGCTGCTGGGCGCGCCGAACGGGGTCTGGCTGGGCGTGCCGGTCGGCCTGTTCGTGCCGTGGGACGGGCGGGCGACGGGGGCGCTGACCCGGTTCCTGCCGGATCCGCTGGACGAGCTGCTGGGCGGCGGCGCCGACGAGCCGGTCACGCTGGGGCGGCTGGCGGAGCTGGACGGGCGGGTCTGGCTGCTGGGCGTGGCCGCGGCGGCGCTGATGCTGCTGGCGGGGGTGCTGACGGCGGCGCGGACGCCGGTGACGCGCGGCCCCGGTTTCGCCGGGCGGTGTGCGCTACGGCTCGGGCTCGCCACGGCGCTGACGCTGCCGCTGGCGGTCCTGCTGACGGAGGTGTCCGTGGACGCCTCGCTGTCGGTACTCGGCATCGACGCGTTCGGTGCGGGCATCGCCCTGCGCGGCCACCTCGGCCCGGCGCTGCTCCTGGGCACCGCGTGGGGCGCGGGCGCGGGGGCAGCGGGCGCCCTGCTGACACGGGCGACGGGAGCGGCGGGGAGGTGGGCGGCACCGGCGGCACGGGGTGCCGTGGGGGTGGGGG
>NZ_WWHX01000202.1 GCF_009862125.1 Streptomyces sp. SID5910
GGCCGCTCCCGCCGCGGGCGCCCCGGCGCTGCGCCCGCTCCAGCCCTCCGCCTACCGCCTCCAGCCCCTGACCGGATACGGCACGCCCGGGGCCGCGCCCCACCGGCCCGAGGTGCGCAGCGAGCCGATCCTGCGGATGACCGGCCGGGGCCGCACCATGATGCTCACCTTCGACGACGGCCCCGACGCCCGCTACACGCCCACCATCCTGGACACCCTGGCCGAGTACGACGTGCGCGCGACGTTCTTCGTGTGCGGGGAGATGGCCGACTACAACCGGGGCCTGCTGTCCCGCATGGCCGACGAGGGACACGTCGTCGGCAACCACACCTGGTCCCACCCGCTGCTGACCCAGCTCACCCGGCGCGGCATCCGCACCGAGATGGAACGCACCTGCGAGGTCGTCGAGAAGGCCTACGGCGAACCGCCCCGCTGGTTCCGCGCGCCCTACGGGGCGTGGAACCGCGCCGCCTTCCAGCTCGGCGCCGAACTCGGCATGGAACCCCTCGCGTGGACCGTCGACTCCCTCGACTGGACCACCCCCGGCACCGCCACCATCATCGACCGCGTCGAGGGCGGCGCCGCCCCCGGCGTCGTGGTGCTCTCGCACGACGCCGGGGGCGACCGCTCGCAGACCGTGCGCGCCCTGCGCACCTATCTGCCGCAGCTGCTGGACTCCGGCTACCACCTCACCGTCCCCCGGCGGCAGCAGGTGTGACACGCGCCGCGCCCGCCCGGGCCGGGCCCGTTCAGCGGACCTCGGCCAGGCGGGCGAAGGCGACGACGTTCCCGTCGTAGCCGTTCTGCTTGGTGAAACCGCCGCCGCAGGTGATGACCCGCAACTCGGGCGTGCCCTTGGAGGCGTAGACCCGGTCGCCGGGGAAGTCGTCCTTCTCGAACACCTCGATGCCGTAGATCTCGAACACCGCGGTCTTCCCGTCCTGCCGGGACACCTCGACCCTGTTCCCCTTCTTCAGGGCCCCGAGCCCGTAGAAGACGGCCGGGCCCTGCTGGTTGTCGACGTGGCCGACCACCACCGCGGTGCCCTTCTCCCCGGGCGACACCGCGCCCGTGAACCAGCCGGCCAGATTCGGGTCCTCCGGCGGCGGCGCGCCGACCCAGCCGTCCGCGTCCAGACCGACCGGCATGACCGGCGCGTCGACCTGGATGGCGGGGATCGACACCCGGTCGGGCACCGCGTACGCCAGCGGGGCGAGGCCCGGGACGGCGTTCTCGCCACCGGCGACGCGTGTGTCCGAGGCGGCCGCCGACGCGGGCTGCGGCGGGCCCACGTCGAATTCCCCCGAACCGTTGCGGATGAGCGCGAGCCCGGTCAGCAGAACCAGCGCTATCACGCCCCAGGGAGCGCGCTTCCTCCGCCGCTCCTCCTCCTCGGCCAGCTCCTCGGACCCGTACATTCGCCTTCCCCTCTCGACCCGGCCGTCGCCGTGTCTTCCGCGCATACGAGCACGCTAAGCGCGGTCCGTCCGAGGGGCGACGGGGCGCATGCGAACGGGTGGTGCGCGCACCCGGCGGTGCGCCATCCGGGACACGCCCGGCCGAGATCTTCTGACGGTCCGTGACCTGCGGCGATATCCGCTCGCCGGTTCCGCCCCGGCAGGCCCTCTCACCAGGACGGACCACTCCCGAAATGCGGTGGCGGGCAGGGCAACTGAGGGTCTTTCTGGGAGGCGCTTTCTCGCCGATCGACCGGGGACGGGTCCCGGGGCGTCTTCCGCGGAGGATGACATGCGCAACTTTCGTGCCCTGGCGGCCGCGGGTGCCGCGGTCGCCGTTCTCGGGATGGCCGCCCCCACGGCCACCGCCGGCGGCGACCACAACACGCCGAGCAACATCGTCGCCCTGCCCAGCGTCATCGCGCGCGGCGGCCAGATGACCGTCACAGTCGACGGCTGCCCGCAGGGCGGGACGATGACCTCGGACGCGTTCGGCAGAGCCCACCTGACCCCCGTGCGGGGCGCCAACGAGACCTCCCGGGGCACCGCCACCATCAGGAACGACGCCCGGCCCGGGTCCTACGACATCACGGTCAACTGCTCGGGCAGGACGCTGACCCGCCCGGCCGCCTTCACCGTCATCGGCGGCGTCCGCGGCGGTCTCGGCGGCAGCCACTCGAGCGGGGCCACGCCGACGGACATCGCGATCGGCGGCGGACTCGTGGCCGCGGCCGTCGCCGGCACCGGACTGTTCTGGATGCGCCGCCGGTCCGAGCGCCGGATCTGACCCCGCCTCCGCCAGGCCCGTGCGGGCTCCCGCTCTCGGGGAGCGGGCCCGACCACACACGCAGGGCTTCGCCCCGGACCCTCAGGTGATCCGGGGCGAAGCCCTGCGTGCCGGGGGCCGGGGAGGTCAGGCGCCCTCCTCGCCGGAGCGGCGCCGGGACCGGTGGTACGCCACACCGACCGCGCCCGCGACGAGCGCGACACCGAGCCCGATCTCCTTGACGTCGAAACCGGCGACGCTGCCGCCCTCACCGGCGTGCACGCCCTTGGACGGCACGGTGCCGGGACGGTGCGAGTGGCCGCCGGCGATGGTCAGGTCGGTGGTCCCGGTCCTCCCGTCGCACGTGAAGGACACCTGGTACACCGCGCCGGGCCTGGCGTCCCGGTCGACCTTCGCCTGCGCCGACACGTGGTTGCGCGGGATGACGACCGTGTCGAACACCGGGGACGTGACCCTCACCCGGCCCCGGCAGGCGCCGTCCTCGCGGTCCACGCGCAGCGTGACCTCCCCGCCCGCCGCGACGGTGGAGGGCCGGACGCTGAAGCCGAACGGCGTGGTGCGGCCGCCGACGGCCGCGCCGGCCGGCACGCAGGACGAGAGAGCGGCGACGCCGAGCAGCGCGGCCGAGGCGACGGGTATCGCGCGCATGGTGAATCCTCCGGGTCCCGAGGAGCAGCTGCGGACCTGTTCCGCTCGCGCCAGGAATGCACCTCGATGCCCGAAACGCTAGGAAGCCCTCCTCGCGGGCGCGATCGCAGTAGCGCGAACGGGGCAACGGTGTGGGCCGGCCGGGGGACGCCGCCGCGGCGGCCGGAGGACGGCGGCGGCGTGTCGGCGCGCCCGGGGGCCGCCCCCGGGTACAAGCGGCGGGGCGGCCCCTGTGGGGTGCGTGCGGGGGCCCGTCAGCCCTTGACGCCCGGGAAGAGGCTCAGGAACGGATCCGTCGACGCCGCGACCCCGCGGCTGTAGGGCGCGTCGAAGTCCCAGATCAGGAAGAGCAGGAAGGCGATCAGCGCGGAGAACAGCCCGGCGAGGACCAGTTCGCGCGGGGTGCGCCGGATCTGGAGGGCGAAGACCATGCCGATGGTGATGACGGCACCGGCGATGAGCCCGAACCACACCACGCCCGGCATCGTGGCCCCCGTGGAGTCCGCCCGGGAGTTACGGGCTTGGTCCGCGGCGGCCACCTGGTCGACGAGCGGCTGGTAGGCCTGGGCCTCGAAGTCCGACCGCGGCTCGTAGTCGGTGACGTCCGCGCGGACCCGGTCGAGGAGCTCGGTGCCGCGCTCGGTGATCTCGCCGTCGTCGGCCATGGACTTCCACTCGGTCGTGACGACGTGTCCGACATAGGCGTTGACATCCTCCCGGATCCGGTCACGGACGTCGGGCGGATAGACCCGGACACGTTCGGAGATCTCGTGCAGCGCGACGGCCTCCGCCTGCACGTGGTCCTCGGCGGCGCTGCGCGCCTCCCAGACACCGGCGATGGCCAGGCCCAGGACGATGGCGTACACCACACCGATCCACATCGTCATGTACTCGATGACGTCCGGTGTTTCGGAGGTGTCCTCGTCGTCGGACGCCGTGCGGTGCCGCAGGAGGGTGACGACCACGACGACGGCGCAGGCGGCCAGCATCGCGAGGATGAGAACAAGCCATTCCGGCAAGAGAAGCCTCCAGGGATCAGCGCGCGCGCAGCGCGGCGACGGCCACCAGCGCGGGCACCGTGATGAGCAGGACGAAGACGAGCGGTGAGGTGGCCCCGCGCGAGGACCGCTGCTGCACCCGGGCGGCGCGGTGGCGCGGGTAGTGCACCGGGGTCAGCGAGGGGCGGGGCGCC
>NZ_WWHX01000203.1 GCF_009862125.1 Streptomyces sp. SID5910
TGCCCGCTGAACCGCAGACGAGAGGCCACCGGCCCGGGCGGCTATCCCTGATGTAGGAACGCCCGCAGGTCTTCAGCGACTGCCGTCATCCCTTCACCTGCCTCGATCACGGTCGTCACCGTGCACGTCCAGTCCCCGGAGAAGGGACCGGGCCGAAGCGCCCATCCCAGATCCACATGGCCGCCGGAGCCGAAGACCGCTGTCACGGTCAGGTGGTTGGTGCTCCAGACCCGTTCTCCCTCCCAGCCGCGGAAGTCACGCGCGAGGGCATCGAAGAACGCGCACATGTCGTCCCAGGCGGTGACGGTCACGGTCTCGAGCCGTGCGCGCACACCGTCGGCAACGGCCTCCACCGCGAACGCCGACTCGTACTCATCCGCACGCGACCAGTCGAACAGCCGGACACGGGGCGCCATCGCACCCGGCCCCCGCACGACGACCTCGACCTGCCCCGGCCCTACCTCGATCAGACTCACCCGCTGGAGGATACGGACACCAACACGCTGACGGCATCACCGCTTTCCGATCCTTCGAGGTCCTCCGGTTCCAGGTATTCCAGAGCTTCGGGGTCGATGCCGTGATGCCGGTCCACGTCGAGCAGTTGCCGCACGAACGTGAGGACGAACGTCGAGAAGCGTACGTCGAAGGTCACGCAGCCCTCTTCATGAACCATCGTGACGACCTTCCACCGGTCCGGGTCCGGGTCGCAGGGCAGAAAGAAGCTCGTCCCCGCTGAGGTCGTATCCCCACGAGATCAGCCCTCCGGGCTCCGGGTAGAAGGGGTACGGGACATGCTCGGCATGATGAAAGACAGCGAGTTCGCCGCAGACCAGCCCGCTGCCGTACGGGACCTACGAACGCCCTGAAGTCGCCGGGCAGGGGTGTACCGAGGTACTGCTCGACCTCGTCCCAGCCGTCCTGGTCCGCACGCCCGGTATCAGGCTCGCCCAGCAGAGCCTGCAACTCATCCAACGAGGACATGCACATCTCCCAGGCCGGCCAACGAACAACTCGCGCCGACCTAGCCGCACGCACCACGACGTCACGCGGCGCGGCCGTCATCAGACGGGGCACTGCCCGCGGCCACCGACTAACCGAGCGGAATCCGCGCTGCGGCCGCGCTCGCTGCGTCCCTCTCCGCGCGTGTGGCAGCGTGCTCAGGGCGCGTCATCGACCAGTCCGAAGCCTTCCGGGAACTGCTTCAGGAACTGGCGGCGAGACGGGTCGGTCTCAGCGGCTGCCATCTCCCCGACCAGCATGGCCAGTTCATGTCGCTGCGCATCGGAGAGCGAAGTGACTCGGTGGGCGACGCCCTCCAGCACCTTGACCGCGTCGTCGGGGTCGATTTGCTCGTCCTCGCTGCCCTCGATGAACCACAGGACGTCCACAAGAGTCTCGGCCAGGGCCCGAGTCAGGGACGGGTAAGACGTCACGTTGGCCTCCCAGCAGGGTTCGTCATCCCACCACACGCCACGGACATCACTCACCGGAGCTTCCGCGAGTCCGTGGACAGTGCAGAGCCGGCTTGGGATACCGGTCGTCTGCCGGGACACTGGAGCAGGATGGCGACGCACCACCTGGAATCCACGACCTCCGGATGTCGGCCCGCTCCGAGAACCTCACCGTGCTGCGCGCGTTTGTCGCCCGGCACGCTCCCGCCCACGCGAAGGCGGCCCCCGTCCGCCCCAACGCCTGGTGCCACTGCGGCGCCCACCCCGACACCAAGAGGCACTGCGCCGGCGCCGTTCTGATGATCCTGTGCCACGACCCGGTCATGCGCCGCGTGTGGAGCGTCGAAGAGGTCTGCGAGACCTGCGCGCCGCTGATCCCGAACGCCACCGTCCTGGCCCGAGCCGAACGGCCCCGCCGCACTCCTGGCTGCCCTGACGCGCAGCCGCCCGCCGCTCGGCCGGTCGTCGCGGGCGGCTTCTCCTCACCCGCGGTCCCGGGCGCCTGCTGAAGACCGCCGGCCACTCGACGTGGTGCTTACCGTTGCCCGCACCGTCTTGCCGGGGATGCCGCGGCGGTCGGTGACGCCCCGGTCGTCGGTGAGGGCGGCGACGAGGGGGAGGCCGCGGGCCGGCTCGGCGACGGGTTTCGTAGGCACGGCGACCACGGGCCGGTGTTCGGCGTGGGTATCGGAGACCTTCAGGCGCAGCCTCGGCGGCCGGACGGATGTGGAAGTCCCGGCCGGACGCGGCGTCTTCAGTGGTGCTGTGCGCGGGGCTGTGTCCGCCCTGGAGGGTTCGGTCCGCTGTTATGGGGCCTGGGTAATGGTGTATTGCTCCGCGAACTCACCGGTCGGGGGGATGGGGGTGATCACATCGATCAGGACGCCGCTCGGGTCGGCCACAATGAAGTGCCGCTGCCCGAAGTCCTCGCTGCGAAGCCCCAGTTCGGCCCGCAGACCGCCCCGCACGACCAGCCGGTCCCACTCCGCGTCGACATCCTCGACCTCGAAGTTGAGCAGCAGTCCCTGGACTGGGGCACGGTACGCCTCGGGAAGGGTGGGATGGGTGTGGTCCAGCAGCGCAAGCTCGTACGCGGGGGTGCCGGGCCGCCGCAGGCTCAGGTACCAGTCGGCCTCGAAGGTCGTCTCGAAACCGAGGAACTCGGTGTAGAAGTGCCTCGACTCCTGGAGCTTCGACGTACAGATCACCGGATACAGGCTGGTGATTCTCATGACTGAACCCCTTTCGCATACCATCAGTATGTCAAATTCAGGCTACTCACATGCCGTCGGTATGTCAAAGGAAGGGGTGCCCATGACCCGGGCCGAACAACGCGAACAGACCCGCCGGACACTGCTGCGTGAGAGCAGGCGCCTGTTCGCGACCCAGGGGTACGCCGCCGTCGGCCTCGCCGAGATCGTTCGCGCCGCCGGAGTTACCAAGGGCGCGCTCTACCACCACTTCGACGGCAAGACCGCACTCTTCCGAGCCGTCCTCGAACAGACCCAGCAAGAAGTGGGCCAGGCCGTCGCGGCCGCCGCCGACACCGAGGACGACCCCTGGGGCCAGCTCCTGGCCGGTTGCCGCACCTTCCTTGCCGCCGGCGCCGATCCCGACATCCAGCGGATCATGCTCCTTGACGGCCCCGCCGTCCTCGGCTGGAACGAGTGGCGCGCCCTCGATGAAGCTGCTTCCGCCCGCCACCTCGCCGACGCCCTCACCGCTCTCATCGACCGCGGCGTTTTCGCCCCCCAACCCGTCGAGCCTCTTGTGAGACTCCTGTCAGGCGCCATGAACGAGGCCGCCCTCTGGCTCGCCTCGTCCACCGACCTCAGCGATCTGACCAATGCTCAGGACGCGTTGACCCGCATGCTGAAAGGCCTGCGCACCACCTGACGCGGACTCCTCCGTTGAGAAACCCGCCCGCAGGCCACCGCCTGTGGGCGCAGGTCTGTCCCATCCCCGAGCAGAGTGTGGGGAGATGTAAAGAGCGTCATCAACGGCCAGATGCTGCTGCCGGCCAAGGGATGGTGACGCCGACGACGAGTACACGCCGGGCGACCCTGCACAGGCGGGGCCGCCCCGCACTCCGGCGCCTTTCGAGTCATCGACCTCGACGCCTGGGACCGGATGCCACCCGAGCGGCACCTGTTCACCGGCTTGCCGATCGTGGTGGCGGGCGTGGTGGCGCCATTCCTGACCTCCGCGGTCTATGCGGTCGCCATGCTGCGGGTTTCTTCCTGTTGTTCCTGGGAGCCTGGCTGCTGCTCTCGTGGTGGCGTGGCCGACGCGGAAGCGGTGAACTGCTCGGCCAGCGCGGATCGCGTCCGATCCTGCGGCGGGCCGCGGTCTCCCGTCCGGCTTTGGTGATGGTGTTGGGGGGCGGTTGGTGGGTCTTCGGTGAGGTCATGGGTGGTGTGAGGGTGTCCTGGTCCGGTGTCGGACGGCTTCGCTGCGGGTCCGGGGCGGTCTTCGCGGACGAGGCGTTCTTGTCCTGGGCGGTCCGTCGGTGATGGTTGGGTGCGGTCGGGACAGGATCCCGCGTCAGGAATGGGTGCTCTTTCTGGGGGGCCGGTAGCGTCGCAGCGTCGTGTGCTCTTCGTAGGGCTGCGGATCGGGGTAGGTGATCAGCTCCAGTGTGCTGCCCCATGGTGTGCGTGTATAAACCATGCGGTTGCGTGTGCCAGCCTCCGGGCCCGGCAGCGGGTGCGGTCCGGGCAGTGCGTGTCCGCCGGCCTCTTCGACACGGGCGATGGCGCGGTCGAGGTCGTCGACGTAGACGGCGAGGTGCTGCCAGCCGAGGTCGCAGGGGAGCGCTGCGCCTCGCTGCCGCGGTCCGTCGAACTCGAAGAGCTCCAAGCCTGGACCGTGAGGCAGGGCGAGTATCCGGATCGCTCGCTGCCGGCTGCCGGGCGGTACGCCCAGCCGTTGTTCCAGATCTGCGCCGCCGTTCGGCCCGTCCTCACGGCGTAGCGTTTCGTAGAGCACCTCGGCGCCCAGGGCGCGGACGAAGTAGTCGGTTGCCGCGTCGAGGTCGGGAACGGTGACCCCGACGTGGTCGATGCCGCGGCAGGCCGAGTCCTGTGCCACGGGGTCAGGAGAGGGCGTCGGACGGCCGAGGGCGGCGCAGAGTCGCACCGGGTCGGGGGGCCGCCTCTGCGCGGACCGCCTGTCGAAGTAGTTCTCGCGGGCCGAAGGCTTCCGAGGCCGGCCCGTAGCTGATCTCCATGCGAGGACCCTGACACCGGAGGTGGTCGGAGGCGGGCGAGAACCACCAGGCGGTCTTCCACCTCCATCCGAATGGCGGTTCGGCTCACTAGCGTCGCCTCCAGAGGCGAGGTGCTCACCGGCGCGTGGCAGTCGCACGTTCGTCGGCCCCATCACCGTCTTCGGGCACGTCTCATGGACGCACAGCCGCAGGGACCGCAGTCAGTTGCCTGCCTGCCGAGCGGCATGCGCATGCACCGATCCAGCGTCCGCGCGATTCACGCGGGCGGGGTGACCGCATCGGGAGCCTCAGCCTGACACCCACGTACT
The DNA here is from genome assembly GCF_009862125.1 of Streptomyces sp. SID5910. Taxonomy (GTDB): domain Bacteria; phylum Actinomycetota; class Actinomycetes; order Streptomycetales; family Streptomycetaceae; genus Streptomyces. Next base: position 4,989 of record NZ_WWHX01000203.1, read on the forward strand.
CCCGCGCGCTCTCCAGCCCTCGCCGACGCCTCCTGCGTAACGTTTCCGCGGTGAAAGTGCTGAGCTGACGGAGTGAGTGGACAGTTCGTGATGGTGGCGTTCTGTGTTGCCTTTGAGATCCTCTCGTCCCGGCAAAGATCAACGTGTCGTGGGCTCATCCGCGCCCACTGGTCCTTTGCGGTGCGCGTGCCCGCCCGATGCTTGGTGAGAGCGGAACCGCGCGGCTCACCCCACCCTGAGGAGTCATGCCTTGACGTATGGAAAGAAGCTGCGCGAGCAGATCGCCGGACCGGAGACCACTCCGCTGATCGGGGTGTACGACATGTACTCCGCGTCCATTGCGGCCGGGCACTACGACGGGATGTTCGTCTCCGGTTTTGGCTTCGCGGCCTCGTACTACGGGCTGCCGGACATCGGCTTCATCGCCTGGCCGGACATGGTCGCCTTCGCGCAGCGGCTGCGCGGCGCGTTCCCGGCCCATCATCTGCTCGTGGACATCGACGACGGCTACGTCGACCCCGAGGTCGCCTGTCACGTGGTGGAGCAGCTGGAGCGCATCGGGGCCTCTGGCGTGATCCTCGAGGACCAGAAGCGGCCCCGCCGGTGCGGGCACGCCGACGGCAAGCAGGTCCTTCCGCTCGACGAGTACCTCATCAAGTTGGAACAGGTGCTGGCGACCAGGCAGGACCTGGTCGTGGTGGCCCGCACCGACGCCACCGAGGAGGCTGACATCCTCAACCGGGCGAAGTCTCTCGCGGCCACCGACGCCGATGTCATCCTCGTCGACGGGATCCGCAGCGTGGAGTGGATCCGCCGGGTGCGCGACGTGGTCGGTGACAAGCCGCTTCTGTTCAACCAGATCGCCGGCGGCAAGTCCCCGCGCCTGTCGCTGCCCGAGCTGTCCGAACTCGGTGTGGACGTCGCGATCTACAGCACCCCGTGCCTGTTCGCCGCGCACGAGGCGATGGACACCGCGCTCGCCGAACTCAGGCGGGCCGACGGTCGGCTGCCCGTGGTGGACAAGGAGAACGGTATCGGCGTACGGGCGGCAACCAGTCTGCTGGAACTCAACATGGCCCACCGGCGGTCCGAGCGTGCGGGCGTGGGCGTATGAGCGCCGCTGTGCTCCGGCTCGTACGACGACCTTCCTGACGCTGGCCCTGCTGGGCGCCGGCACGGCATCGGCAGCGTGGTCACCGACTCGGTCCTTGAGGTCGACCGCACGGCCCGCACACACAACGGCCGCGGCACCGCCGGGAGCGACCACGACGGCAGCGCCGTCGATGCCATCGAGGTTCTCAGGGGCGAAGACTGAGGGAAGGTCGGTCACCACACCTGGTAGCCCCCGGGGCATGGCACGCCCACAGCTGGAATACGCACTCCTGGTCGCGGGTTGCAGCAGAGCGTGCATCATCCACAGGAGTCGTACGACGGCATACATCCACTGCTTGCCGGGCGCTT
>NZ_WWHX01000204.1 GCF_009862125.1 Streptomyces sp. SID5910
CGGTCACCTGCGCGCTGCCCAGTTCCGGGTCCTGGCGCAGCCGGGCGCCGGCGACCGTGCAGGCCAGCTGGTCGACGGCCGTGCCGCTCAGTCCGGCGGCGGCCGGCGGGAGTTCGACGGTGACCGTCGCCCCGTCGGTCCGGATGGTGGGCGCGGCGCCGGCCGGCGGCAGTTCGGTCGTCAGCCCCCGCTCCCGTTCCCCGGGGTCGGGGCCCTTGAACAGGATCAGGACCGTGCCGCCGAGTTCGGCCCCGCCGGGCAGCGTGCGGGGCACGGCGACCAGGGAGCCGTGGGAGACGAAGTAGAGCGGGACTGTGGTGAACGGCAGGGCCCCCGGCTCCTTGGGTGCCCGGGTGGCGCCCGGCGACTCGACGGCGTCGGTGGCGCCCGGCGGTTCGAGGACGCCGGTGGCGGGTTCGCCGGCCTCGACCACACCGGTGGCGGGGATGTCGCAGGCGGACAGGGCGAGGGCCGCCGTCAGCAGGGCGGGCAGCAGGCGCCGGACGGTCATGCGCGGGTCTCCTTCGCCGGGTCCCCCGTGCGGTCCACCGCGTCGTCCTGGCGCAGGGGGAGGACGACCGTGAAGACGGCGCCGCCGTCGGGGTGGTTGGCGGCGCGGACGGTGCCGCCGTGCAGGCGGACGTTCTCCGTGGTGATGGCCAGTCCGAGCCCGCTGCCCTCGCTGCGGACACGTGCGGTGTCCGACTTGTAGAAGCGGTCGAAGACGTGGGGCAGGACGCCGTCGGGGATGCCGTCGCCGCTGTCGCGGACCTCGACGACGGCCTGTGCGCCCGCCCCGGGGTCGTCGCGCCCGTACAGGCGCAGGTGCACGGGGGGACGGCCGTGGCGGAGGGCGTTCGCGACGAGGTTGGCGACGACGACGTCGAGGCGGCGCGGGTCGACCCGGCCGCGCAGGGTGCCGGGTTCCGGCAGGGCGGTCTCGACGGTGCGGGTCCAGCCGCGGGTGGCGAGGGTGCGGCGCACGGACTCGGCGAGGTCGATGTCGTCCAGGTGGAGGGCGGCCGCGCCGGCGTCGAACCGGGAGATCTCCATCAGGTCGTCGACCAGGCCGGCCAGTTTGGTGGTCTCCTCGCTGATGAGGCGCACGGCCGTCGCGGTGTCCTCGTCCAGGCCGGCGGCGTCCTCGTCCAGTACGTCGGTGACCGCCGTCATCGCCGCGAGCGGGGTGCGCAGCTCGTGCGAGACGTCCGCGGCGAAGCGCCGGGCACCGGCCTCCATGCGGCGCAGTTCCGCGACCGACCCCTCCAGGGCCTCGGCGGTCTCGTTGAAGCTGCGGGAGAGTTCGGCGAGTTCGTCGGTGCCCTGCACGGCGAGGCGGGTGTCGAGCCGGCCCTCGGCGATGCTGCGGGTCGCCCGGCGCAGTTCCCGTACCGGGCGCAGCACTCCGCGGGCGGCGAGCAGGGCGAGGACGACGGCCAGGGCGAGGGCGGGCACGGTGGCGCGTTCGATGGCGGTGACCAGGGCGTCGACGTAGCCCTGTTCCTCGTTCTGGGGCACGGTGAGGTAGACCTCGAGCCCGGACGCGGCCTCGGAGGTGACGTACGGGCCGGCGAAGGTGACGGGCATGCCGACGACGAGGGCGGACCGGCCGCCCCGCGTCACCCGCTGGAAGACGGTGGCGCGGCGCGAGCGCACCGACTCGCGCATGCCCGGGGACAGTTCGCCGAAGGCGTCGCCGGGGGCGGAGGTCGCGTCCAGCTCGCGGTAGACGGCGAGCACCCGCCAGTTCTGGGAGCGTCCGCCGCGCGCCACGTCGGTGGCGAACGACTCCAGGTCCGACCGGTCGGGCGGGAAGCGGTAGTTGGGCACCAGGGTGTTGACGCGGTCCCGGAAGTCCTCGATCACCGTGTCCTGGCTCTGCTGGAGGATGCCGGTGCGTGCCTCGCGGAAGGTCAGCGCGCCGGTGGTCACCGTGGCCGCGGCGGCGACGAAGGCGAAGGCCACCACCAGGCGCAGGCGGAGCCCGCCCAGTGCGCGCGGCAGCTTCACCGCCCTCACCGGGGGCCGAAGCGGTAGCCGAAGCCGCGCACGGTGTGGATGTGGCGGGGCTGGTCCGCGGGCTCGCCGATCTTGGATCTCAGGCGCTTGACGCAGGCGTCCACGAGCCGTGCGTCCCCGTGGTAGTTGTGCTCCCACACCGCTTCCAGGAGCTGCTGGCGGCTGAAGACCTGGCCGGGTGAGGCGGACAGGGTGAGCAGCAGCCGCAGTTCGGAGGGCGCGAGGGCGACGGGCCGTCCCCGGTGGGTGACGGTGAGTCCGGCGCGGTCGATGGTCAGGTCGCCGTGCTGTTCGGTGCGCGGGCCGCCGTTCTCGTCCGGCGGGCCGCCCGAGCGGCGCAGCACCGCCCGGATGCGCGCGTCCAGGACGCGGGCGCGGACGGGCTTGACCACGTAGTCGTCCGCCCCGGCCTCCAGTCCGACGACGACGTCGGCGTCGTCGCCGCGCGCGGTGGCCATGATGATGGGCACCTGGTCGTGGTCGCGGATGCGGCGGCACACCTCCAGTCCGGACATGCCGGGCAGCATCAGGTCGAGGACGACGGCGTCGGGCCGGAACGACCGCATCTCCCGCAGTCCCTCCTCGCCGGTCGCGGCGGCGGCGACCTCGTGTCCCTGGCGGCGCAGGGCGAGGCGGACGCCCTCCCGGACGGCGCGGTCGTCTTCGATGATCAGGACCCGTGGCATGGGTCTCAGTATGCGTCGGGGCGAACGGGTGTTCGCGCGCGGGCGGGTGGCTGTTACAGGACGGTCCACAAGCGGTCCACCGGCGATCACATGTCCCGGGCACGCTGCGTGATCATGAACGCGCACCGATCGACGTCCTCACCGTCCGCCGGCCCGGCCCGCCGGAGGCGGGGCGGGAGACGGGTCCGCCGCGGGCGGGGTCTGCGGGCGCCGGCCCTGTGGGCGGGACTCGTGGCCGCCGTCGTGCTGCTCGTCGGAGGGCTGGCCGTGAAGGAGAGCACCTCCGCCTCCGGCCCTCCCGCCGCCGCGTCGGGTCCGGTCACGACGGTGGAGCCCCGGCCCTCCGTCGGCGCCTCCTCCCCGGCCGGACCGTCCGCGACGCCGGGCGCCACGGCCGAGGACGAGCCCGAGGACGAACCCGATGCCGTGCCCGGCGGCTCGGGGAGTCCCGTCTCGATCCCGGACTCGGGGCCGGGGACGTTCACCACCGCCGGGGGCGGCGGCGACCGGGTCGGCGGGAGCGGTCGCACGCTGACCTATGTCGTCCAGGTCGAGGACGGCATCGGGCTGCCGGCGCGGGACGTCGCCGGCGAGGTCGAGCGGATCCTCGCCGACGAGCGGGGCTGGACGGCCGACGGCGAGGCGGGGTTCCGCCGCGTGTCCGGCGGCGCGTCCGACTTCCGGGTGCGGCTCGCCACGGCGGGCACGGTGGACGACATCTGCGGGCAGTACGGTCTGGACACCGGCGGCGAGGTCAACTGCAACGTCGGCCAGGACGTGATGGTCAACCTCAAGCGGTGGCTGCTGGCCACGCCGTACTACGCGGACGACGTGACGTCGTACCGGGCACTCATCGTCAACCACGAGGTGGGGCACTTCCTGGGCCACGGCCACGAGGGGTGTCCCGGCCCGGGGCGGCCCGCGCCGGTGATGATGCAGCAGATCAAGGGCCTGCACGGCTGCACCACCAACGTCTGGCCCTACGACGAGGAGGGCACGCGGATCTCCGGTCCCGCCGTCGCCTGACCCGCACTCACCCGCCCGGCCGGGACGGAGGGCACCGTCGGCCGTTTCGGGCGCGCGCGCCACGGGCACCCGTGCCAGGTTCTGAAGGGGCACCGGGAGACCGGGCGCCGCGAGCGACGAGGGCGTGGAGGTACGGGATGACGGAGGAGAGCGCCGGCGCCGCGCGGTCCGGCGGCCGGCAGGGGCACGCCCACCGGCTCTCCGGACCGGAGCCGGACGTGGCGGCCGCGGCCGGCCACCCCGATCCCCCGCCCCGCGTCGGCTTCTTCACCGACACCTCCGTGTGCATCGGCTGCAAGGCCTGCGAGGTGGCCTGCAAGGAGTGGAACGCCGTGCCGGAGGACGGTCTGCTGCTCACCGGCATGTCCTACGACAACACGCAGGGGCTCGGCGCCGACAGCTGGCGGCACGTCGCCTTCATCGAGCAGCGCAAGCCGCTCGGCGGCCAGGAGCCGGGGGCCGGTCACTCCGACGTGGACGTCTTCGAGGCCGCCCGGACCCTGGACACCTCGCCCTCCTCCCCCGGCCCCGGCTCCACCAGCCCCCCGCCGGGAACGGCGCCCGCGGCGGCCCCGGCCGGCGAGATCTCGCCCCTGGCGCCGGACGGGCGCACCGAGCTGCGCTGGCTGATGTCCTCCGACGTGTGCAAGCACTGCACGCACGCCGCGTGCCTGGACGTGTGCCCCACCGGGTCCCTGTTCCGCACCGAGTTCGGCACGGTGGTCGTGCAGGAGGACATCTGCAACGGCTGCGGCTACTGCGTGCCCGCCTGCCCGTACGGCGTCATCGACCAGCGGGAGGGCGACGGACGCGCCTGGAAGTGCACGCTGTGCTACGACCGGCTCGGCGTCGGCATGGAACCGGCCTGCGCGAAGGCCTGCCCGACCGACTCCATCCAGTTCGGCCCGCTGGACGAACTGCGGGAACGGGCGGAGTCCCGGGTCGCGCAGCTCCACGCGGCCGGGGTGGCCGACGCCCGGCTGTACGGGGAGAGCCCGGACGACGGGGTCGGCGGCGACGGCGCCTTCTTCCTGCTGCTGGACGAGCCCGAGGTGTACGGGCTGCCGCCCGACCCGGTCGTCACCACCCGCGACCTGCCCTCGATGTGGCGGCACGCGGCGGTGGCCGCCGCGTCCCTCACCGCGATGGCCGTCGCCGCTTTCGCCAGGAGGCCCCGATGAGCGGTTCGGACGTCACCCCCGACGGCGTCCGGGGCGCTCGGCCCGGACGCGACGCCACGACGGGAGCGCACGCCGGGCGCCGTCGGCGCCGCCGCGGGCGCGGTGAGCAACCGATGGTGCCGCGGGCCGAGTTCTCCTCGTACTACGGCAGGCCGGTGCTGAACAAGCCGCGCTGGGCGGCCCTCGACATCGCGGGCTACCTCTGGCTGGGCGGACTCGCGGGCGCGTCGTCGCTGCTGGCGGCCGGCGGGCACGCCACGGGGCGTCCGGCGCTGGCGCGGACCGCGAAGCTGGGCGCGGCGGGCGCCGTCTCGCTGTCGCTGGGCGCGCTGGTGCACGACCTGGGCCGGCCCTCCCGGTTCCTCAACATGCTGCGCGTCTTCAAGCCCACCTCGCCGATGAACGTGGGCTCCTGGCTGCTGGCCGGTTACGCCCCGCTCACCATGGCCGCCGCGGCGGCCGACGTGAGCGGCCGGTTCCGGCCGGCCGGGGCCGCCGCCACCGCGGGCGCCTGCGTGCTCGGCCCGGCGGTCGCCACGTACACGGCCGTGCTGCTGTCGGACACCGCGGTGCCCTCGTGGCACGAGGGCTACCGGGAGCTGCCGTTCGTCTTCGCCGGGTCCGCGGCGACCGCGGCGGCGGGGCTGGCGCTGGCCGGTGTGCCGTCGGCGCAGACGGGGCCCGCGCGCCGCACGGCGGTGCTGGGGGCGGCCCTGGAGCTGGGGGCCTTCCGGCTGATGAAGCGGCGCATGGGGATGGTGTCCGAGCCGTTCGAGCAGGGCCGGGCGGGCCGGCTGCTGCGCGCGGCGGAAGGGCTCACGGCCGGTGGCGCGGTCCTGGGGGCGGTGGCGGGCCGTCGCCGGGGCGTGGCGGCGGTGGCCGGTGCGGCGCTGCTGGCGGGCTCCGCCGCGCTGCGGTTCGGCGTGTTCCACGCCGGGGTGGCGTCCGCGGAGGACCCCCGGTACACCGTCGTCCCGCAGCGGGAGCGGCTGGCGGACGGCGGGGCGGCAGAGGAGGATTGAACCGCCGGGAACGGGACACCCGCTCCGGCGGCAGAGCGCACCGGGTCAGGACGGAGGACGGCATGGGCGTACGCACCTGGATCGACTCATGGCCGGTCTACCGCCAGCTCAAGGGCACCGACCCCCTCGGCCGCGGCGCCGCCGCCAAGAGCGGGGCCAGTGAACGGCTCACCCCCCGGGTGGCCTCGGCCGACAAGGTCGTGAAGTCCGTCTGCCCGTACTGCGCGGTCGGCTGCGGCCAGAACGTGTACGTCGAGGACGGGCGCGTCACCCAGATCGAGGGCGACCCCGACTCCCCCATCTCCCGGGGCCGGCTGTGCCCCAAGGGCTCCGCGAGCCTCCAGCTCACGACCGGCGGCGCCCGCGAGCAGCACGTCCTGTACCGGCGCCCGCACGGCACCGACTGGGAGCGCCTGGACCTGGACACGGCGATGGACATGATCGCCGACCGGGTCGTCGAGGCCCGGCGCGCGGGCTGGCAGTGGGAGGTCGACGAGACCCGTACCCGCCGCACGCTCGGCATCGCGAGCCTCGGCGGCGCGACGCTGGACAACGAGGAGAACTACCTGATCAAGAAGCTGTTCACCGCGCTGGGCGCGGTGCAGATA
>NZ_WWHX01000205.1 GCF_009862125.1 Streptomyces sp. SID5910
GGCGGGCCGGGGCGGCGGGGCGCCGCGGAGGCGGGCGGGGCCGCGGAGGCGGCGGGAGTGGGGGGCGAGTTGGGGGGCGTTCGGACTTGCGTAAGGGCTCGCGGGGCGGCGTGCGCCGCTGTTCGGCGGCTCTGGTCGGTGACGGGGCGGCGCGACCGCTCGCCAGGCCCGGTCCGTGGTCCGTCTACGGGCTACGGGGGCCAAGAGGGCACCGAGGAGCGGCACCAGCCCGTGCATCCGGGCGTCGGCGCGTGGCGCCCGGATGCACGGCGTCCCGCGGTCCCGCCCCCGCTGACCACGCGAAACGTCCCCCTCCGCCCGGCCGGGCGAAGGGGGACGTGTGGGGGAGCGTGACGGTCAGACGGTCAGCGCGTCGGCCTGCTCGGGCTGCTGCCCGGCCCCCTCGGCGGACGCCGCCGGGACGGCCACCGCCGGCTTCGGCAGGACGACGTACAGCAGGCCGGAGATGACGACCGTGGCGACCCAGCCGAGGCCGTACTCGCCGATGACGTTGTTCGCCGCGAGCGGGCCCGTGAACCAGTCGGACGTCGTGAACATCAGGCCCGCGGCCAGACCCACCGCCCACGCGGCGACGGCGGCGGGGGAGAAGCCGCCCCGGTACCAGTAGGCGCTGGTGCGACCGGTGTCGGCCAGGGCCTCACCGTCGTACTCCTTGCGGCGCAGCATGTCCGCGCCGAAGACGCCGACCCAGGCGGAGAAGGCGACCGCGAGCAGCGACAGGAAGGCGATGAAGGAGCCCATGAAGCTGGTCGCCACCAGCATCAGCACGCCGCCGAAGACCAGTGAGATCACGGCGTTCACCGAGACCGCCCAGTGCCGCGGGATCTTGAAGCCGAGGGTCTGCGCGGTGAAACCGGCCGAGTACATCGACATCGAGTTGATCAGCAGCATGCCGATCAGCGCGATCAGCAGGTACGGCACGGCTATCCAGGTCGGCAGGATCTCGCCGAGGAAGGAGACCGGGTCGCTGGCGGAGGCCAGGTCCGGCGTGGAGACCGCCATGACCATCCCCATCAGCACCATCGGCAGCACGACGATGCCCGCGCCGCCGACCGTGACACCCACGATGCCCTTCGAGGAGGCGGTGCGCGGCAGGTACCGCGTGAAGTCCGGCGCGGACGGGATCCAGCTCACGCCGCCCGCCGCGATCAGCCCCACGCCGGTGATCATCGCGGCCACCGAGCCGGCGGACCGGTCGAACACCGCGGACCAGTCGGTGTCGACGACCAGGTAACCCAGCACCAGCACGGAGAAGACGCCGAAGAGGTACGCCGCGTACTTGTTGCACTTCTGCACGGCGTTGATGCCCAGCCCCGAGATCGCGAACGTCGCGACGACGAAGACCAGCAGCGTCACGATGTCCAGCACGCTGTTGGCCTTGATGCCGAACACGATGTCCAGCACGGTCAGCACGGCGTAGGCACCGGTCACCGCGTTGATCGTCTCCCAGCCCCAGCGGGCGACCCAGATCAGCGCACCGGGCAGCAGATTGCCCCGCTGGCCGAAGACCGCCCGGGACAGCGCCATGCCGGGGGCGCCGCCGCGCTTGCCGGCGATGCCGATCAGGCCCACCAGCCCGTACGACACCACGGGCGCGGCGGCCGCGACAACCAGCGCCTGCCAGAAGTTGAGGTGGTACGCCACGACGAGGCTCGCGCCCATCGTGAGCAGCAGCACGCTGATGTTGGCGCCGACCCAGGTCGGGAAGAGCTCGCGGGTCCGGGCGGTGCGCTCGTGGTCGGGCACCTGCTCGATGCCGCGCGTTTCCAGGGCGCCTTCAGTCTCGGCGGTCTTGCTCATGTGGGGGGTCCGTGCCTCGATCGTGGGGAAGAGGATGCGTTCGGGACTCTACGCGCGTTGACGCGGCCTCTTCCATCGTACTTTGGTCCGACTCCTTCCTTCCAGGGGCCTTTGTCCTTTGGAGGAAGTCACAAGCGGGTGTCCCGAGAGCCCATGACTGATACTGGACGGGTTATGGAAATCGTCATCCTTGCTGTAGTCATCGCCGTGGTCGTGATCGGCGCGCTCGGCGGGCTGGTCGTGGGCAGCCGCCGCAAGAAGCAGCTGCCTCCGCCGCCCCCGTCGACGCCCGACATCACCGCCCCTCCGGCCGAGCCGCACGTCGGCGACGAGGCCGAGACGCCGCGCGACGAAACGCGCCGGACGATAGAGGAGGTCGACCTCCCGGACGGCGGCACCGCGCCCGTCGGTGTCGAGGAGCCGCCCGTCGTCGAAGAGCTCGAGATCCCGCAGATCGAGGTTCCCGAGCCCACCGCCGGCCGACTGGTCCGGCTCCGTGCCCGCCTCTCCCGTTCGCAGAACGCCCTCGGGCAGGGCTTGCTCACCCTGCTCTCCCGCGAGCACCTCGACGAGGACACCTGGGAGGAGATCGAGGACACGCTGCTCACCGCGGACGTCGGCGTGCTGCCCACCCAGGAGCTGGTCGAGCGGCTGCGCGAGCGTGTGAAGGTGCTCGGCACCCGCACGCCCGAGGAGCTGCGCGGCCTGCTGCGCGAAGAGCTGATCACGCTGGTCGGCCCCGACATGGACCGCGAGGTCAAGACCGAGCCCGCCACCGGCAAGCCCGGCATCGTGATGGTCGTCGGCGTCAACGGCACCGGCAAGACCACCACCACCGGCAAGCTCGCCCGGGTCCTGATCGCCGACGGCCGCAGCGTCGTCCTCGGTGCCGCCGACACCTTCCGTGCCGCCGCCGCCGACCAGCTCCAGACCTGGGGCGAGCGGGTCGGCGCCCACACCGTGCGCGGCCCGGAGGCCGGCGACCCCGCCTCCGTCGCCTTCGACGCGGTCAAGGAGGGCAAGGACGTCGGCGCCGACGTCGTGCTCATCGACACCGCCGGCCGCCTGCACACCAAGACCGGCCTCATGGACGAGCTCGGCAAGGTCAAGCGCGTGGTGGAGAAGCAGGCCCCGCTGGACGAGGTGCTGCTGGTCCTCGACGCCACCACCGGCCAGAACGGCCTGATCCAGGCCCGCGTCTTCGCCGAGGTGGTCAACATCACCGGCATCGTGCTCACCAAGCTGGACGGCACGGCCAAGGGCGGCATCGTCGTCGCCGTGCAGCGCGAGCTGGGCGTGCCGGTCAAGCTGATCGGGCTCGGCGAGGGCGCCGACGACCTGGCGCCGTTCGAGCCGGCGGCGTTCGTGGACGCGCTCATCGGCGAGTGACGTCCCGCCGGCCCGATGCCGGTACGCGCGCGAAGAAGCGCCCGCCCCCGAGGTGCAGTCGGGGACGGGCGCTTCGCCGTGCCGGGCGGGGGCCGGAGCCGGAGGACCGGCCGGCCTACGCCCGGGAGCGGTGGGCCACGTACGCCAGCGTGCCCAGCAGCAGGCGCGCCGCCGGCGGCTTCGTCGCCGAGTCGAGGGCCGGCGGGCGCAGCCAGCGCACCGGGCCGAGGCCGCCCCGGTCGGAGGGCGGCGCCGTGACGTGCGTACCGGGGCCGAGGCCGCGCAGGTCGAGTGCGGCCGGGTCGTCCCAGCCCATGCGGTAGAGCAGCCGGGGCAGCTCGGCGGCGGCGCCGGGGGCGACGAGGAAGTGGGCGCGGCCCTCGGGGGTCGCCGCGACCGGGCCGAGGGGCAGGCCCATGCGCTCCAGCCGCGCCAGCGCCCGGCGCCCTGCGGCCTCGGCCACCTCGATCACGTCGAACGTCCGCCCCACCGGCAGCATCACCGCGGCGCCCGGGAACTCGGCCCAGGCCGCGCTCGCCTCGTCCAGCGTCGACCCGGCCGGCAGCTCGGGCGCGAAGTCCAGCGGATGCGCGCCCGGCGCCGGGCAGTCGGGCCGGCCGCAGGAGCAGGCGCCCGCGGCGGCCCGCGCCCCCGGCACCACGTCCCAGCCCCACAGTCCCGTGAACTCCGCCACGGCGGTGGCCTCCGTCGTCCGGCCGCGGCGGCGCGTGCCGGACCGGACGTCGCGCATGTTCCGACTGGTCCCGATGCCGATCGTGAAGCCCATGCCCCCTCCAACGGGTCCGACGCAGCGACGGTTACGCAGCGGACGTGATGCGTGACTCTCTGTTTCCCACTCCCCGGGTCCGGCGCGGTTCAGGCAGCGCCCCGAAGCACTCCGGGTGGTGCGCCCGGCGGCGCACGCCCCGCCGAGCACCGTTGCACCGTCTGCGGATCGGCCTATGTCAAGTGAATCGTGCGCAGGCCACCGGTAGTTCATTCGAAGGGGTGGCGAATGGTGGCGATTCCCGAATCACCGTGGCAGGGCCCGTGATCGTAGGATTACTTTGTGTGCATGGAGCCTTGGGGCACATGCACTTGTGGGTATGCCGGAGGCAACTCGGTTCTCCGTTCGAAGGGTGGCGTACGCCGGACGGAGGGCCCCGGGCACCGGCATGCTGATAAGGCTTGGCGCACTCGGCGACAGGTGGTCTCAGGGATGGGGGCGTTCCAGTGAGCGGCAACGGCGAAGGCGGCACGAGCGCGGGAAGCGCGACGCACGCTGACAAGCGCCCCAACGAGCTGCTCACCTCGTGGTTCGCGCGCAGCGGCTGGTCCAAGGGCGAGCTCGCCCGGCAGGTCAACCGCCGCGCCCGCCAGCTCGGCGCCAACCACATCTCCACGGACACCTCGCGCGTGCGCCGCTGGCTCGACGGCGAGAACCCGCGCGAACCGATCCCGCGGATCCTGTCCGAGCTGTTCTCCGAGCGCTTCGGCGTCGTCGTCTCCGTCGAGGACCTGGGCCTGCGCACCACGCGCCCGTCGCCCTCCGCGACCGGCGTCGACCTGCCCTGGACGGGCCCGCAGACCGTGGCCCTGCTCAGCGAGTTCTCGCGCAGCGACCTGATGCTGGCGCGGCGCGGCTTCCTCGGCAGCTCGCTGGCCCTCTCGGCGGGCCCGTCCCTCATCGAGCCGATGCAGCGCTGGCTCGTCCCCTCGCCCTCGTCCTCCGGGCGCGAGTCCGCACCCTCCGCGGGCAGCCGCGGCCGGCTGTCCCGGCCGGAGCTGGAGCTGCTGGAGTCCACCGCCGTGATGTTCCGCCGCTGGGACGCCCAGTGCGGCGGCGGCCTGCGCCGCAAGGCGGTCGTCGGCCAGCTGCACGAGGTGACCGACCTCCTCCAGGAACCCCAGACGGAGACCACCCGCGCCAAGCTGTTCAAGGTCGCCGCCGAGCTCGCCGAACTGGCCGGCTGGATGTCGTACGACGTCGGACTCCAGCCGACCGCGCAGAAGTACTTCGTCCTCGCCCTGCACGCCGCCAAGGAGGCCGGCGACCGGCCGCTCGGCTCGTACATCCTCTCCAGCATGAGCCGCCAGATGATCCACCTCGGCCGGCCCGACGACGCCCTGGAGCTCATCCACCTGGCGCAGTACGGCAGCCGGGACTGCGCCAGCCCGCGCACCCAGTCGATGCTGTACGCGATGGAGGCCCGCGCCTACGCCAACATGGGACAGCCCGGCCGCTGCAAGCGGGCCGTGCGCATGGCCGAGGACACCTTCACCGAGGCCGACGAGTGGGACGAGCCGGACCCCGACTGGATCCGCTTCTTCTCCGAGGCCGAGCTGTACGGCGAGAACAGCCACTCCTTCCGCGACCTCGCCTACGTCGCCGGCCGCAGCCCCGCCTACGCCTCCCTGGCCGAGCCGCTGATGCGGCGGGCCGTGGAGCTCTTCTCCGAGGACGACGAGCACCAGCGTTCCTACGCGCTCAACGTGATCGGCATGGCCACCGTGCACCTGCTGCGGCGCGAGCCCGAGGAGAGCACCGTCCTCGCCACCGAGGCCATGGCCATCGCCAAGAAGGTCCGCTCCGAACGCGTCAACACCCGCATCCGCAAGACCGTCGACACGGCCGTACGCGATTTCGGCGATCTGGCCGAGGTCACCGACCTCACCGCACGGCTCGCCGCCGAACTGCCCGAGACCGCCGAAGCGGTCTGACCGCCCGCAGACCCCGGCCGCGGCCGGCCCTCCCGAACTGCCCGACTCGGCTCCCCCATGCCAGGTCACTCGGAAGGCCGCCCGCGGCCGGCTTGCGTCATCGGCAGGTTCCGGGACCGTCGACGGCCTGCCCGGCCCCGACCCGGCAGTTCATCCGCGCGTAACACGCACCGCACCTTCGTCACGGCGGCGAAACAACGTGGGGCGCCCAACGAAACGGCGCTGCGCCAATCTCATGGCGCATAACCGGCCCACCCCTCATTGCCGCTCAGGCTTCGCCCGCACGGGGCCGTACAACGACGAGGAGACGCCGATGGCTCCAGCCATCACGCTCGCCGCGGAGACACAGCTCTCCGCCGCCAACACGGGCTTCATGCTCATCTGCTCCGCCCTGGTGATGCTCATGACCCCGGCCCTCGCCTTCTTCTATGGAGGCATGGTCCGCGTCAAGAGCACCCTGAACATGCTGATGATGAGCTTCATCAGCCTCGGCATCGTCACCGTGCTGTGGGTGCTGTACGGCTTCTCCATGGCGTTCGGCACGGACTCCGGCAGCGTCGTCGGCTGGAACTCCGACTGGGTCGGCCTCAGCAACATCGGCCTGACCGAGCTGTGGGACGGCTACACCATCCCCGTCTTCGTCTTCCTGGTCTTCCAGCTGATGTTCGCCGTCCTCACGCCCGCGCTCATCAGCGGCGCCCTCGCGGACCGCGTCAAGTTCACGGCCTGGGCGCTGTTCATCGCCCTGTGGGCCACCGTCGTCTACTTCCCCGTCGCCCACTGGGTGTGGGGCGCGGGCGGCTGGGCCTTCGAGCTGGGCGTGATCGACTTCGCCGGCGGCACGGCCGTGCACATCAACGCCGGTGCCGCGGCGCTCGGCGTGATCCTCGTGATCGGCAAGCGGGTCGGCTTCAAGAAGGACCCGATGCGCCCGCACAGCCTGCCGCTGGTCATGCTCGGCGCCGGCCTGCTGTGGTTCGGCTGGTTCGGCTTCAACGCCGGCTCGTGGCTCGGCAACGACGACGGCGTCGGCGCGCTGATGTTCGTCAACACCCAGGTCGCCACCGCCGCCGCCATGCTGGCCTGGCTCGCCTACGAGAAGATCCGCCACGGCGCCTTCACCACGCTGGGCGCGGCCTCCGGTGCCGTCGCGGGCCTGGTCGCCATCACCCCGGCGGGCGGCGCGGTCTCCCCGCTCGGCGCCATCGCCGTGGGTGCCATCGCCGGTGTGCTGTGCGCCATGGCCGTCGGCCTGAAGTACCGGTTCAACTACGACGACTCCCTCGACGTCGTCGGCGTCCACCTCGTCGGCGGCATCGCCGGCTCCCTGCTCGTCGGCCTCTTCGCCAGCGGCAAGGGCCAGTCCGACGTCCAGGGCCTGTTCTACGGCGGCGGCCTCGACCAGTTCTGGAAGCAGTGCGCCGGTGTCTTCGCCGTCCTCGCCTACTCTCTGGTCGTCTCCGCGGTCCTGGCGTTCGCCCTGGACAAGACGATCGGCATGCGGGTCCCCGAGGACGACGAGGTGGCCGGCATCGACCAGGCCGAGCACGCCGAGACCGCATACGACTTCAGCGGCGCCGGCGGCGGCGCCGCCCGGACCGCCGGACCGGCCGCCACCGCGGCCGCGCAGGCCCCGAGCAAGAAGGTGGACGCATGAAGCTCATCACCGCGGTCGTCAAGCCGCACCGGCTCGACGAGATCAAGGAGGCCCTCCAGGCCTTCGGGGTCCACGGGCTCACCGTCACCGAGGCCAGCGGCTATGGCCGCCAGCGCGGCCACACCGAGGTCTACCGCGGCGCCGAGTACACCGTCGACCTGGTACCGAAGATCCGGATCGAGGTACTGGTCGAGGACGACGACGCCGAGCAGCTGATCGAGGTCGTCGTCAAGGCCGCCCGCACCGGCAAGATCGGCGACGGGAAGGTCTGGTCGGTCCCGGTCGACACGGCCGTACGGGTCCGCACCGGCGAGCGCGGCCCCGACGCGCTCTGAACCAGGACGACGGAACAGGAGCCGCCGGGTGACGCACACGGAGCCGACCAACGCAGCAGAGCACTCGGGACCCGGCGGTTACGCGGCGGCCCGGCTGCGCCTCCTCACCGAGGGGGCGCGGTCCGGGCCGCCGCGCCGTGCGGCCCTCGCCTCACTGACCGACGACTGGCTCGCGGGCCTCTTCGGCGCGGGCACCGAGGGCCACACCGGGGTGTCGCTCGTCGCGGTCGGCGGCTACGGGCGCGGCGAGCTGTCCCCGCGCAGCGACCTCGACCTGCTCCTGCTGCACGACGGCGGCGACGACAAGGCGGTCGCCGCCCTCGCCGACCGCCTTTGGTACCCCGTCTGGGACCTGGGCCTCGCCCTCGACCACTCCGTACGCACCCCCCAGGAGGCCCGGAAGACGGCCGGCGAGGACCTGAAGGTCCACCTGGGCCTCCTGGACGCCCGCCATCTCGCCGGCGACCTGGGACTGACCGCCTCCCTGCGCACCGCCGTCCTCGCCGACTGGCGCAACCAGGCACCCGGGCGCCTCCCCGAGCTGCGCGAACTCTGCGCCGAGCGCGCCGAACGCCAAGGCGAGTTGCAGTACCTCCTCGAACCCGACCTCAAGGAGGCCCGCGGCGGGCTGCGCGACGCCACCGCCCTGCGCGCCGTCGCCGCCTCCTGGCTCGCCGACGCCCCGCGCGAGGGCCTCGCCGACGCCCGGCGCCGCCTGCTCGACGTACGCGACGCGCTCCACCTGGTCACGGGCCGGGCGACCGACCGGCTGGCCCTCCAGGAACAGGACCAGGTGGCGGCCGAGCTGGGCCTCCTGGACGCCGACGCCCTGCTGCGCCAGGTGTACGAGGCGGCCCGCGTCATCTCGTACGCCGGTGACGTCACCTGGCGGGAGGTGGGGCGCGTGATCCGGTCGCGCTCCGTGCGGCCCCGCCTGCGCGCCATGCTGGGCGGCGGCAAGCAGGCCGCCGAGCGCAGC
>NZ_WWHX01000022.1 GCF_009862125.1 Streptomyces sp. SID5910
CTGACCACCTTCGACCTGGACGAGTACGTGTACGAGGCGCTGCGGGCCGGCGCGTCCGGGTTCCTGCTGAAGGACGCGTCGGCCGACCAGCTCGCCGAGGCGGTCCGGGTGGTGGCGGCCGGGGACGCGCTGCTCGCGCCGGGCATCACGCGCCGGCTGCTCACCGAGTTCTCCCGGCTGGACGACCGGCCCCGGGCCCCGCTGAAGGAGCGGGTCGGCACGCTGACCGAGCGGGAGACGGAGGTGCTGGCCCTGATCGCGCAGGGCCTGTCGAACGCGGAGATCGCCG
>NZ_WWHX01000206.1 GCF_009862125.1 Streptomyces sp. SID5910
TCGGCCCCCCGCCAGTACAGCTCGTTGTGCAGGCACCGCCCCGCCTCGGAGGTCGCCCAGTTCGACACCTCGTACCAGTCGAAGCCCGCCGCGGACAGCGTCTCCTCGGCGATCAGGTACCGGTCGGCGTGCACGTCGTCGTCGGTCATCGGGACCTCGCCGCGCCGGATGCGCCGGGCGAGCTGCGTGCCCTCCTCCACGATCAGCGCGTACGCCGAGACGTGGTCGGGGCCGGCGCCGAGGGCCGCGTCCAGCGAGGCCCGCCAGTCGTCGTCGGACTCCCCCGGCGTGCCGTAGATCAGGTCGAGGTTGACGTGGTCGAAGCCGGCCGCGCGGGCCTCCGCGACGCACGCCTCGGGGCGGCCGGGTGTGTGGGTCCGGTCCAGCACCTTGAGCACGTGCTGCCGGGCGCTCTGCATGCCGAAGGAGATCCGGTTGAAGCCGCCCGCGCGCAGGGTGGCGAGATACGCCGGGTCGACGGACTCCGGGTTCGCCTCGGTCGTCACCTCCGCGTCCGCCGAGAGGCCGAACTCGTCGCGGATCGCGCCCAGCATCCGCACCAGGTCACCGGCGGCCAGCAGCGTGGGCGTGCCGCCGCCGACGAAGACCGTGCGCACCTCGCGGGGGTCGTCGCCGAGCACCTTGCGGGCGAGGCGGACCTCGTCGACGAGGGTGTCGGCGTAGTTGTCGCGGGAGGCGAGGACGCCGCCGGTGCCGCGCAGCTCGGTCGCGGTGTACGTGTTGAAGTCGCAGTACCCGCAGCGGGTCGCGCAGTACGGGACGTGCAGGTAGAAGCCGAGGGGGCGGTCGGCGGCCCCGGCGAGCGCGGACGCGGGCAGGGCGCCGTCGGCGGGGACGGGCTCGCCGTCGGGGAGTGCGGAGGGCATGCGTTCCATTGTCCCGTACGGCGGCCGTTACCCGGTCACCCGCTCACTCGGCCTGGAGCACCAGCAGCGCGAGGTCGTCCTCCGGGGGCCGGGGCCCGAACTCGTGCACCAGCCGCCGGATGCGCTCGGCGACCAGCCCGGCGTCCAGCCCCGCGCACCCGGCGAGCGCCGCCGCGAGCCCGTCGCCGTCGTCGAACTGGCGGGAGCCGCTGCGCCGCTCGGTGACGCCGTCCGTGACGCACAGCAGGGTCTCGCCGGACCGCAGCTCGAAGGTCTCGCTGGTGTACGTCGCGTCCTCCAGGACGCCGAGGAGGGTCCCCGGTTCGGCGACCGCGCGGACGGTGCCGCCGGGCGAGAGCAGCAGCGGCAGCGGGTGTCCGGCGGAGGCGAGGGTGCAGCGGACGACGCCGTCGCGGACGGGCACGAGTTCGCCGTAGAGCAGGGACAGGAAGCGGGTCTGCGGTCCGTCGCCCGGGGCAACCGGACGCCCGCCGGCGGCGACCAGGGCGCGGGCGGCGGCGTCCGCGGCCTCGGTGGCGTCGTCGAGGAGCAGCTGGTTGAGGCGGTCGAGGACGTCGGGGACGCCGTACCCCTCGCGGGCCAGCAGCCGCAGCCAGGGCCGGGCGAGCCCGATGACGACGGCGGCCTCGGGGCCCTTGCCCTGGACGTCGCCGACGGTGAAGCACCAGCGGCCGTCGCCGGCCGGGAAGAGGTCGTAGAAGTCGCCGCTGGGGCCGCCCTTGTCGCACGGTTCGTAGACGAGGGCGCTGCGCACGCCCGGGATCTCGGCGACGGCGCCCGGCAGCAGGCCGCGCTGGAGGACGGCGCTGATGGTGGCCTGCCGGGCGTACTGGCGGGCGGCGCCGATGGCGAGCGCGACCCGGCGGCCGAGGTCCTCGACCAGGCCGCTGATCTCGTCGGGGAAGCGGGGCGTGCCGGCTCGCCCGATGACCAGGGTGCCCAGCGGCCGGCCGCCGGCGACGAGGCGGTAGGCGAGCGCGGCGCCGTGCGCGGCGTGCGGGCCGAGGGCGTCGCCCGGCCAGGGGTGGTCGACGGGGCCGGAACGCCAGGGGTCGCGGGCGCGCGGCGGGTCCTTCTCCAGGGCGAGCCACAGGTCGTCGACGCGGCTCTCGCTGCTGTGCCAGACGCGGGCCAGCCGCGCGCCGACGGCCGCCCCGGTGTCGTCGCCCCAGGCTCCCCGGCCCAGGGACTCGTCGTCGAGCCACACCGCGCACCAGTCGGCGAGGCGGGGCACGATCAGCTGTCCGGTGAGGGAGGCGACCAGGTCCTCGTCCAGCTGTCCGGCCAGCAGGTCGGAGGCCTCGGCGAGGAAGGACAGGGCGCCGCGGCCCAGCCAGTCCCGGTCGCGGACGCCGCGCCCCGCGGGTCCGGCCGCGCCGTCGCCCCAGTCCGGCCACTGCGGACGGTCCGGCCCGTCCACGCCGTCCGAGCCGTCCGAGCCGTCCACCCCGTACGCCCCGTCCGCCCCTTCCGTCCCGCACTCGGTGACCGCCGGGCCGCCGGGGCCGTCGGGGCCGTCCGGGGGCTCGGTGGCGGTGGCGGAGCCGGGGCGTCGCAGGCCCCGCTCGCCGGCGCAGGCCTCGATCCGTTCGCCGGTCTCGCCGCCCGCCGCGGGCAGGCGGGCCCACACGGTCTTGGTGCCGGGCCGGTAGGTGATGCCCCAGGCCGCCGAGAGCGTGGCGACGAGCCGCAGGCCGCGGCCGTACTCGGGGGTCTCGTGCGGTGTCTCCTGGTCGCCGCCCCGCGGGGCCCGGGAGGGGTGGTGGTCGGTGACCTCGACGACGAGCGTGCCGGTCTCCTCCAGCCGGCAGACCACGTCGACGTCGGTCCCGGCGTGCACGACGGCGTTGGTGACCAGCTCGCTGACGACCACCAGCGCGTCGGCGGTGAGGTGGCCGGTCAGCTGCTCGGCGCCGGGCAGGCCGAGCGCGGCCCAGTCGGCGAGCGCGGCCCGCACCATCGTGCGGGCGGCGCCCGGCGCGAGGGAGCTGCCGAGCAGGGTCACGTGCGCCCGCGCGCACTCCTGGGCGGACACCTCGCCGGCGGGCGCGGACGCACCGCCGGCACAGGAGACGGTCTCCCGTTGCGTCGGAATGGCCCCCATGGACGGCTCCCCGGGCAGTTCGTGCGAATACTTCGCAGTCGTTGCCGACAGAGTGACAGACCGGCCCCGTCCGGACGCGCGGAGTTACGGAAGTGGGCCGCCATGGGTGAGAACCGTGCTAGGCGAACGTTCGAACACGACCGCGGGACGGACATGTCCGAGCGTGCGGCCGTACGCACGGGGTCGCGCGCGGGCGTACGCGCACGGCGCCGCGCGTGCCGTACGCACGGCGCCGGACGGGCGCTACGCCTCGCGCGAGCCCTCGTACATCTCCTCGATGAGGTGCTTGTACTCGCGCTCCACCACCGGCCGCTTCAGCTTCAGGCTCGGGGTGATCTCGCCGTGCTCCACGTCGAGGTCGCGGGGCAGCAGGCGGAACTTCTTGATGGTCTGCCAGCGCTGGAGGCCCTGGTTGAGCTGCTTGACGTAGCCGTCGACCATCTCGACCGTCTCCGGTGCCGCGACGACGTCCGCGTACGGCTTGCCCTCCAGGCCGTTCTCCTTCGCCCACTCCGTGATCGCGGCCTCGTCGAGGGCGATGAGCGCCGTGCAGAAGTTCCGGTCGGCGCCGTGGACGAGGATGTTGGAGACGTACGGGCAGACCGCCTTGAACTGTCCCTCGACCTCGGCGGGCGCGATGTACTTGCCGCCCGACGTCTTGATCAGGTCCTTCTTGCGGTCGGTGATGCGCAGGTAGCCGTCGGGCGAGAGCTCGCCGATGTCGCCGGTGTGGAACCAGCCGTCGGACTCCAGGACCTCGGCGGTCTTGTCGGGCAGCTTGTGGTAGCCCTCCATGATGCCGGGGCCGCGCAGCAGGATCTCGCCGTCGTCGGCGATGCGGACCTCGGTGCCGGGCAGCGGCTTGCCGACCGTGCCGGTGCGGTAGGCCTCGCCGGGGTTCACGAAGGAGGCCGCGGAGGACTCGGTGAGGCCGTAGCCCTCCAGGATGTGGATGCCGGCGCCGGCGAAGAAGTAGCCGATCTCGGGCGCGAGGGCGGCCGAGCCGGAGATACAGGCCCGCAGCCGGCCGCCGAAGGCCTCGCGGATCTTGGCGTAGACGAGTTTGTCGGCGACGGCGTGCCGGGTGCGCAGGCCGGCGGGGGCGCTCGCGGTGCCGGTGCGCTTGAAGTTGTCCTGGGTGACCTTGGCGTACTCGCGGGCGACCTCGGCGGCCCACTGGAAGATCTTGTACTTGGCCCCGCCGCCCGCGCGGGCCTTGGCGGCGACGCCGTTGTAGACCTTCTCGAAGATGCGCGGGACGGCCGCCATGTAGGTCGGCTGGACGACCGGCAGATTCTCGATGATCTTGTCGACGCGGCCGTCGACGGCGGTGACGTGACCGGCCTCGATCTGGCCGGAGGTGAGCACCTTGCCGAAGACGTGCGCGAGCGGCAGCCACAGGTACTGCACGTCGTCCTGGGTGACCAGGCCGGTCGCGGAGATCGCCTTCGCCATGTACGCCCAGTTGTCGTGCGGGAGGCGCACGCCCTTGGGCCGGCCGGTGGTGCCGGAGGTGTAGATGAGGGTGGCGAGCTGGTCCTTGGTGAGCGCGCCGACCCGCTTCCTGACCAGCTCCGGGTCCGTCTCCAGCCGGGCCGCGCCCCGGCGCTCCAGCTCGTCGAGGGTGAGGACCCAGTCCTCGGTGGTGTCGGCGCCGGCCGCGTCGATCACCACCACGTGGGTGAGGTCGGGCAGCTCGGCCCGCTTCTCCTTGGCCTTGGCGAGCTGGGCGGCGTCCTCCGCGATCAGCACCCGGCTCTCGGAGTCGGACAGGATGTACGCCGACTCGTCCGCGTTGGTCTGCGGGTAGACGGTGGTCGTCGCGGCGCCGGCGCACATGATGCCGAGGTCGGCGAGGATCCACTCCAGCCGGGTGGAGGAGGCCAGGGCCACGCGCTGCTCGGGCTGCACGCCGAGCTCGATCAGTCCGGCGGCGATCGCGTAGACCCGCTCGGCGGCCTGCGCCCAGGTGAGCGACTTCCAGTCGTCCGGGCCCTCGCCGGAGGCCGGTGGGACCGGGTAGCGGTACGCCTCGGCGTCCGGCGTGGCCGCCACACGCTCCAGGAAGAGTCCCGCCACGGAGGGCGGACGGTTCTCGATCAGTGTCTGTGTGTCGCTCACGACATCCTCCGGGCCCGCGACGGTGCGGCTGGCTCAGGTGCGGCTGGTTTCACTCTCGGGCGGTGTTCGGCGTGCTGCTCGCGCGACCGTTCCCGGTCGTTGTTTAACTCGCGAGTAACTATGGGGCAGGCATCAGAGTAAAGGGCGACCGGCCCCCGCGTAAGACTCCGCGCCCTGTCACTTCACACAAAGGCCCGCCCGTGACATGCGAAGGGGCCCGCCGCACTTTCGTACGGCGAGCCCGTTCGCGTCCGTTTTGCCCGGGGTGCCCGGGAAGGACCGCGGCTACTTCTTGGCCTTGCCCGAACCCGCGCTGTCGTCGCTGGAGAGGACGGCGATGAAGGCCTCCTGCGGAACCTCCACGGAACCCACCATCTTCATCCGCTTCTTGCCTTCCTTCTGCTTCTCCAGCAGCTTCCGCTTACGGGAGATGTCACCGCCGTAGCACTTGGCGAGGACGTCCTTGCGGATGGCGCGGATGGTCTCGCGGGCGATGACCCGGGAGCCGATGGCGGCCTGGATGGGCACCTCGAAGGCCTGCCGCGGGATCAGCTCGCGCAGCTTGGCGACGAGCCGCACGCCGTACGCGTACGCCGCGTCCTTGTGCGTGATCGCCGAGAAGGCGTCGACCTTGTCGCCGTGCAGCAGGATGTCGACCTTGACCAGGCTGGAGGTCTGCTCGCCGGTGGGCTCGTAGTCCAGGGACGCGTAGCCGCGGGTCTTCGACTTCAGCTGGTCGAAGAAGTCGAAGACGATCTCCGCGAGGGGGAGGGTGTAGCGGATCTCGACGCGGTCCTCGGAGAGGTAGTCCATGCCGAGCAGGGTGCCGCGCCGGGTCTGGCACAGCTCCATGATCGAGCCGATGAACTCGGTCGGCGCGAGGATCGTGGCCCGCACGACCGGCTCGTACACCTCGTTGATCTTGCCCTCGGGGAACTCGCTCGGGTTGGTGACGGTGTGCTCGACGCCGTCCTCCATGACCACCCGGTAGACCACGTTCGGCGCGGTGGCGATGAGGTCGAGGCCGAACTCGCGCTCCAGCCGCTCGCGGATCACGTCGAGGTGCAGCAGGCCGAGGAAGCCGACGCGGAAGCCGAAGCCGAGGGCCGCGGAGGTCTCCGGCTCGTAGACCAGGGCGGCGTCGTTGAGCTGGAGCTTGTCCAGCGCCTCGCGCAGCTCGGGGTAGTCGGAGCCGTCCAGCGGATACAGGCCGGAGAAGACCATCGGCCGCGGGTCCTTGTACCCGCCGAGGGCCTCGGTGGCGCCCTTGTGCTGGCTGGTGACGGTGTCGCCGACCTTGGACTGGCGGACGTCCTTCACGCCGGTGATCAGGTACCCCACCTCGCCGACGCCGAGACCGTCGGCGGAGAGCATCTCGGGCGAGTTGGTGCCGATCTCCAGCAGCTCGTGCGTCGCGCCGGTCGACATCATCTTGATGCGCTCGCGCTTGTTGAGCTGGCCGTCGATGACACGGACGTACGTCACGACACCGCGGTACGAGTCGTAGACCGAGTCGAAGATCATCGCGCGGGCGGGGGCGTCCTTGACGCCGACCGGGGCGGGGATCTCGGCGACGACCTTGTCAAGGAGCGCGTCGACGCCGAGGCCGGTCTTCGCGGAGACCTTGAGCACGTCGTCGGGGTCGCAGCCGACCAGGTTGGCGAGCTCCTCGGCGAACTTCTCGGGCTGCGCGGCCGGCAGGTCGATCTTGTTCAGCACGGGGATGATCGTGAGGTCGTTCTCCATCGCCAGGTACAGGTTGGCGAGGGTCTGCGCCTCGATGCCCTGGGCGGCGTCGACGAGGAGGATCGTGCCCTCGCACGCGGCCAGCGACCGCGAGACCTCGTAGGTGAAGTCGACGTGCCCGGGGGTGTCGATCATGTTGAGGATGTGCGTGTCGCTCTTGTCGTGGGTGGGGGCCCACGGGAGACGCACCGCCTGGGACTTGATCGTGATGCCGCGCTCGCGCTCGATGTCCATGCGGTCGAGGTACTGGGCGCGCATCTGCCGCTGCTCGACCACACCGGTCAGCTGGAGCATCCGGTCGGCGAGCGTGGACTTGCCGTGGTCGATGTGCGCGATGATGCAGAAATTGCGGATCAGAGCCGGGTCGGTACGGCTCGGCTCGGGCACATGGCTAGGGATCGCGGGCACGCAGGGTCCTGATTCTTGAGGCGTCCGCAGTGTCTGCGGTCTCGGGTCGGATCGTTACGCAGCCTCCATGGTCCCACGGGCGGGGACCATGGAGGGGTTTGGGAGGGGTTGCGGACGGGTTTGGGCCGACCAGCGGGCCGCTGGTAGTGTGGGGGGCTGTGTCTCATGCCCTCTCAGCGCGAGGCACACCTCAAGAAATCATCGGCCCGGGACCCGTGCGGCCCCGTGCCTGAACCTGAAAAGGCTCATTCGTGGCGAACATCAAGTCCCAGATCAAGCGGAACAAGACCAACGAGAAGGCCCGGCTGCGCAACAAGTCGGTCAAGTCCTCTCTGAAGACCGCGATCCGCAAGGCCCGTGAGGCCGCCGCCGCGGGCGACGTCGAGAAGGCCACCGCGTTCCAGCGCGTCGCTTCGCGCGAGCTCGACAAGGCCGTCTCCAAGGGCGTCATCCACAAGAACCAGGCCGCCAACAAGAAGTCGGCGCTGGCGCAGAAGGTCGGCGCCCTCCAGGGCTGAACCTCACATCTGGTCTGATCGCCGGACGGACCCAGGGCGGGCCCTCTCTCATCCGCCCCCGGCCGGCACCCCGGACCCGTGCGCGGCCTGCGTTCGCCACGCGGGCATGGGTCCCCGAGCTTGATCCGAAGGCCCCGGCGCCCGTCCTCCCCAGGACGGGCACCGGGGCCTTCGGTATGTCCTGGGTTGGTGTGTCCTGGGCCCTAGGAGGCCGAGGGGGTGGTTACGCCCGTCCCCGTGAGCGCGCCGCGCGGGCGATGGTCACCACGGCCTTCTCCAGTGCGTACTCCGGGTCGTCGCTGCCGCCCTTGACTCCGGCGTCCGCCTCGGCCACCGCGCGCAGGGCCACGGAGACGCCGTCCGGTGTCCAGCCGCGCATCTGCTGCCGGACGCGGTCGATCTTCCACGGCGGCATCCCCAGCTCGCGGGCGAGGTCGGCGGGGCGTCCGCCGCGCGCGGAGGACAGCTTGCCGATGGCCCGTACGCCCTGGGCGAGGGCGCTGGTGATCAGCACCGGCGCCACCCCGGTCGCCAGCGACCAGCGCAGCGCCTCCAGGGCCTCCGCCGCGCGTCCCTCGACCGCCCGGTCGGCGACCGTGAAGCTGGAGGCCTCGGCACGTCCCGTGTAGTACCGGCCGACGACCGCCTCGTCGATGGTCCCCTCGACGTCCGCCGCCAGCTGCGACACCGCCGACGCCAGCTCCCGCAGGTCGCTGCCGATGGCGTCGACCAGCGCCTGGCACGCCTCCGGGGTCGCCGAACGCCCCGTGGTGCGGAACTCCGCGCGCACGAAGGCCAGCCGGTCCGCGGGCTTGGTCATCTTCGGGCACGCCACCTCCCGCGCCCCCGCCTTGCGCGCGGCGTCCAGCAGGCCCTTGCCCTTGGCGCCGCCCGCGTGCAGCAGGACGAGGGTGATCTCCTCGGCGGGTGCGCCGAGGTAGCCCTTGACGTCCTTGACCGTGTCGGCGGAGAGGTCCTGCGCGTTGCGGACGACCACGACCTTGCGCTCGGCGAAGAGCGAGGGGCTGGTGAGCTCGGCGAGCGTGCCGGGCTGCAACTGGTCGGGGGTCAGGTCCCGTACGTCCGTGTCGGCGTCGGCGGCCTTCGCGGCGGCCACCACCTCCTGCACGGCACGGTCGAGCAGCAGGTCCTCCTGGCCCACGGCAAGGGTCACCGGGGCGAGAGGGTCGTCGTTCGCAGTCTTCCTGGCCATCGCGACAAGCATCGCACGCACCACCGACAACGGGCTCCGCCCTCGCGACGCCCCCGGCTACGGGATCCGCCCCGCAACGCCCCGCACCGCCCCCGGCCACGGGCCCCGCCCCAGCCACGGCCCGTACTCCCGATAACAGGCCCCGCGACGCCCACGCAGCACCGACCACAGGCCCCGCCCCGGCAACGGGCCCCGCCCGCGCGACCGCCCGTGCCCCTGATAACAGGCCCCGCCCCGCGACACCCACGCACCACCGGCCACGGGCCCGTCCCCGCGACGCCCCGCACCGCCCCCGGGGCTACGGGCTCTGCCCCAGCGACGGCGCGTGCCTCGGCAACGGGCTCCGCCCCTCGACGCGCCGCTCCGCCCCCGGCAACGGGGCCCCGCCCCGCGCTCCCGGCGGCCGCTACGGCTCCTCGCGCCAGCCGTCCCACTCGCGCGCGAACTCGTCGAGCGCACCGGCGTCCAGCCGTTCGCCCTCGTCCCGCAGGACGACCAGCCACTGGGCGTCCTCGGCGTCGTCCTCGCCGGCCAGGGCGTCCCGGACGAGCTGCGGCTCCTCGGCCAGCCCGAACCTCTCCCCGAGCTCCTGGGCCACCTCTTA
>NZ_WWHX01000207.1 GCF_009862125.1 Streptomyces sp. SID5910
AGCCGCGACACCCGCCGCGGCCTGTGCGGCGGCGGGACCGCCGCCCGCGGCCGGCTGACCCGGCTTGGGCTGCGGCTTGCGGCCGCCCTGGGCGACGTCGACGGGCAGCATGACCAGCGCGGTCGTGCCGCCGGAGTCGGACGGGCGGAGCTGGATGCGGATGCCGTGGCGCTGCGACAGGCGGCCGACCACGAACAGACCCATGCGCCGGGAGACCGAGACGTCCACGGTCGGCGGCGAGGCGAGCCGCTCGTTGATCGCGGCGAGGTCCTCGGGGGAGAGGCCGATACCGGTGTCGTGGATCTCGATCAGCACGCGGCCGTCGGGCAGCGCGTGACCGGTGACCTTGACCTTGGTCTGCGGCGACGAGAAGGAGGTCGCGTTCTCGAGCAGCTCGGCGAGGAGGTGCACGAGGTCGTTGACCACGCGGCCGGCGACCTCGGTGGTCGGCACGGCCGCCAGCTCGATGCGCTCGTACTGCTCCACCTCGGACGCGGCGGCACGGAGCACGTCGACCAGCGGGACCGGGCGGGTCCACCGGCGGCCGGGCTCCTCACCGGCGAGGACGAGGAGGTTCTCACCGTTACGGCGCATACGCGTGGCGAGGTGGTCGAGCTTGAACAGCGAGGACAGCTGGTCCGGGTCGGCCTCGCGCGACTCCAGTTCGGAGATGAGCGAGAGCTGACGCTGGATGAGGCCCTGGGAGCGGCGCGAGAGGTTGGTGAACATCGCGTTGACGTTGCCCCGCAGCAGGGCCTGCTCGGCGGCGAGGCGGACCGCCTCGCGGTGCACGTCGTCGAAGGCCGCGGCCACCCGGCCGATCTCGTCCCGGGAGTGCACACCGACCGACTCCACCGAGGTGTCGACGTCCTGCGGGTCGGTCTCGGACAGCTGCTTGACCAGCTCGGGCAGACGGTCCTGGGCGACCTTGGTCGCGGTGTCCTCCAGGCGGCGCAGCGAGCGGATCATGGACCGCGCCACGACGAACGCGCCGACCAGCGAGACGCCGAGCACGAGCAGGATCAGGACACCGGAGATGATGGCTTCCTGCTCGGACTCGCTGCGCAGCTCGCGGGCCTTCTGCTCCATGTCCTCCAGCAGGCGGAGCTCGATGTTCTTCATCTGCTGGATCTTGGTGGAGCTGTCGTCCAGCCAGTCCTGGTACGACCGCTCGTCCAGCTGCGACAGGCCGTTCACGCGGCTGAAGGCGCGGCCGGCGTACTGGTCGGACGACTCGATGACCGGGTTGCCCTGGGAGATCGGCTTGAGGAGGTCCTCGGCGCCGTCGCCGTAGATGCTGCTGAAGCTGCGGATCTCCGAGGTCTGGCTCTGGAGCGCGGACTGCGCGTAGAGCCGGTCGTTCTCGGAGAGTTCGCCCTTGGTGGTGTTGCTCGCCGGGAGCGCCGCCGCGAGGACCGCGCGCTGGATGGACGCGTACTCCTTCGCCGAGGAGAAGGCCGCCAGGGCACGCGTGCGCTGGATCATCTCGGGGTTGCTGGTGGCCTCCGCCATGTCCTGCGAGAGGTCGAGCAGGTTGGTGATCAGGCGGTGGTACGCCTCGACGGTCTGCGTCGAGTTCTTCTTCGCCGTGTACGCGGTGCCGCGGATCTTGTTCAGGTCGTTCAGGTCGCTCGCGAGGCCGACGAGGCTGTCGCGGACACCGACGAGGTTGCCGTCCTTGCTGGCGGCGTCGATCTCCTCGGACTGGTCGAGGAAGTTCTTCAGCGCCCGGTCGGTCTTCTCCCGGTCGCCCTTGACGGCGATCGCGCTGGACGTCGAACCGTGCGCCAGGGGACCGGCGGACTGGTCGCGCTCCTCCTGGAGCGCGGCGGCCAGCTCGGTGGCCTGCTTGGTCATCTCGGTCAGCAGCTTCATGTTGTCGAGCTGCTGGATGTTGTCCATCGACTCGTTGATGCGCAGCGCGCCCAGCGAGGTGGCCGCGACCACGGGAAGCGCGAGCAGCGACACCAGGCGGGTGGAGATCCGCCAGTTGCGCAGGGCTATTCGCGGACCCGGGCCGGTCGAGCCCGTGGCCGGCTTCGCGGGCGTCTTCTGGCCGGGAGCCGACTGGTTCGCTCCCTGGCCGGGGCGCCCGGAGCGGTCGCCGCCGTCGCCGGACTGGGCCTGACCCGGGTTCTGGGCGTGCTGGGGCGAGGAGCTGACGGCCCTGGGGCCATTCCCGCCGTGCGGCTCCGGCTCCGCCGAAGCGCTGCCATCCCTCTTGAAACGTCCCTGCACTAGCGTCGCAACCTCTGGACCAGGCACCCGGCCGCGTGAACGGCAGAGCACGGTGTCGGCGTCATAGGGGCGCCCTGAATACGCCCCCGTGGTGGTCGTGAGTGACCGGCGCTGGTTCCCCCTTCGTGCCGCCGCTCGGCGCTGTGGTGCGCCCCCTGTGCGCCGGCTCGATCCCGCAGCGGTCCGTGGAATTCCAGCACAGTGCCGGATCTCCAACAAGGCCCGTGGGCCGACCCGCGGGATACGTGACAGCACGTGAGGGCTGATTCACGGCCGGTAGAAAACGATCACCAGTAAAGCGGACGTATGCCCGCGAATCGTCGAGGGGTAAGCGGTGTCCCAGTCGCCATGATCAGGAGCGGAATGATGGCTTCAGGGGGTCAATGTCGCTTTCGTCGGGGTGCGGTGTCAGTCGGAATTGACCGGTTTGACCCTTGATAAGTGAGCAAACTCACACGCCGTTCATCGACTCTCCGCCGGGTCGACGGGGAATTGCATGTTTAGCCTGACGCTTTACAGAGAAGGCAAAACCGACAACCCGCGCCCCCGCAGGGGTCACTTGCCCCCTTCCGGCGCCCGTACACGACAGGGTCTCGAACAACCGTGAAGACGACGATGATGTTCCACAAGATCGCCAACCCGCGACGCACGACGCTGGCGCACCTGGACGGCGCCGGCGAACTGCAGACGCCGGAACAGCGCGAGCACGCCGTCGAGCTCCCCACCCAGACCGCCAACCCCCGGCGCACGGTCCTCATGGAGATCCCCGTCGCGGCCTCCGCCGCACAGTAGTACGCCGCCCGGCCGCGCGATGTTCAGCCGGCCGGCCACCGGGACCCCCCGGGCGCCCGCGCAACCGACGACCACGGCCGGGGTAATGCGCGAGGCGCCCGCCCCCTGCCGAGATAGCCTGGAGCGTCAGACTCCAGCCAGCTCAGTCAAGGGGCCACACAACCCGTGCGCATCGCCAGGTTCTCCATCGACGGGAACGTCGCCTTCGGCGCGGTCGAGGGCGACCAGCCGGACGAGCTCGTCCTCGACATCATCAAGGGCATCCCCTTCGCGGACTTCGAGCTCTCCGGCACCAAGGTGCCGCTGAGCAAGGTGCGGCTCCTGCCGCCGGTGCTCCCCAACAAGGTCGTGGCCTTCGGCCGCAACTACGCGGAGCACGCCCGCGAACTCGGCAACGAGGCGCCCGACGCCCCGTTCGCCTTCTTCAAGCCGTCCACCTCGGTCATCGGCCCCGGCGACGCCATCCAGTACCCCTCGTTCTCCGAGGAACTGCACCACGAGGCCGAACTCGCCGTCGTCATCGGCCGCATGTGCCGCGAGGTCCCGCGCGACCGCGTCAAGGACGTCGTCCTCGGCTACACCTGCGCCAACGACATCACCGCCCGCGACGTGCAGCGCCGCGAGAAGCAGTGGGCCCGCGCCAAGGGCTTCGACTCCTCCTGCCCGCTCGGCCCCTGGGTGGAGACGGACGTGGACCCGAGCGACCTGACGATCCAGCTCACGGTCAACGGCGCCCAGCGCCAGCTCGGCCGCACCAGCGAGATGATCCACCCCGTCGAGGACCTGATCGTCAACATCTCCGAGGCCATGACGCTGCTCCCCGGCGACGTGATCCTCACGGGCACCCCGGCAGGAGTCGGACCCCTCAACGTCGGCGACGAGGTCGCCGTCACCATCGAAGGCATCGGCACTCTCACCAACAAGGTTGTCAAGCGTGGCTAGCGCATCCGGCTCCCCCGTACGCGTCCGATTCTGTCCGTCCCCCACCGGCAACCCCCACGTGGGCCTGGTCCGCACCGCCCTGTTCAACTGGGCGTTCGCCAAGCACCACCAGGGCACGCTGGTCTTCCGCATCGAGGACACCGACGCCGCCCGCGACTCCGAGGAGTCGTACAACCAGCTGCTCGACTCGCTGCGCTGGCTGGGCTTCGACTGGGACGAGGGCCCCGAGGTCGGCGGCCCGCACGCGCCGTACCGCCAGTCGCAGCGCATGGACATCTACGCGGACGTCGCCCGCAAGCTCCTCGACGCCGGCCACGCCTACCGCTGCTACTGCTCCCAGGAGGAGCTGGACACCCGCCGCGAGGCCGCCCGCGCCGCCGGCAAGCCCTCCGGGTACGACGGCCACTGCCGCGACCTGAGCGCCGCGCAGGTCGAGGAGTACCGGGCCCAGGGCCGCGAGCCGATCGTCCGCTTCCGGATGCCCGACGAGGCGCTCACCTTCACCGACCTGGTCCGCGGCGAGATCACGTACCTCCCGGAGAACGTCCCGGACTACGGCATCGTCCGCGCCAACGGCGCCCCGCTCTACACCCTCGTCAACCCGGTCGACGACGCCCTGATGGAGATCACCCACGTCCTGCGCGGCGAGGACCTGCTCTCCTCCACCCCCCGCCAGATCGCCCTCTACAAGGCGCTGATCGAGCTCGGCGTCGCCAAGGAGATCCCCGCCTTCGGCCACCTCCCGTACGTCATGGGCGAGGGCAACAAGAAGCTCTCCAAGCGCGACCCGCAGTCGAGCCTCAACCTCTACCGCGAGCGCGGCTTCCTCCCCGAGGGCCTGCTCAACTACCTCTCCCTGCTCGGCTGGTCGCTCTCCGCCGACCAGGACATCTTCACGATCGACGAGATGGTCGCCGCCTTCGACATCTCCGACGTGAACCCCAACCCGGCCCGCTTCGACCTCAAGAAGTGCGAAGCGATCAACGCCGACCACATCCGCCTGCTCGACGTGAAGGACTTCACCGAGCGCTGCCGCCCCTGGCTGAAGGCCCCCGTCGCCCCCTGGGCGCCCGAGGACTTCGACGAGGCCGCGTGGGAGGCGATCGCGCCGCACGCGCAGACCCGCCTCAAGGTCCTCTCCGAGATCACGGACAACGTCGACTTCCTGTTCCTGCCGGAGCCGGTCTTCGACGAGGCGTCCTGGACCAAGGCCATGAAGGAGGGCTCGGACGCCCTGCTGCGCACGGCCCGCGAGAAGCTGGACGCGGCCGACTGGACGTCCCCGGATTCCCTCAAGGAGGCCGTCCTGGCCGCCGGCGAGGCCCACGGCCTCAAGCTCGGCAAGGCCCAGGCCCCCGTCCGCGTCGCCGTCACCGGCCGCACGGTCGGCCTGCCCCTCTTCGAGTCCCTGGAGGTCCTGGGCAAGGAGAAGACGCTGACCCGCATCGACGCGGCACTGGCCCGTCTCGCGGCGTAACACCGCACGCGGCATACGAGGGGCGGCAGCCGTGCGGGCTGCCGCCCTTCGCCGCACCCCGGCCGGGCCACGCCGACCGGCGCGGCCCCGCGCCCTCCGGCAGACTCGACGCATGCGCCGTGAGGACATCGACCCGCGATACTTCGGAGACCGCCTGGCCTACAACCGGGCCGTCGTCGTGGAACAGCCGCGTCGCTGGCTCGTCGTCGCCGGCCACGAGGCCCGCGACGACGAGGGTGCCATCGCCGCCGTGGGCGACGTCCGGGGCCAGCTCCGGCTGACGTTCCAGCGCATCGGCGAGACGCTGGACAAGGCCGGGTTCGCCCTGAGCGACCTCGTCCAGATCAGGATCTTCACCACCGACATCGAGGCGGTGACGGCCCACTACGACGTCGTGCTGAGCGTGCTGGCCGAGGCGGACTGCCGTCCGGCCAGTCTGCTGGCCGAGGTCAAGGCTCTGTCCGACCCCCGGATGCTCGTCGAGATCGAAGGCCTCGCCGCCCAGTAGACGCCCGCCCCGGTCCGACCGCTCCCCGCCCGCCGCCCGCGCCGCCTAGGCTGGGCGCCATGCCGATCCAAGCCGTGGTCTGGGACGTCGACGACACACTCTTCGACTACACCACCGCCGACCGCGC
The DNA here is from genome assembly GCF_009862125.1 of Streptomyces sp. SID5910. Classification (GTDB taxonomy): domain Bacteria; phylum Actinomycetota; class Actinomycetes; order Streptomycetales; family Streptomycetaceae; genus Streptomyces. The sequence goes on from NZ_WWHX01000207.1 coordinate 6,085, forward strand.
GGGCATGCGCGCCCACCTGGTGGCCGAGGGGCTGCTCGCCGGGTACGGGTCGGCCGAGGAGGCGCTCGTGCGCTGGCGGCGGATCACCGACCAGCAGTGGGCCCGCTTCGCCGCCGGCGAGGTGGACTTCGTCACACAGCGGCGCGACCGCACCCGGGTCTTCCTGGGCCGCCCGGAGCTCACGGACGCCGAGGCCGACGACTGGTTCCAGCGCTACGTCAGGCACTACGAGGCCGCCTGGTCCCTCTTCCCGGACGTCGTGCCCGTCCTCGACGCCCTCTCCGCCAGCCACCGGCACGCCGTGCTGTCCAACTCCAGCCTGACCGTCCAGGACCGCAAGCTGCGCGTCCTCGGCGTGCACGACCGCTTCGAGGCCGTCCTGTGCGCCGCCGAGCTGGGCGTCTCCAAGCCCGAGCCCGGCGCCTTCCTGGCGGCCTGCGAGGCTCTCTCCCTCGCCCCGGAGGAGGTCGCCTACGTCGGCGATCATCCGGAGATCGACGGGCGCGGCGCCCATGAGGCCGGGCTGCTCTCGGTGTGGATCGACCGCGGCGGCGCCTACGCGACCCTCGACCCGCCCGCCGGCCCCCGCCGCATCGCGTCCCTCA
>NZ_WWHX01000208.1 GCF_009862125.1 Streptomyces sp. SID5910
CAGGCCGAAGCGGGGGTCCGGGGGCGGCAGCCCCCGGAGACGGCAACGGCAGCGCGGGGCACCGTCAGAAGAAACGGCACCCCGCGCCCACGTCACCGCGAGTACCGCATCAACGCCCGCACCATATGGCACGTCGTGTCCGACGGCGCATGCACACCGATCGTCTCCGCGGCGCCGCGTATCGTCTCGTTGCGCGCCTGGTTCGGCAGGTAGACGCCGGAGTCGAGCAGGGCGATGGCGAGCCGCATCGCCTTGAGCCGGCGGTTGTGCGTGACGTACCACTCGCGGGGGCGGCCCGCCGGCAGCGGACGCTTCTCCACGGGCTCGTAGGGCTTCTGCTTCAGTGCGGCAGCGGGCACGGGCATCCTCCTGTCGCTGTCGGGGCGCCGTCCGGACCCCCCGGCGACACCCTCGAACACTGCTTCTATTTTACCGCCCCCCACTGACAAAAGCCCCTGGCCACAAGGGCTTTCGAGGCTCCTGTGACGCGCGGGGAGAACGAGTTCCGCGGGCCCCGGCTACCGTGTGCGGCATGGAGATCTGGATCAACCCGGCCTGTTCCAAGTGCCGCAGCGCCATCAGCCTGCTCGACGCCGAGGGCGCCGACTACACCGTCCGCCGCTACCTGGAGGACGTGCCGAGCGAGGACGAGATCCGCGAGGTCCTCACCCGCCTCGGCCTCGAACCGTGGGACATCACCCGCACCGGCGAGGCCGCCGCCAAGGAACTCGGGCTGAGGGACTGGCCCCGTGACGACGCGTCACGCGACCGCTGGGTCGCCGCGCTCGCCGCGCACCCGAAGCTGATCCAGCGCCCGATCATCACGGCGGACGACGGAACGGCCGTCGTGGGCCGCTCCGATGAAGCCGTCCGGGACGCCCTGTCCCGCTGAGCACCCCGTCGTCGGTCGCCGGGACCCGGTGTCGGTACCCCCTGTTACGCTGCGCCGCCATGACCCCTGATGATCAAAGACCGCGGTACGGCCTGCCGTACGACCCCGCGGCCGCGGCGGACGCCTGGACGGCCGAGCAGGACCGCATACGCAGACGCCGCCGCACCCGGCTCGCGGTGGCCGCGGCGACCGGCGGCGTCCTCGTCGCCGCCGTCGTCGCCGGCGCCCTGACGCTGACCGGCGGCGAGGACGACCGGCAGGCCGCGGCACCGGCCCCCACGGCGACCGCCACGGCCGTCGCGGTGCCCTCCGTCTCCGTCACCCTGCCCTCCGACGCGCCCTCCTCTCTCCCCTCGTTGCTCGCGCGCCCGGTCGTCCGCCCCGAACAGGCCTTCCCGGAGACCGCCGTCCGGCTGCCCGACGGCTCCCGGTACGAGCGCGTCGATCTGGCGACGACGACCGAGTGCGCCCGGGGCACCTCGCCGGAGCTGGCCGCCCTGATCGACCAGGGGAAGGGCTGCCTCAGGCTCACCGCCGCCCTGTTCACCGACACCGACCGGCGCTCGCAGGTGACCGTGACCGTGGTGAGCTTCCGGCGCGCGGAGGACGCCGGTTCCGTGTTCGGTCTGGCCTCGATGGACCCCGTGACCTACCAGACCGTCTCGCTCGACCCGCCGCCCGAGGCCAACATGCCGACGGTGCCGCCCGGCTCGGCCGGTGTCTTCCGGCGCCTGATGACCGTGCGCTCGGTGGTGTTCGCGAACGGCCAGTGGGGCGACGGCGCCGAGACCGGGGAGACCGAGCTCACCCGGCAGACGGAGGGCCTGCTCCAGTACGTGAACGACAACGTGGTGGCGTACGAGGACGGTGACGACGCCCCCGGGACGAGCTGACCTCCTCTCAGCCGGGTTGTGACGCAGGTTACTCCGGCGGATCTCCGTGACGGCTGAGTAACCGCGTTCGGTATCTCGTACATAGCGGCGTACGCTCCCCTACCTCTTCAGGAGGCGCGCATGTCGCGCAGGAGAAGTCTCGGCACGAAGAAGAAGATCGCGTTGCTGGTGAGCGCCGCGGCGGTGGCGGGCGGCGGGGCCTTCGTGATGGCGAACGCCTCGAACGCCGCGCAGACCACCCAGAACGCGCAGACCAAGTCCGCGCAGGACTCCACGGTCTGCCAGGGTCTGGCCACCGCGCTCGGCAACAACCAGCGGTTCATCGAGGGCCAGCGGGCCGCCCCCGACGCGCAGTCCGAGGCCCGGATCGCCAACCGCGAGGCGGTCGTCGAGCAGATCAAGGTCCAGCAGCAGGCGTCCGGCTGCACGGTGGGGGAGTCGGCTCAGGACTCCCAAGCCGCACAGCCGACGCAGGCCGCACAGCCGCCGCAGGCCTCTCAGACCGCGCAGCCCCCTCAGGCCGGACAACCCGGCGACCAGGCGGGCGGCGGCGCGGCGCAGGCCGGTACGCAGGTGTGCAACGGCTCCACCGTCACCCTCTCCGGCGAGGGCGGTGCCCCGGCCGCGTCCAGCAACCAGTTCCCCGTGGGCACCAAGCTCAGGGTGACCAACCTGGACAACGCCAAGTCCACGACGGTGGAGGTCGCCTCGGTCTCCGGCAGCTGCGCCCTGCTCAACGACGCGGCGTTCGAGCAGGTCAGGGAGCCGGGCAAGTTCCTCATCCGCCGGGCCCTGATCGAGAAGGTGGGCTGACCGCCTCCACCCTCCCCGCC
>NZ_WWHX01000209.1 GCF_009862125.1 Streptomyces sp. SID5910
CAGCACGTTGGACGGCTTCACGTCCCGGTGCAGGATCCCGGCGCTGTGCGCGGTGCGCAGGGCCTCCAGCAGGGCGACCCCGATCCGGGCCGCCTCGGGCGCGTCGACCGGACCGTGGGAGAGGACGCGGTCGGCGAGCGAGCCGCCGTCCACGAACTCCATGACCATGTACGCCCGTTCCTCGTCCTCGACGACGTCGTGGACGACGATGACGTGCGGATGCCGCAGCTGTGCGACCGCGCGGGCCTCCCGCAGGGTGCGTTCGCGACGCCGCCGGGCCTGTGCCGCGGAGAGGGTCTCGTCACGCGGGAGCGCCTTGACGGCCACCTGACGGCCGAGCAGTTGGTCGGTCGCCCGCCAGACGATGCCCATGCCACCGCGGCCGAGCCGCTCATGGAGCCGGTAACGGCCGGCGACGACACGCCCACCCGACCCCTGGGTCACCATGCGACCCATCATGCCCCACCGGACGCCCCGGCTCCGGCCCGCCGAACGCCGGGTGGCCGACATCCGACGGTCAGGCCGTCTTCTCCTGCCAGCTCCGCAGAACCCAGGTGAACTGCTCGCTCGTCGTCGCCCAGTCCTCCTCGGGCGACGACATGTAGATCGCGTACTCGACACCGTCCCGCGCGAAGTACATCTCCTCAATCGCGTGACGCGGCCCCGCGACATAGGGCGGGTCCTTGGCCAGCGCCGTCCAGGTGTACTCCCACAGCGCCCCCTTGCAGTCGCGGTAGGTGTTCTCCTTCATGGTCACCCGCTCGTAGCCGACCAGCTTCTGGAGCTGTTGCTCGAGGTCTTTCTGGTGCGACTTGGCGTCGGCGAAGTCCGGTGACCCGTCGATGGCGATACGGACGAAGTGCTTGCCGCCGTCGGGCGTGTAGTCGACCTGCTGGAAGCTGCCGTCGGTGGTGAGCTCCTCCCGCTCCCAGCCCGGTGGCAGGGAGAGGCTGAAACCGAGTGGGTCGTCGTGGCGGACCCAGTCGGCCGGGACGGAGACCGCGGGCTTGTCGTCCCCTGAGGGGGAGCCGGAGGCGGACGGGGTGGGTGAGCCGGTGACGGCGCCTCCACGGTCGGCGCCCTCTTCCTTGCCCGACTTGTCCGACGCCTGGAGCAGCACGGCCGTGCCGACGCCGACCAGGGCGGCGAAGGCGACCACCAGGGCGATCATCCACACGCGGCGCCGGGGGCGGGCGGGAGCGGCGGGCGGGTAGCCCATGGGCGCCGTGCCGCCGCCCGTCATCGCGCCCGGCACGGCACCCGCCGGCTGGTGCCCCACGGCCGTCGGGCCCGTCACCGGCGGATACGGCGTCTGCGCGGCCGTGCCGGGATGGCCCGGGTACACCGGCGCCGGCGCCTGCCCGGCGCCCGCGTACTGCGTCGGCACATACGCCTGGGCCGCGTGCGGGCGCCGTCCCTCGGCCGCCTCGGCGAGCAGGTGCTCGGCCTCGGTCGCACCGGGCCGGTCGGCCGGGTCCTTGCGCAGCAGGGCGCTGATGACGGGCGCGAGCGGACCGGCGTGCAGCGGCTCGGAGGCGTCCTCCTCGACGACCGCCTGCATCGTCGTCAGCGGCGAGGTGCGGCGGAACGGCGACCTGCCCTCCACCGCCGTGTACAGCGTCGCGCCGAGCGCCCACAGGTCGGAGGCGGGGCCCGGATCGTGGCCGCGCACCCGCTCGGGCGCCAGGTAGTCGACGGAGCCGACGACCTCACCGGTGCGGGTGATGGTGGAGTCGCCCTCGATCTGCGCGATGCCGAAGTCGGTGAGCAGCACCCGCCCGTCGTCGGCGAGCAGGACGTTGCCGGGCTTGACGTCGCGGTGCAGTACCCCGGCGGTGTGCGCGGCACGCAGGGCGCGCAGCACCCACAGGCCGATGCGGGCCGCCTCCCGCGGTGCGACGCGCTCGTCCTCCTTGACCGCGTCGGCCAGCGAACGGCCCTCGACCAGCTCCATCACGATCCAGGGCCGGCCGTCGTGTTCGAGCACGTCGTGCACGGTGACGACGGCCGAGTGGTTGATCCGCGCGGCCGCCCGCGCCTCGCCCCGGGTGCGCGCCAGCAGAATGGCCTGGTCGCTCTCGGAGACGTAGTGCGCGGCCGTCAACTCCTTGATGGCGACGACCCGGTGAAGTACCTCGTCGTGAGCGCGCCACACCCGGCCCATGCCGCCGCTGCCGATGGACTCGCCGAGCCGGTAACGGCCCGCGACGAGCCGGCCCTGCATCTGATTCACGTTGCCCCGCAATGGTCTTGTCAGGGTCAGACTAGGGACCGGGTCCCGATCGGGGAACGGGTGGGGTGGTACGAAGACCGCTCTGTGACAGTTGTCGCTTCCTGTGCCGTGAGGCAACCATCGAGGCGACCCGTCCGTACCAAGTGCCGTCAGCCCGTGTACTGGTAGGTCGCCGACGCCTGCTCGTACAGCCGGGTCACCTCGTCGCGCTCCGCCTCGGGTCCGCGCACCTGGAGCACGTGGTAGCGCCCGTCGATCAGCATCGCCACGTTGCGCACGTACAGCTCGCCGCCGCCCGGGCCGGTCCAGGTGAACTGCCCCTCGGCCATGGTCCGTCCGCCCACCTCGATGGTCTTCAGCCCGCTGGAGGTGGCCCAGCTGGAGGCGCGGTACGGCTCCAACTCGCGTTCCTTGTCCCGCTGGTAGACCATCGGGTCGGTGCCGAACTCGCCGGAGCCGTCCCGGCCGGGCACGACGACGAGCTCGTAGTCGCCCTTGGCGTAGACGACCTGGCCGCTGCCGTTGCGCGGGGTGCGGCTGAAGCCCTCGGCGACGGCGACCCGGAAGCCCTCCGGGTCCTTGCGCAGCGCGAACCCGTCGGCGACGTCGGGCCCGGTGGTCTGCGTCTCGGCCGAACCGGCCGACTCCGAGGGGGCGGGCCTCGCGGACGACTGCTCGGGCCTGGGTTCGCCGCTGGCCTCGGGCGACTGCCGCGACGGCGCCCGGCTCGTCTCGGCGGCGTCCGTGCGGGCGGGGGCGGCGGCGCCGTCGGCGTCGTTCTTCGGCATGAGGAACATGGCGTAGGCGACCGCTCCGGCCAGGGCGAGCAGGATCAGCAGGAGCAGGGTCCGGCCGAGGCTGCGCGGGGAGCGGTCGGGTTCCTGCCGGGACCTCTTGTGCCGCCCGTGGTGGGCGGGCAGCCCGGCGCGCCGCCTGCGCACCAGCTCGCCCCGGCGGCGCACGATGGGCAGCCGGCTGGTGTCGGCGGGCGGCGCCGAGACGACGTGCAGGCCGGCCTCCGGCTCGGGCGCGGAACGCACCAGGGAGCGCAGCCAGCCGCCCAGTTCCTCGAAGTCGATGCGCTCGGTGGGGTCCTGACGCAGCAGCGACTCCACGACCGGCCGCAGCGGTCCGCACTCCTCGGCGAACGCGGGCGGCTCCGCGCACACGATCTGCACCAGATCGGCGGTCGACTCCTCCGGGTAGGGCGCGTGGCCCTGGACGGCGCGGAAGAGCAGCGCGCCCAGCGCCCAGAGGTCGGTGGCGGGGCCGATGGGCGCGGCGAGCTGCCAGTTCTCGTGCACCGGCCCGGCCTGCTCCGGCGCCCAGCGTTCGGTCACGGGGCCGACGACGGCCATGCGGGCCTGCCGTGCCCGTTCGGCGGCGAGTGCGGTGCCCGGCCCGCGGTGGGCGGGGGTGCGGGCGGCCGGGTCGTCCCAGCCGCCGGTGACCGGGACGGTTTCCTGTCGCGGGGCGGGGGGCAGCGCGGCGCGGTCGTCGGCCGGTGCGGGGGCGGTGGGGTCCGCGGGGTCGGCGGTCGTGCGGGGCGTGGCGCCGTGCCAGGGGGCGGTGCGGACGCCGTAGGGGTCGGCGATCTGTCCGGGCGGTGCGGGGGCACTGCCGTGCGCGCCGGTGCCGGTGCCGGTGCCGTCGTCGTCGGGGGCGGGGCGGGCGCCGGGCAGGGCGGCGCGGCCGCTCTGCGCCTCCTGCACGCGGGCCGCGGCGCGGGCCCCGGCACGGTAGGCGGCGATGGCTCCGGCGCGGGCGGCGCGGATGTCGCCGCCGGTGTCGAGGGACGCGGGGGTGAAGCCCGCGGGGAGCCCACGGGGGCCCTCCGGGCCGGTCGCCGGGAGCCCGCGTTCACTGCGCGCCTCTATCGCGGCCCGCCGCGCGGCCTCGGGATCGGCACCGCCGGGGCCGTACACGCCGGTCACGGGATCGACGCCACCCGGACCGTACGCGCCGGTCGCGCGCTCGGCCGTCCCGCCGGGCCCGTAGGCCTCGGTCGCCGGACCGGCCGCCCTGCCGGACCCGAACGTCCCGGTCGGGGAACCGGCCGCCCCACCGGACCCGTACGCCCCGGTCCCGCCGCGCCCGAAACCACCGGCATCGGCACCGGCCTCCGTACCCGCGCCGCCCGGGCCGCCCGCCCTCAGGGCGCCGGCACGGGTGCCCTGAGCACCACGTACCGCACTCTCACGTCCCGTCGGCCCACCGCCCGGCCCGGCGATCTCCGGCGCTCCACCGGCACCCGGCGTCCCCGCCTGGTCCTCCGGCCCGGGGCCACCCGCCTCGCCCTCCGGGGCCGGGACCGGGTCGTAGCCGCACAGTGCTTCCTCCGCCGCCCCGACCGCCAGGCCGGTCAGCATGACCCGTCCGTCGTCGCAGACCAGCACCGTGCGGGCGGTGATGTTGCGGTGGACCCAGCCGTACCCGTGCAGCACCCGCAGCGCCATGAGGACGTCGGAGGCGACCTCGGCCGCCCGGTACGGCGTCAGCGGCTGTTCGGCGAGCAGGGCGGCCAGGGGCCTCGCGGCCACCAGCTCGCTGACGACCCACAGCGAGCCGCCCTCGGCGAAGACGTCGAAGACCTGGTCCAGACGCGGATGGTCGGGAACGGCGGCCGCGGCCTGCGCCGCCTCGACGGCACGTCGCACCACCGGGTCGACCGGTCGCCGCGGGCCGCCCCGGGGCGCCTGGGCCCGGGAGCCGGTGCGCCGGGCACCGCGGTCACGGGCCGTGAAACCGTCGGGCAGACCGTCGGCGTCGAGCACCTCCGCCTCGACGACCTCCGGCAACGGCACCTGCCGGACCAGGACTTCCTGGCCGCTGTAGGTGTCGAAGGCCCGGCTCTCGGTCAGTTCGTACTCGTCGGAGGGCGGCAGCGGCAGGCGGTAGCGGTCGGCGAGTACCCGTCCCGCATAGTCGTCCACGTTGCCTCCCCCGACAGTCCGGTCGTCGGTACCGGTCGGTCAATTCCGTTCGCCTGGCGGGCCGTTCCGGCTGCGTACGGTCCGCAAGCACTCACGATACGTGCCGGAGGCAACCCGCAAAGAGGGGATGCCAGATCTCGGACCGATCGAACCCGGGCCGCCGGACTCAGGACTTGGGCGTGAACGTCTTCGTCAGCGTCCGCCAGCTGTCCCGGCGCTGGTCACCGCCCCAGTCGGCGGCCTTCGCCGTGTACATGAGCGCGTAGCCCTGGTGGTCGTTGACGACGAAGCCCCGGTCGACGGTCCGGTACTTGGTGCCGCCGTCCTGGTAGGTGAATTCCCAGTCGGCCGCGTTCCAGCCGCGGTAGCCCACCTTCTCGATGCGGATCTTCTGGTACTGCGAGCGCACCATGGAGCGCTCCTGGTTCCGCCAGTCCGCGACCGGGTCGTCCTTGGGTGTGGACGTCCAGGCGACCAGCAGCTTCTGCCCGCCGGGTCCGGTGAAGCGGTCGCCGGCGGCGCCCGAGGACTGGAACTTCCATCCCTCGGGGAGCCCGATGGAGTAGCCCTGGCCGCCGCGGTGGGTGGCGGCCGCGCCGTCGTCCTTGCCCGCGTCGTCCGCGCCGGCCCCGGCGTCGCCGGAGGCGCTCGCGGAGGGCTGGCCCGCGGTGTCCGAGGAGGCGTCCGTCGCCGGCTCGGAGGCGGCGCCGTCGGTGCGGGCGCCTTCCGAGCCGTCCTGCTTGGTCTCGTCGCCCGCGGAGGCGGTGGCGGTCGTGCCGGCGCCGGTCCCGCCCTTGGCCGCGTCGTCGTCGTCGCCGCCGAGGGTGAGGGCGAGCACGGTGCCGAGGACGGCGAGGGCGACGATCACCGCGATGATCACGAGCGTCCGCTTCGGCACCACGTCGGTGAGCGGTGCGCGGGGCGCGGGCCGGTGCGGCAGGTCCGGCGGCGGCATGACGGGCCAGCCGGAACTGCCGCCGCCCGCGCCGGTGTTCGGCGTACCGGCTCCCCCGC
>NZ_WWHX01000210.1 GCF_009862125.1 Streptomyces sp. SID5910
GCGGGGCCGGTATCCGGAGGGCCCGTCAGCTCGCTGCCGAGTCCGCCGCGCCCGGCACCCGCGGGCCCCTCAGCCCGCCGCCGGGTCCGCCGCGCCCGGTACCTCCGACGGGCGCACCGCCCTGCGTTCGCGCCGGGAGATCTCGCACGCCTCGGCGATCTGGAGGGCCCGCAACGCCTCGCGGCCGTCGCACGGGTTGGGCCGCTCCCCGCGGACCACCTCCACGAACGCCATCAGCTCCGCCTCGTAGGCCGGCCCGAAGCGCTCCACGAAGCCCGTCCACGGCTTGTCCGCGGCCGGCGGCCCCGTCGGCTCGGTCGACGCGATGGGCGTACGGTCGTCCAGCCCGACGACGATCTGGTCCAGCTCCCCGGCCAGCTCCATGCGCACGTCGTACCCCGCGCCGTTCAGCCGCGTCGCGGTCACTGTGGCCAGCGTGCCGTCGTCCAGCGTCAGCAGCGCCGCGCCCGTGTCCACGTCGCCCGCCCCGCGGAACAGCGGCGGCCCGGCGTCGGACCCGGCCGCGTACACGTCGACGACCTCCCGCCCCGTCACCCAGCGCAGCACGTCGAAGTCGTGGATCAGCGTGTCCCGGTAGAGCCCGCCGGACTGCGACAGATACGCGGCGGGCGGCGGCGCCTGGTCGCTCGTCACCGCCCGGACGGTGTGCAGCCGGCCCAGCCGCCCCGACCGCACCGCCTCCCGCGCCCCCGTGTACCCGGCGTCGAAGCGGCGCTGGAAGCCCATCTGGAGGATCGTCCCCGCGGTCTCCACCTCGGCGATCGCCTGGAGCGTGCCGGCCATGTCGAGCGCGATGGGCTTCTCGCAGAACACCGGCAGCCCCGAGCGCGCCGCCCGGCCGATCAGTTCGGCGTGGGCCGACGTCGCCGTAGTGATCACCACGGCGTCCACACCCCACCGGAAGATCTCGTCCACCCCCGGCGCCGCCGTCTCACCCAGCCGCTGGGCCAGCGCCTGCGCCCGCCCCAGATCCGCGTCCGTGAGGATCAGGGACCCGACGTCGCGATGGCGGCTGAGCGTGTTGGCGTGAACGGTGCCGATGCGGCCCGTACCGATGACCCCGATGCGCATGGAATCAAAGTGGGCTCACAGCCCGGGCGCTGTCAATGTGTATGTCCGGACAACCGAACTACACGACTTCCCGTCAACAGCGCACGGAGCTACGCTCGGCCCGTGCCGAAACCAGAAGTGGACCCGACCGTGGCGCTGTCCCTCAGCGTGGATCGCAGCAGCCCCGTGCCGCTGTACTTCCAGCTGTCGCAGCAGCTGGAGGCGGCGATCGAGCACGGAGCGCTGACCCCGGGAAGCCTGCTGGGGAACGAGATCGAGCTCGCCGCCCGGCTCGGCCTGTCCCGCCCCACCGTCCGCCAGGCCATCCAGTCCCTGGTCGACAAGGGCCTGCTCGTGCGCCGCCGCGGAGTCGGCACCCAGGTGGTGCACAGCCAGGTCAAACGCCCGCTGGAACTCAGCAGCCTCTACGACGACCTGGAGGCGGCCGGACAGCGCCCGGCCACCAAACTCCTGGTCAACACGGTCGTACCGGCCACGACCGAGGTCGCCGCCGCGCTCGGCGTGGCCGAGGGCAGCGACGTGCACCGGGTCGAGCGGCTGCGCCTCGCGCACGGGGAGCCGATGGCGTACCTGTGCAACCACCTGCCGCCCGGCCTCCTCGACCTGGACACGGACCGGCTGGAGGCCACCGGCCTCTACCGGCTCCTGCGCGCCGCCGGGATCACCCTGCACAGCGCCCGCCAGTCCATCGGCGCCCGCGCCGCCACCGCCGCCGAGGCCGAGCGGCTCGGCGAGGCGGAGGGCGCGCCGCTGCTCACCATGCGGCGCACCACGTTCGACGACACGGGGCGCGCGGTCGAACTGGGCACGCACACCTACCGCCCGTCCCGCTACTCCTTCGAGTTCCAGCTGCTCGTACGGCCCTGACCTGCGCCGACCGGCGGGCCCGGTTCGCCGTGCGCGTTGGTCTCAATGTCCGGACAATGTGACCGACCGCCGCTCCCCGGCACCGCATGACCGATGCCCGTGTCGGACAATGGGGCGTTTGGGATTTCCAGAGCCCGGCAGCACAGCACGGCACAGCAAGAAGGGCACGGCCTCGTGGCACGGTTTCGGACATGGGTGGGCATCGCACTGGCAGGGGCACTGTCGGTGTCCCTGGCCGGGTGCAGCAGCACCGGCGGCAAGCGCGCCGAGGACGCCCGCAAGGCCGCGGCGGCCGAGGGGAAGGCGGCGGTGAGCACCCCCCGCTGGACCTTCGCGATGATCACTCACTCGGGTGATGGCGACACCTTCTGGGACATCGTCCAGAGCGGCGCGGAGGAGGCCGCCAGGAAGGACAACATCAACTTCGTGTACTCGCACGACGACGAGGCCCAGCAGCAGGCGCAGCTCGTGGACGCGGCCGTCGACAAGAAGGTCGACGGGATCATCGTCACGCTCGCCAAGCCGGACGCGATGAAGGCCGCCGTCGCCCGCGCCGAGAAGGCCGGCATCCCCGTGGTCACGGTGAACTCCGGCTCGCAGGAGTCCAAGGCCTTCGGGGCGCTCACCCACATCGGGCAGGACGAGACGATCGCCGGCGAGGCCGTCGGCGAGGAACTGAACCAGCGCGGCCGCAAGCAGGCCCTCTGCGTCCTGCACGAGCAGGGCAACGTCGGCCACGAGCAGCGCTGCGACGGCGTCGAGAAGACCTTCGACGGCAAGGTCCAGCGGCTCTACGTCAACGGCACCAGCATGCCCGACGTGCAGTCCGCCATCGAGGCCAAGCTCCAGACGGACAAGTCCCTCGACGCGGTCGTCACCCTCGGCGCCCCCTACGCCGACACCGCCGTGCAGGCCAAGGAGAGCGCGGGCAGCAAGGCCGAGATCGACACCTTCGACCTCAACGGCAAGGTGGCCGCGGGCCTGGAGGACGGCTCCCTCGGCTTCGCCGTCGACCAGCAGCCCTACCTCCAGGGCTACGAGGCGGTCGACCTGCTGTGGCTGTATCGCTACAACGCCGACGTCCTCGGCGGCGGCCGGCCGGTGCTCACCGGACCGCAGATCATCACCAAGGACGACGCCGCCGCGCTGGCCGACTACACGGAGCGGGGCACCCGATGAGCGCCACGCAGGCCGTGGACGCCGACGAGAGGCTCGTGCAGACCTCTGCGCTGCGCAAACTGCTCGGCCGCCCCGAGCTGGGCTCCGTCGTCGGCGCGGTCGCCGTCTTCGTCTTCTTCGTGTTCTTCGCCGACAGCTTCCTGCGCGCCTCCAGCCTCAGCACGGTGCTCTACGCCGCGTCCACGATCGGCATCATGGCCGTGCCCGTGGCGCTGCTGATGATCGGCGGCGAGTTCGACCTGTCCGCGGGCGTCATGGTCACCTCGTCGGCCCTGGTGTCGTCGATGTTCAGCTACCAGATGACCGCCAACGTCTGGGTCGGCGTCGGCGTCTCCCTGCTGGTCACCCTCGCGATCGGCGCCTTCAACGGCTTCATGCTGACCCGCACCCGGCTGCCCAGCTTCATCATCACGCTGGGCACCTTCCTGATGCTGACCGGCATGAACCTGGGCTTCACCAAGCTGATCGACGGCACCGTCTCCACCAAGTCGATCGACGACATGGAGGGCTTCCCCTCCGCCCGCGACGTCTTCGCCTCCACGATCACCGTCGGCGGGGTCGGCTTCAAGGTCACCATCCTGTGGTGGCTCGCCCTGGTCGCCGTCGTCAGCTGGATCCTGCTGCGCACCCGCGCCGGCAACTGGATCTTCGCGGTCGGCGGCAACAAGGACGCCGCCCGCGCGGTCGGCGTCCCGGTCACCAGGACAAAGGTCGGCCTCTACATGGGCGTGGCGTTCGGCGCCTGGATCTCCGGCCAGCACCTGCTCTTCTCGTACGACGTCGTCCAGTCCGGCGAGGGCGTCGGCAACGAGCTGATCTACATCATCGCGGCCGTCATCGGCGGCTGCCTGATCACCGGCGGCTACGGCAGCGCCGCCGGCTCGGCGGTCGGCGCCCTGATCTTCGGCATGACCAGCAAGGGCATCGTCTTCGCCGAGTGGAACCCCGACTGGTTCAAGTTCTTCCTCGGAGCGATGCTGCTCCTCGCGACCCTGCTCAACGCCTGGGTCCGCAAGCGCGCGGAGGCCACCAAGTGACGCAGACCGAAACCCGGGCGCCCCTCGTCGAGCTGTCCGGCGTCAGCAAGCGCTACGGCAACGTCCGCGCCCTCGAAGGTGTCTCGCTGGCCGTCCACGCCGGTGAGATCACCTGCGTGCTCGGCGACAACGGCGCGGGCAAGTCGACCCTCATCAAGATCATCGCGGGGCTCCACCAGCACGACGGCGGCACCCTCGCCCTCGACGGCGAGGACACCCGCCTGTCCTCGCCGCGCGAGGCCCTGGACCGCGGTATCGCCACCGTCTACCAGGACCTGGCCGTCGTCCCGCTCATGCCGGTCTGGCGGAACTTCTTCCTGGGCTCGGAGCCGCGCAAGGGCGCCGGCCCCTTCAAGCGCATGGACGTCGACCACATGCGCCGCACCACCCACGCGGAACTCCTGCGCATGGGCATCGACCTGCGCGACGTGGACCAGCCCATCGGCACCCTCTCCGGCGGCGAACGCCAGTGCGTGGCCATCGCCCGCGCGGTGCACTTCGGCGCGAAGGTCCTGGTCCTCGACGAACCGACGGCGGCGCTAGGAGTGAAGCAGTCGGGCGTGGTCCTGAAGTACGTGGCGGCAGCCCGAGACCAGGGCCTGGGCGTAGTCCTCATCACCCACAACCCCCACCACGCGTATTTGGTGGGCGACAGATTCGTGCTGCTGAAGAGGGGCACGATGGTGGGGTCGTATACGCGAGATGAAGTCACGCTGGACGAGCTGACAAGGCAGATGGCAGGCGGAAACGAGCTGGACGATCTACGCCACGAACTGCAACGCCGCTAAGGGGCGCGGGGCTGTATCGATGTGCGGCTCCGCCGCGTGGGCGCGA
>NZ_WWHX01000211.1 GCF_009862125.1 Streptomyces sp. SID5910
CGGCGGCGCTGGCCGCGGCGTTCCCCGCCGCCGAGATCACCGGCGTCGACGCCTCGGCGGGCATGCTGCGCGCGGCCCGGGCCAAGCCGTGGCCCCCGCGGGTGCGTTTCGTGCACGCCCCGGCCGAGGAGCTGGACTCGGCCGGGGTGAGCGGCCCGTTCGACGCGGTGTTCGCCGCCTACCTCTTCCGCAACCTGGCCGACCCCGACGCCGTCCTGCGCTCGGTGCACCGGCTGCTCGTGCCCGGCGGCGGGCTGGCGGTGCACGAGTACGCGCTCAGCGGGCGCCGCGCCGACCGCCTGGTGTGGTCCGCGGTGTGCCGGGGCGTCATCGTGCCGCTGGGCACGGCCACCGGCGACCGCGAGCTGTACCGGCATCTGCGGCGCAGCGTCACGGAGTTCGACACCGCGCCGGGTTTCGTCGCCCGGCTGGCCCGGGCCGGCTTCGAGGGCGTACGGGTGCTGCCACTGCCCGGGTGGCAGACGGGCATCACCCACACCTTCCTCGGCCGGCGTGCCGCCGAGAAGACGGGCGCCGCGCGGTGAGCCTGCGCGACGGGGCCCGGGTTCCGGGGCGGGACCGGCACGCCCGGCTCGTCGCGCCCCGCCCGGGCCGGGACCGGATCGCCGGTGAACCGCCGTCGGTCGCGGTGATCGGCGGCGGCATCGCGGGCCTCGCGGCGGCGACCGTGCTCGCCGAGCGGGGCGTGCGCGTGGTGCTCCACGAACGCGAACCGGTGCTCGGCGGGCGGGTGTCCGGATGGCCCGTCGCCCTGCCCGACGGGACGTCCGCGACGATGAGCCGCGGCTTCCACGCGTTCTTCCGCCAGTACTACAACCTGCGGGCCCTGCTGCGCCGGACCGATCCCGGGCTGGAAGGGCTGACCGGGCTGCCGGACTATCCGCTGCTGCACGGCAGCGGTCTGCGCGACGGCTTCCGCCGGGTGCCGCGCACGCCTCCGTGGAGCGCCCTCGGCTTCGCCCTCCTCAGCCCGAGCTTCCGGCCGCGCGACCTGCTCGCCCTGCGCCCCGCCGCGGCCCTGCCCCTGCTCGACGTGAGCACCCGGCGCGTGTACGAGCGGCTGGACCATGTCAGCGCCCACGACTTCCTGGACACGCTGCGGTTCCCCGCCGCCGCACGGCACCTGGCGTTCGAGGTGTTCTCCCGCAGCTTCTTCGCGGACCCCCGGGAGCTGTCGGCCGCCGAGATGGCCCTGATGTTCCACATCTACTTCCTCGGCTCCAGCGAGGGACTGCTGTTCGACGTGCCCCGCGAGCCGTTCCCGCAGGCGCTGTGGGAGCCCCTCGCGGGCCATCTGGCCCGGCACGGGGCCGAGGTGCGGACCGCCGCGCCCGTCGACGCCGTCCGTCCCGGCCCGTCCGGCGGGCACCTGGTCGCCGACGGCGACGGTACGCGGGCGTACGACGCGGTCGTGCTGGCGCTGGACACCGAGGGTCTGCGGACGGTGGTGGGACGGTCGCCGGGGCTGGGCGACGCCGCGTGGCGGGAGAGGGTGGCCCGGCTGCGGACGGCGCCGCCGTTCCTGGTGTCGCGGCTGTGGCTGGACCGCCCCGTCGCGGCGGGCCGTCCGGGCTTCCTCGGCACCAGCGGTTTCGGCTCGCTGGACAACGTCAGCGTGCTGTCCCGCTGGGAGGGTGAGGCGGCCCGCTGGGCGGCCCGTACGGGCGGGTCCGTGGTCGAACTCCACGCCTACGCCGTGCCGTCGACGGCGGTCCGGGACGTCGAGGAGAAGCGCCTCGTCGCCCAGCTGCACCGGGTCTACCCGGAGACCCGGCAGGCCCGTGTCGTCGCCGCGCGGCACGAGTGGCGGGCGGACTGCCCCCTGTTCACGGTCGGCGGCCACGGCGACCGCCCGA
>NZ_WWHX01000212.1 GCF_009862125.1 Streptomyces sp. SID5910
GCTGCGGACGACCTCCAGCACGGTGCGGTCCGGGGCGACGACGAAGGTGACCCGCTTGGTGGGTGCCAGGCTGAGTCCTCGTTTCACCCCGAACAGCTCGCGGACCGTGCCGTCGGCGTCGGAGAGCAGCGGCATGCCCAGGGTGTGGCGTCCGGCGAACTCCTGCTGGCGTTCGACGGGGTCGCCGCTGATGCCCACGGGCCGGGCGCCGGCCGCGGCGAACTCGGCGGCGAGGTCGCGGAAGTGGCAGGCCTCCGCGGTGCAGCCGGGAGTCAGGGCGGCGGGGTAGAAGAAGAGCACGACCGGGCCGTCGGCGAGCAGTTCGGACAGGCGGCGCGGGGTGCCGGTCTCGTCGGGCAGCGTGAAGTCGTCGACCGTGTCTCCGACGGCCGGGACGCGGCTCACGACCGGCCCTCGCAGCTCTTGGCGACGCTGCGGGCCCAGAGCACGAGCGGCAGCTGGACCGGCAGCCGGCCGTAGACGGCGGCCTTCTGCGGGGCGGGGCGGTGCCGCCAGTCGACGGCCATCTTCACGTTGGCGGGGAAGACGCCGACGAAGAAGGCCGCCGCTGTGAGCGCGGCGGCCTTGCGGGTGCGGGGGGCGGCGAGGCCGGCGGCCAGCGCCAGTTCGGCGACGCCGCTGGCGTACGTCCATGCCCGCGGCGTGCCCGGCAGGCTGCGCGGCACGATCGCGTCGAAGGGGCGGGGCTGGGCGAAGTGGGCGACGCCCGCGGTGGCCAGCAGGCCGGCGAGCAGCAGGGGTGAGCGTTCGGACCGTGACACGGTTCCTCCTCTGGGGGCCTGCCGCGCGATATTACTCGACGGTATGCAAGGGGGGTGCGGCCGGTCCGGTCCGAGCCGGGGGCCGGGGCGCGCGTCACCCCGCGATGCGGGCCTCGATCCCGTCGAGCAGGAAGTCGAGGCCCGTGCGGAAGGTCTGGTCGGCGTCCAGGTGGGCGGCGTCGCGCACCACCGTGGCCAGCGCAGGGAGCCGGCCGGTGGCGAAGGTCCGCTGGAGATAGGGGCCGAGTGCGGCCTGCCAGCGCTTCTCGTCCATGCCGGTGGCCCGCTCGGCACGCCGCTCGGCGATCTCCCGGCGGACCGCGCCGATCGCGTACGCGTTGACCGCGGCGACCACCGGCATGACGGCGTCCACGTCGACGCCGTCCAGTGCGGCCATCACGGCCTCCGCGGTGGCCAGCGCGTGCGGCCCGAGCTGGGGGCGGCCACCCAGGAGGTCGGCGAGCCACTCGTGCTCGTGCACGGCGTGCCGGATGCCTTCGGCGAGCGAGCGGAGCACCGCCCGCGGGCCGTCGCCGGCCGGCCGGATCTCGGCGTGGGCGGCGTCGACCATCAGGTCGAGCAGCTCCTCCTTGCTGGTGAGGTAGCCGTACAGCCGCATCGGCCCGACGCCCAGCGCGGCGGCGACCTTGCGCAGCGACACCGCGTCCAGGCCGTCCGCGTCGGCGAGCCGGATCGCCGCCCGCACGATCCGGTCCCTGCTCAGCGGGGCCGGCACGGGCCGTTCCGGGGGCTCCGGCCTCTCCCACACCAACATGCCGGTCACCCTACACAGCAGCGCCCGATACAGTGTATCGATCTGTACGGCGTATCGCTGATCGAAGGGAAGCCACGATGACCATCGCCATCGTCGGAGCGGGCCTCGGCGGCCTGGCTCTCGCCCGTGTGCTGCACGTGCACGGCATCGACGCGGTCGTGTACGAACGGGAGGCGTCCCGCGAGGCGCGCGGGCAGGGCGGGATGCTCGACATCCACTCCGGGCAGCGGGCGCTGCGCGAGGCCGGTCTGATCGACGGATTCCTCGCGATCGCCCGCGGTGAGGGCCAGGACATGCGCCTGTTCGAGCCGGACGGCACCCTGCTGCTCCAGGAGGACACACCCGACGACGCCCCGCTCGACCGGCCCGAGGTCGACCGCGCCGATCTGCGCGACCTGCTGCTGGACTCCCTCCCCGACGGGACGGTCCGCTGGGGGCACGCGTTCACGTCCGCCGACGACGGTGTGCTGCGTTTCGCCGACGGCGGCAGCGCGCCGTACGACCTGCTGGTCGGCGCGGACGGCGCGCGGTCCCGGGTCCGGCCGATGTGCACCGACGCCCGGCCGGCGCACATCGGCCAGAACGTCGTCGAGCTCGGCATTCCCGACGTCGACCGCACGCACCCCGACCTGGCGGCGACGCTCGGGCGCGGCAACTACTGGGTGCTCGGCGACGGCGTGTCCTTCGCGGCGCAGCGCAACGGCGACGGCCGCGTCCGCATCGGCATCAGCTTCTACCGCACCGACGAGGACTGGTTCTCCCGCAGCGGCATACCGTTCGACGACCCGGCCGCCGCCCGGGCGCGGCTGATCGAGCTCCTCCCCGGCTGGGACGCACGGTTCACCGCGCTGATCGCGGCCTGCGACGACACGGTCGTGCCGCGGTCGATCAGCACGCTCCCGGCCGGCCTGACCTGGCCGTCGACGCCGGGCGTCACCCTGCTCGGCGATGCCGCGCACCTGATGCCGCCGGTGGGAGAGGGCGCCAACATGGCGCTGCTCGACGGCGCGGGGCTCGGCCTCGCACTGGCCGCGCACCCGGACGACTTCCCCGCGGCCGTCGAGGAGTACGAACGCGAGATGTTCGAACGCACCGGCGCCGCCGCCCGGATGTCCGCGAGGGTGCAGGAACTGCTGACGTCGCCGGACGCCGCCCGGAAGATGCTCGCGTTCTTCCAGCCGGACTGAAGGGGGCTGCCGAAACGGCGCCACGGCCTCTTGGGCGAGGCCCTGTCGCCGCCCGCAACACCCGTCGAGAAGCGCACGACCCCGGGGGTCGTGCGCTTCTTGCGCAATGACGGGCTGTCAGGACCACCGCCGCTGACCCCTGTTGGGCGTTCGCGACGGAGACGGCCGGACGTCGGTCGGCTTGGCCGGGTGTAGTACACACTTTCCGCTCGACCTGTGGTTAGCTTAGGTTAGCCTTACCTTAGTTGCTGACCCCCTGGTCGGCAGTTGCCGACCCATGCCCGACCGCCGACCGCCGACAGCCGTTCACGGAGAACGCCGATGACCACGCTCCCCCGCCCCACTCCCCGCGGTGCCGCCGCGCCGGACATCCGCCCGGCCCGGGTCACGGGCCCGCGAGTCGCGCG
Source organism: Streptomyces sp. SID5910 (assembly GCF_009862125.1). Lineage (GTDB taxonomy): Bacteria > Actinomycetota > Actinomycetes > Streptomycetales > Streptomycetaceae > Streptomyces. The sequence goes on from NZ_WWHX01000212.1 coordinate 3,152, forward strand.
CCTGCTGGAGGAGACGGACGGAGCCGACGGCGCCCGGCGGGCCGCCCTGACGGCCGCGTTCTGGAGCGAGGCGGAGCGCCTCGGCACCCCGCTCGTCGAGGAACTCGACGACGGGCCCGGCCACCGGGCGGTCACCTTCCTGTGGCGCGGCCACCGCGCCACCCGCCAGGTGCTGTGGTGCGGCAACCGCATCACCGACCGCGGCCGGCTGGCCGGTTCGCTCCTTGAGCGGGTGCCCGGCACCGATGTCTGGCACCTGGGGCTGCGGCTGCGCGCCGACCACCGCGGTTCCTACCGACTCGCCGCCGACATCTCGCCCAAGGAGCCGCCCACCGACCCGGCCGCCCTCCAGCAGCGGCTGCGGTCGCTGTCCGCGCACGCCGCCGCCGACCCGCTCAACCACCGGACCGTCGCGACCCGTTGGCAGCTCGCCGACAGCTCGGTCTTCGCCCTCCCGGACGCCCCGCCCCAGCCGTGGGCCGGCCGCCGGGGCACGGTGCCGGCCGGCCGGGTCGAACGGCACCGCGTCCCGGGCGCGGCGCCTGTCGGGGACCGGGACGCCTGGGTCTATCTGCCGCCGGGTCAGGACCGGTCGGGCGAGCCGTTGCCGGTCGTGGTGCTGTGCGACGGCGACATGTGGTTCGGGCGGCTCGGGCTCGACGGCACGCTGGACGCGCTGATCGCCGACGGGGCGCTGCCGCCGCTGGCCGTGGTGGCGCCGGACGCCGTGGACCGTCGGACGCGCTGGCGCGACCTGGGCGGCCGGGAGCCGTTCGTCGCCTTCCTGGCGGACGAGTTGCTGCCCTGGGCGGCGGGCCGCTGGCCGCTGACCACTGACCCGGGGCGCACCGTGGTCGCCGGACAGAGCCTCGGCGCCATGACCGCGCTGTACGCCGGTCTGCTGCGGTCCGACCGGTTCGGCGCCGTCCTCGCCCAGTCCGCCTCCCTGTGGTGGCGGCCGGGCCTGCCGCCGCCCTCCGGACGCAAACCCCCGGTGTACGGCACGCCCTGGCTGGCCGCCCGCTACGCCGCCGCCCCCGCCCGGCCCGTACGCGTCCACCTGGACGTCGGGCTGCACGAGGGCTCCATGGTCGGTCACACCCGCGCCCTGTACGACACCCTGCGCTCGGCCGGTTACGAGGTCACCCGCGACGAGTTCAACGGCGGCCACGACTACGCCTGTTGGCACGGTGCCCTGGCGGACGGCCTGGTCCGTCTGCTGGGCGACGCCGCCGCCTGAGCCACCCTCCGCACCCCCGACCCTCCCTAGGAGCCTCCCCCCATGTCCTGTGCACGTGCCCCCCGCAGAACCGTCCCGGTCTCCGCCACCACGGTGGTGACCGGCGCCCTGCCGCCGACCGGCTGCGACGGAGACGGCGGAGAGCCGGACGACCCGGCCAAGGCGCTCGCCCCGTGAGCGCCGGACTGGACGGCCGGCTCGCCCTCGTCACGGGCGCGGGCCGCGGCATAGGCGCCGCCGTGGTCACCGCCCTCGCCGAGCAGGGCGCCCGCGTGATCGCCACCGACCTCACGGCCGACGGCGTCGGAGAACTGGCCGGCAAGCACGCGGGCCAGGTCACCGCGCGCCCCCTGGACGTCACCGACGCCGCCGCCGTGGAGGCGCTGGTCGAGGAGACCGAACGCACCGCCGGCCCGCTGGACGTCGCGGTCAACGTGGCCGGGATCCTGCGGAGTTCGCCCGTGGCCGACCTCACCGACGACGACTGGGCCGCGACCTTCGCGGTCAACACCGACGGAGTCTTCCACGTCTCCCGGGCCGCCTCCCGCCGTATGGCGCGGCGCGGCCGGGGCAGCATCGTCACCGTCGCCTCCAACGCGGCCGGCGTCCCCCGCGCGGGCCTGGCCGCCTACGCCGCCTCCAAGGCGGCCGCGGTGATGTTCACCAAGTGCCTCGGCCTGGAGGTCGCCGGACGCGGCGTGCGCTGCAACACCGTCTCCCCCGGCTCGACCATGACCGACATGCAGCGCGCCCTGTGGACG
>NZ_WWHX01000213.1 GCF_009862125.1 Streptomyces sp. SID5910
GGGATCTCGGTGTCGACCTTGTCCGTCGACACCTCCAGCAGCGGCTCGTCGGCCTCGACGCTGTCACCGACCGACTTCAGCCAGCGGGTGACGGTGCCCTCGGTGACGGACTCGCCGAGCGCGGGCAGGACCACGTCCGTGCCCTCGGCGGCACCGCCGCCACTCTGACCGGCAGCGGCGTCGGCGGTGGGAGCGGGCGCCGGGGCGGCCTGCTCGGTGGACGGCGCGGCCGCGGCGGGCTCGGGCGCCGGCTCGGCGACCTGCTCGGCCTGCGGGGCGGCCTCGGCGGCCGGGGCGCCGGAGCCGTCGTCGATCAGGGCCAGCTCGGCGCCGACCTCGACCGTCTCGTCCTCGGCGACCTTGATGGAGGACAGCACGCCGGAGGCGGGGGCCGGGATCTCGGTGTCGACCTTGTCCGTCGACACCTC
>NZ_WWHX01000214.1 GCF_009862125.1 Streptomyces sp. SID5910
ACCCAGTCGTAGCGGGCCGTCAGCGGAGTGCCGGGGTAGCTGAAGGGGCCGAGCCAGCCGTCGACCCCGGTGCCCGGCCACAGGTTGGCCATGATGCGCATCGGGTGGGTGGGGAGCGCACCGCGCGAGCCGTTCTCCTGGTGGACGAGCTTGCCGTCCACGAACCAGTTGATGGTGCCCTGGTTCCACCACTCGATCGCGTAGTCGTGGTAGCCGGTGGAGGCGTCGAACCCGAGGTTGATGACGGTCTCGTGTCCGCCCACACCATTGGTGAAGTAGTTGGTCTGCATCTGGGTGGTGTTCTTGCCGAGGATCTCGACGTCGATCTCGTCCCAGGGCTGGCCGTCGCTCGCTCCGGTGTAGGTGAAGAACCCGGTCACGGTGCCTGAGCGCTTGACCGCCTGGAGCCGGGCCTCGAAGCGGCCGTAGGAGTACAGGTCGTTGGACCGGTACTCGCCGGAGGCGTAGGGCTTGCCCGAGCAACCGCTGGGGCAGGACGCGGTGTCGAGGTTCTGGCCCATCACGCCACCGTTGAACCAGACGTGGTCGGCACGCCAACCGACATTGAACATGCCTCCGTTGGACCAGCCGTCGGCCTTGTGCCAGCGGCCCGTGTCGAAGGCGTCGAAGTTGTCGACGAAGCTGCCGCCGACGGCAGCGTTCGCGGAGGGGCTGGTCATCGGGGTGAAGGTCAGCGCGAGGGCAGCGGTGAGGGGGAGCAGCCAGCGGTGGCTGCGGAACCGACGACGTGTCGTGGGGGATGGCATTTCGGCCTCCTTGGGGAGTGAATGCGGCATGCGTGTCCGTGGGCCGAAGCCTGTGCCGTAAAGGCCAGGTGGGGGACAGGCTCGGCGTCCGCTGACAGCACAGGCGTGCGGGGAGGACGCCTGTCGAGCTGGGGAGTGCACCGATCGGGCCACGATGATCTGCTGCGCCTGAGCGGTATCACTGGAACCGCTCCCAAAAAGTAGCAGCGCACTACCTGACCGACAAGAGACGCGGTGAAGCAAAACGGAAACCTGCCGTTCACGCAGCTGTGCCGTCACTGCGGAGTATTGACATGCCTGCAACACGCCCCCCAACATGAGGGCGCCCGGCAGTGCGGAGGTTGGCAGCGACTGGAAGCGCTTCCAGTGCCAGTACCAGTGCCCGCCCAAGTCCAACGCCCGCGCTGCGCGCTGCCGACACGAAGGAGACCCCACCCCATGAGCAGAGTGAGACGGTTGCTCGTCCCAGTCGCCTGCGCGGCCCTCGCCTCCGGCGGTCTGAGCGGCGGAGCGGCTGTCGCCGCACCCAGCGCCCCGGCGGCTGACCACACGCTGCCCAGGAACACGCGCTTCTACGTCGACCCCGAGGCCGGCGCCGCACAGCAGGCGGCCGCCGACTTCAAGGCCGGCAAGGTCGAAGACGCCCTGCGAATGGCCAAGTTGGCCACCTGGCCGCAGGCGATCTGGCTCGACTACGGCACCCCAGCCGAGATCAAGAAGGTCGTGCAGAAGACGATGCTGGCGGCCAAGATCAGCCACACCGTGCCCGTCTTCGTCCTCTACAACGTCACCGGCCGCGACTGCAGCTTCTACTCGGCCGGTGGCGCGGACAGCCCCGAGGAGTACAGGGCCTGGGTTCAGGGCGTGGCCGACGGCGTCGGCACCGGACGCGCCGTGGTCATCGTCGAGCCCGACGGGCTGGCTCTGCTGCCCAAGGACTGCCCCGAGGGCGACGCGGACGGCAGCCGCACCGAGGAGCGGTACGCCAACATCCGGACCGCGGTGGACATCATGAGGTCCAAGCCCAGGACGTCCGTGTACCTCGACGGCGGCAGCAGCAACTGGCAGCCGGTGGGCGAGCTGGCCGGACGCCTGATCAAGGCCGACCTGGCCAAGACCCAGGGCTTCGCCCTGAACGTCTCCAACTACCAGCCCACCGACCAGCTCAACCGCTACGCCACCTGGGTGTCGAAGTGCGTCTGGTACGCCACCGAGGGCCCGGCGGAGGCGCGCGGCAAGACGGACACCTGCGCCAGCCAGTACTACTCGCCGGCGGCCCCCAACGACGGGCAGCCCGGAAACTCGGTGGACTTCTACGACCCGGCCACCTGGAAGTGGGTCGACGCCTGGTTCGACCAGACCGTGGGCCGGCCACCGGTCGAGGACCTGTCGCACTACGTCCTGGACAACAGCCGCAACGGCCTCGGCGCCTGGATACCCCCGGCGGGCAAGTACACCGACCCCGAACACTGGTGCAACGCCCCCGGGCGCGGCATCGGCGCCCGGCCCACCACCGACACCGGCCGGCCGCTGGCCGACGCCTACCTGTACGTGAAGACCATCGGCGAGTCGGACGGCACCTGCCATCGAGGCACGGCAGGCCCCATCGACCCGGAGTACGGGATCGAGGATCCGCCGGCCGGCGCCTGGTGGCCGGAGTTCGCGCACACCCTGGCGAAGAACGCGAAGCCCGCGCTCACGTTCAACACCGGCCGATAGGAGCGCGGACGGCCCGACCGTCCGGCGTGAGACGGTCGGGTGCGGTCAGGTACTGGCGCGCTTCACCAGATGGGTGGGCAGGATCAGCGGGCTGGGGTCGCGGCCCGCGATGAGCCCGACGAGCATCCGGACCATCTCGCGGCCGAGATCCCGTATGGGCTGATGGACCGTGGTGAGTGCGGGCTCGGCGACCTGCGCGACGGCGAGGTCGTCGAACCCCACCACGGCTACGTCCTCAGGCACCGAGCGCCCTGCTCCTCGCAGCGTGCGCAACGCGCCCGCCGCCATGTTGTCATTGGCGGCGAACACTCCGTCCAGGTCCGGGTGCGCCTCCAGCAGACGCGCCATGGCGGCTGCTCCAGCCGCGTCGGAGAAGTCTCCCTGCTCTGCCGGGCGGGGTGTCAGGCCGGCGAGCAGCATGGCTTCCCGGTAGCCGCGATGGCGCGAGGCTCCCACCTCGGTGTCCAGCGGGCCGCAGATCGTGACCACCTTCGTCCGCCCCTGCGCGAGCAGATGATCGGTGGCGTCCCGGGCCCCTGCGACGTTGTCGATGTCGACGTACCAGCGCGGTTCGAAGTCCTTCGGCCGCCCACCGAAGACGACCGGCAGCTGTGTCTCCTCGGCGAGCCGGGCCAAGGGGTCGCCCTCGTGCAGTGCCATCAGCATGACCCCGTCGACAGCGCGGGAACGCACGAGCTGTTCCACCCGCTCGCGCCCGCGCGGGGTGGCGGCCAGGCACAGCATCATGTGCAGGTCGGCTTCCTCCAGGGCGCTGGACACTCCCACGATGACCTGAGCGAAGAACGGATCGGCCAGAACCTCCGGATCAACCCGTGAGATGACCAGGGCGGCCGCACCCGCCTGACGCGTGGCCAGTGCGCGCGCCTTCGGGTTGGGGACGTATCCGAGCTTCCTGATCGCCCGCTCGACCGCCTCCCGCTTGGCCCGGCTGACATGGGGGGCGTCGTTGATCACCCGAGAGGCCACCGATCGCGAAACGCCGGCCAGCGCGGCCACCTCGTCGAGCGTGGCGTGCCGACGCGGCAGTTCCTCAGTCATGGACGCGGGCCTTCCCTCGCTGCGGTTTGGAAGCCCTTCCATTGTGACCTGTGAGCGAGGGGAGCAGCGACGGAGGGGCCTGTGGGTCGTCGCCCCGGCCCTGGCCGGCGTCAGGCCAGGTCAGACGTCGTGCGAAGTGAGCCCATGCCGCCAGGACCATGCAGGCGGCAGTGATGCCGCCGAGCGTCATGACCATGGACGGGGAACCGCAGTCCACGACGACTCCGCGAGTCGGCGCAGGTCAGCGTCGCTGCATCACCTGAACCGGCGGCGTCCCCGCCGGCAGTAGGTACTTCGCTGCCATCACCGGTCGGTTGCCCGCCGAGACGACCTGGGTGAGCAGTACGGCGGGGGACTCCGGCGGCCGGTCCATCGCCGTACCCCGCTCCGTGCCGAGGACCGTGGCTCCGATGCTGGTCCGGCCGGTGAGCCGCTGGCCGGCGGTCGTGTCCAGGAGGACGGCGAGCATGCTCGCCGAGGGCCTGGCCTCCGCCGCCGTCGCGAGCGCGGCGGCGTACTCCGGGACGAGTCCGGTGAGCGTGTGCTCCTCCGCCGCCCACTCGTGTGCGAAGCAGGCTGGGGAGCCGTCCGCGTAGAGCAGGGTCTCCCAGAACCACGTCCGGCCGGTGCCGGCCAGGCGCAGGTGGTGCGCGGAGAAGTCGGTCGCCTCGTCGAGCCGCGCGGAGAGGCGGCGCGCGGTGACCGGCGTGCCGCCGAGCAGCGATTCGACGGGCAGGACGCGTTCGAGGCCGCGCGGCGGCAGATGCTGGTTGACGCGGCTTCCGACGCCGTGCCGCCGCGTGATCACCCCGTCTTCCTGGAGCAGGATCAGCACCTCGCGCAGCGCGGGGCGGCTGACGCCGAGGCGGGCGGCCAGCTGGGGCTCGGACGGGAGGTCGGAGCCCGGCGGGAAGGTTCCGTCGTGGATCGCCGCGACGATGCGCTCGTACAGCTCGACGCGGGGCGTACGGCGGTGCGGCGACGGAGCAGTCATGCGGCCCGACTCTC
>NZ_WWHX01000215.1 GCF_009862125.1 Streptomyces sp. SID5910
TGGGCTGCCGCCAGCTCACCGATGGAGTGCCCGCCGACGACGTCAGGGCGCACGCCCCATGACGACACGAGCCGGAACAGGGCCACCTCGACGGCGAACAGCGCCGCCTGCGTGAACTCCGTCGCGTCAAGGGCCTCCCCGTCGGTGAAGACGACGTCTCGCAACGGCCGCTGAAGAAGGCCGTGGAAGCCGGCGCACACCTCGTCGAACGCCTCAGCGAAGACCGGGAAGGCCTCATACAGCCCCCGGCCCATCCCCACACGCTGACTGCCCTGACCCGAGAACAGCACCGCCAGTCGGCCGGGTACTGCCTGACCGCTGACCACGCCAGCGACCGGCTCGCCCGAGGCGACAGCAGACAGCCCAGCCCGGTCGCCCGAGAGGACGACGGCACGGTACTCGAACGCCGACCGCGTCCTCGCCAACGACCACGCCGCATCGACGGGATCGACCTCCGACTCGGCCAGGAACGACGCCAGACGCTCCGCCTGACCGCGTAGCCCCGCCTCCGACTTCGCCGACACCACCCACGGCACGACCACCGGCGACACAGCGTCCGCAGCCGGCGTCTCCTCGACATCCGAAGCCTGCTCCAGGATCACGTGCGCATTCGTCCCGCTGGCGCCGAACGACGACACACCGGCGTGGCGGAGCCGTCCCGTCTCGGGCCACGGTGTGGCTTCGGTCAGCAGCTCGACAGACCCGGCCGACCACTCCACATGCTGCGACGGCTCATCGACGTGCAACGTCCGGGGCATGATCCCGTACCGCATGGCGAGCACCATCTTCATCACGCCCGCGACACCCGCAGCCGCCTGCGTATGCCCGATGTTCGACTTGATGGAGCCCAACCGCAGCGGCCGGTCCTCGGGACGATCCTGGCCGTACGTCGCCAGCAGCGCCTGTGCCTCGATCGGGTCACCCAGCTTCGTGCCCGTACCGTGCGCCTCCACCACATCGACCTCGGCAGCGGACACCCCAGCGTTCGCCAGCGCGGCCCGGATCACCCGCTGCTGCGACGGACCGTTCGGCGCAGTGAGCCCATTGCTCGCACCGTCCTGATTGACCGCCGAACCCCGCACCACCGCCAGCACCCGGTGACCGTTACGCCG
>NZ_WWHX01000023.1 GCF_009862125.1 Streptomyces sp. SID5910
CGCCGGGCGTCGGAGAGCCGCTCCAGCAGCACCACGCCGATGCCCTCGGCGAGCCCCATGCCGTCCGCGTCCGCGCCGAACGCCTTGCAGCGGCCGTCGGCGGCGAGGCCGCGCTGGCGACTGAAGGCGATGAACGCACTGGGGGTGGGCATGACGGCGACGCCGCCGGCCAGTGCCAGGGAGCACTCCCCCTGACGCAGTGACTGGGCCGCCAGGTGCAGCGCGACCAGCGACGACGAGCACGCCGTGTCCACCGTCACCGCAGGACCCTCGAACCCGAACGTGTAGGACACACGGCCGGACACGACGCTGGCCGCGTTGCCCGTCATCAGGTGGCCTTCGGTGCCCTCGGGCGCCTCGTGGACGCGGGGGCCGTACTCCTGGTAGTTGACGCCCATGAAGACGCCGGTGCGGCTGCCGCGCAGGGACGGGGCGGGCACGCCGACACGTTCGAAGGCCTCCCAGGACGTCTCCAGCAGCAGGCGCTGCTGCGGGTCCATCGCC
>NZ_WWHX01000216.1 GCF_009862125.1 Streptomyces sp. SID5910
TGGCGCTGCGACCGACGCCCACCACGCCACCGCGCCGCATCCCGAGGGGCGCGGTATCCAGCGGGCGCTGCGGCAGGCACTCGCGGACGCCGGCGTCTCGCCCGGCGAGGTCGACCACGTCAACGCACACGGCACGTCCACGCCGATGAACGACCTGATCGAAGGCGCGGTCCTGCGCCGGGTGCTGGGCGAGCGTCCCGCCGTGGCCTCGACGAAGGGGGTCACCGGGCACGCCCTGGCAGCCGCCGGCGCGATCGAGGCGGCGTACACCGCGCTGGCGGTGGAGCGTGGCACCGTTCCGCCGACCGCCAACCTGGAGCGGCGCGACCCGCGCATCGATCTCGACGTGGTCAGCGGTGCTCCCCGCGCGGTCGGCATCGATGTGGCCGTCAGCACCTCGCTCGGCTTCGGCGGGCACAACGCCGCCCTGGTGCTGACCGCGGTCTGACACCCTCCCCCCGGCCCGTGCCCGCGCTCGCGCGGCGCGGGTGCGGGCCAAGCGAAAGGAATTGCACATGAGCAGGTCCGTGCTGGTCACGGGCGGCAATCGGGGCATCGGCCGGGCCGTCGCGGAGGCGTTCGCCGCCGACGGTGACCGGGTGGCGGTCACCCTGCGCTCCGGGCGGCCCCCGGCGGGGGCCCTGGGTCTCACCGCCGACGTGACCGTGCCGGAACAGGTCGAAGCGGCTTTCAAGGCGGCCGAGGCGGAGCACGGGCCGGTGGAGGTGGTGGTCGCCAACGCCGGTGCCACGCGGGACACCCCGGCGCTGCGGATGACCGAGCAGGGCTTCGACGACGTGCTGGCCGCCAATCTGCGCGGCGCGTTCACCACGGCCCGCAATGCCGTGCGCGCCATGCTGCCGGAGCGGCGCGGCCGTCTCGTGCTGCTGTCGTCGGTGCTGGGCTTCACCGGGTCGCCGGGCCAGACCAACTACGCCGCCGCCAAGGCCGGACTGGTGGGTCTGTGCCGCTCCCTGGTGTGGGAGCTGGCCGATCGCGGGATCACCGTCAACGTCGTCGCGCCCGGCATCATCCGCACCGACATGACGGCCGGCATCGGCGAGGGCCGGATGGCGGAACTCATGCGGATGACCCCGCTGGGACGGCCCGGAACGGTCGGCGAAGTGGCCGCGGCGGTGCGCTTCCTCGCCTCGCCGGAGGCGGGGTACATCACCGGGGCGGTTCTCCCCGTGGGTGGTGGCCTCGGCATGGGGCTGTGAACCGTGGCGTGCGCGTCCGCGGCTCCGGCGGCGGTGACGCGGCGGCGCCGCGGAACGGACAGAACCGGGGCGCCCGTGACCGGGCGTCCGCGACCCGAGGAGGCAACGATGGCATATCAGGAGGCTGACCGTCGCGCCGCGATGCCCGGGGGCGGGCCCCCGGTGGACGAAGCGCACCACCGCGTACAGCGGTTGCGCACGCTGAAGCGGTCCGTGTCCGCCGGTGATCCGCACGCCACCCGGCGACTGCGCGACAAGGGCAGGCTGACGGTGCGGGACCGGCTGGACCTGCTGCTCGACCCCGGCTCGTTCCGGGAGATCGAACCGCTGCGGCGCCACCGCGCCACCGGCTTCGGCCTGGAGGACCGCCGACCGCACACCGACGGGGTGGTGACGGGGTGGGGAACGGTGTACGGGCGGCGTGTCTTCGTCTACGCCCACGACTTCCGGCTGTTCGGCGGGACGCTCGGTGAGGCCCACGCCGAGAAGATCCACAAGGTGATGGACCTGGCGCTGGCCGCCGGGGCCCCGCTGGTCTCCCTCAACGACGGGGCGGGCGCCCGCGTCCAGGAGGGCGTGAGCGCACTGGCCGGCTACGGCGGCATCTTCCGCCGCAACGTCCGAGCCTCGGGTGTGATCCCCCAGATCAGCGTCATGCTCGGGCCGAGCGCCGGGGGTGCCGCCTACTCGCCGGCGCTGACGGACTTCGTGTTCATGGTGCGCGGAACCTCGCAGATGTTCGTCACCGGCCCGGACGTGGTACGCGCCGTCACGGGCGAGGACGTCGGCCATGACGGGCTCGGCGGTGCCGACGTGCACGCGGACGTGTCGGGCGTGGCGCACTTCGTGCACGAGGACGAGGAGAGCTGTCTTCAGGACGTGCGGTACCTGCTGACCCTGCTGCCGTCCCACAACCGCGAACTGCCTCCCGACCACCCGTCGCACGACCCCGCCGACCGGCGCTGCGAGACGTTGCTCGATCTGGTCCCGGCGGACGCGAACCGCTCCTACGACGTCCGGCGGGTGATCGGGGAGGTGGTGGACGACGGCGAGTTCCTGGAGGTGCACGAGCGGTGGGCGCCCAACGTGGTGTGCGCCCTGGCCCGGATGGACGGGCAGGTCACCGGATTCGTGGCGAGCCAGCCCGGGCACACCGCCGGCGTGCTGGACATCCATGCCTCCGAGAAGGCCGCCCGGTTCGTGCAGATGTGTGACGCCTTCAGCATCCCGCTGGTGACCCTGGTGGACGTGCCCGGCTTCCTGCCCGGCGTGGGCCAGGAGCACGGCGGCATCATCCGGCACGGGGCGAAGCTGCTGTACGCGTACTGCGACGCCACCGTCCCCCGTGTCCAGGTGGTCCTGCGCAAGGCGTACGGTGGCGCCTACATCGTGATGGACTCGCGTTCCGTCGGGGCAGACCTGTCCTATGCCTGGCCGGGCAACGAGATCGCCGTGATGGGCGCGGAGGGGGCGGCGAACGTCGTGTTCCGGCGGCGTATCGCCGGGGCCGACGATCCAGAGGCCATGCGGGCGAAGCTGGTGGAGGAGTACCGGCAGGAGCTCATGCACCCCTTCCATGCCGCGGAGCGCGGACTGGTGGACGACGTGATTGACCCGGCCGACACCCGGTCGGTGCTCGTCGACGCGCTGCGGATGCTGAGGGACAAGCACGCCGACCTGCCGGCCCGCAAACACGGGAACCCCCCGCTGTGAGCGGCCAGTCCCCCGCGGGCGACGCCGCTCCCCTGCTCCGCGTCGTGCGGGGCGAACCGGACGCGACCGAACTCGCGGCACTGCTCGCGGCACTGGCCGGGCGTGGTGTCCCGGCTGCCGCGGGACCCGCACCCGACGAAGCCCCGGCGCGTCCGGCGACCTGGCGGCGAGCGGTCGGCGGCTGTTCACCCCGGTCCTGGCGCCAGGCGGGCCACGGGTGAACCGGTCCCCCGGGCCGCGCTCCACCCGCGTGCGCGAACACCTGGAGCCACACGTCGGATGCCCGGCGGGAGGAGCCCGCCGAAGCGGCCGGAGTTCCGGCCCGGCACCGGCTCTGTCCGAGGAGGCGAGACCATGCGAGTCAACACTGAACCGCGTGACGCGGCGGCGCTGAGCCACGCACACCGTCGCTGGACGGTACCGCTGAGGCCGGCGCGCGGGGTTGCCCGGGGCCGCGTCGTGATGTTCCCGCACGCCGGTGCGCGAACAGCGCCCTACCGGCCGCTCGCGGACCTGCTGCCGGACGACCTCGACGTGCTGGGCGTACTGCCGCCGGGCCGCGAGCTGCGGCACGCGGAGGCGCCGCGGTACACGCCCGAGGACGCCGTGGCGGGGGTGACCCGGGAACTGGCGGCCTCGGCGGCGGAGCCGGGCGCCGCTCCGCCCACGGTGTTCTACGGACACAGTCTCGGTTCGCTGCTCGCCGTGCTGACGGCCCACGCGGCAGACCGGCGGGTCGCCGCACCCGCGGGAGGCGGCGGTTGCGCGGAGCTGGTACTGACCTGCGGCATGCCGGGCACCCGCGGCTGCACGCGCGCCGCAGGCGGACGGGAGCCTGCCACCCTGGCGGCGGTGTTCGCCGGTCACGGACTGCCGGAGAACGCCCTGTCGGCTCCGGAACTGACCGCGGAGCGACGCGTCCTGGCGCACGACCTGCTGGTGGCGCACCGCGCGATGGCGGCGGTCGACCCGGTCAGGCTGCGCCGGCCGGTCACCGTGCTGTCGGGTGCGGACGACCCGCTGGTGCCCGCGGTCACGCTGCCCCTGTGGGCCCCGTTCACCACGGGCCCCTTCAGGGGCCGGGTGGTGGAGGGCGGGCACTTCTTCCCCTTCGCCCCGCAAGGCCGGGACCTGGTGGCCGCGGAGCTGGCCGCCGCGGCCCGCCGGGCGGCGGCCGGGCGTCCCTCGCCGGCCGGCCGCTCCCGGGAGGGGAGGCGGGGCGTTCCGGTCGCCCGGGCCGCCTGACGGGCCTCCCTGCCCGCGGTCCGGCCGCGGTGGTCTCAGGCCACCGCGGCCAACTGGCGGCTCAGTTGCTCCTGACTGAGAGCCTGGGATGCCTCCAGCACGGTCCGTTGCAGCCACTGAAGGCGCGGTGAGGGCTCCAGGCCGAGCTCGCCCGCCATCGCCGACCGCAGCGCGGCGTAGACGTCCAGGGCCTCCCCGCGCCGCCCCGACAGGTAGAGGGCGGTCATCAGCCGTTCGTGCAGCGCCTCGTCGTGGGGATGCAGTGCGGTCAGGGCACGCAGTTCGCCGATCACCTCCGAGTACCGGCACAGCCGCAGGTCGAGGGAGAGACGGCGGAACAGCACCACCTTGCGGTCCTCCTCCATGCGCAGCAGGTGGGCGGTGAGAACGGGGCCGGCGGGCACATCGGCCAGGGGCTCGTCACGCCACAGCGACAGGGCCTCATTCAGCCGCTCCGACGCCAGCTCCGTATCTCCCCGGTCCTCCGCCTCGTCCGCCTCGCGCACCAGCCTTCGGTGTTCCGCGAGATCGCTGCGCTCGACCGCCAGGGCCAGCCGGTATCCGGTCGGTTCGGTGACGAGAAGGCGCTTGGGATCCGCTGCCGAGCCGGCTTCCCGGCAGGCCTGCGCCAGCCGTTTGCGGATCTGCAGCACGTTGTTCTGGATACCGGTCGCGGCGCTGACCGGCACCGCGTCGTCCCACAGTTCGCGCTCGATGGTGCCGACCTGCGCGACTCTCCCCGGATTCATCACCAGCATCGCCATCAGCTTTCGTGCCTTGATAGCCGTGGGCACCACGGAGCGGCCGGCGATCGTCACGCTCAGCGGCCCCAGCACTTGGACGTCCACCCGTTGTCTCCTCACGGATCCGTACGCATACCTTCGTACATCGGTGAGTCTGAGTTCATCCATGCATCACAGTACACGAATGCCTGCGACGGCCCGACTTCCCCCAACTCGACTGCACACGCGCGAATATGACGCTCCGCTTGTCACCGTATCGAGATGCTTTCCGGCTGCTCTCGCGGGAACCGCACCGAGGGACAGTGCCCTGTAGTCCATCTTTGGACTGCGATACGCACCGGAGGGAGAGACCTCATGACGCAGCCGACGGACTCCTGGATCGCGGTCGTCGGAATGGGCTGCCGTTTCCCGGGAGCGGCGGACGTCGGACAGTTCTGGGAGCTGCTGCGGCGTGGCGAGGACGCGGTCGGTCCCCTGCCCGCGGACCGGCCCGCGCTGGCGAAGTGGTCGGCGGGCGCCGCGCCTCCCTATGCCGGCACCGTGCCGGACCTGCTGGACTTCGACCCCGCCTTCTTCGGCATCTCGCCCCGCGAGGCGCGGTTGATGGACCCTCAGCAGCGCATGCTGCTGCACGTCGTCTGGGAAGCGCTCGAGAGTTCGGGGATACGCCCCTCCACCCTGTCCGGGACACCGACGGGCGTCTACGTCGGCCAGGCGACCGGTGACTACGCCGACCTCTGCGGCCCGGCCGCAGGCTCGGACGCGGGCGCCATGGCCGGCAGCCGGCTGCGGGCGGTGACGTCGGGGCGGCTGTCGTACGCGCTGGATCTGCGCGGTCCCAGCCTGACCGTCGACACCGCCTGCTCGTCCTCGCTGGTGGC
>NZ_WWHX01000217.1 GCF_009862125.1 Streptomyces sp. SID5910
TGGCGGTTTCGGCATCGAGGCGCCCTCCGGCGGCGCGGACGACCAGGGCGAGCACCGCGAGGTGCGGGCCGCCGAGGTGGCCGAACTGCTCGCCCGGGCCGGCTCGGTGATCATCACCCCCGGGTACGGCATGGCCGTCGCGCAGGCCCAGCACCCGGTGGCGGAACTGACGCGGCGGCTGCGCGAGCGGGGCGTGGAGGTCCGCTTCGGCGTCCACCCCGTCGCGGGGCGCCTGCCGGGGCACATGAACGTGCTGCTGGCCGAGGCGAAGGTGCCGTACGACATCGTCCTCGAACTGGACGAGATCAACGACGACTTCGCGGACACCTCGGTCGTCCTGGTCATCGGCGCCAACGACACCGTCAACCCGTCCGCGGCCGAGGACCCGGCCAGCCCGATCGCCGGCATGCCGGTGCTGCGCGTCTGGGAGGCGGAACACGTCGTCGTCTTCAAACGCTCCATGGCCTCCGGCTACGCGGGCGTGCAGAACCCGCTCTTCTTCCGCGAGAACAGCGGCATGCTCTTCGGCGACGCCAGGCAGAGCGTCGAGGAGATCCTGCGGGCGCTCGGCACGGACGACGGCCACGGCCCGGCCCCGGACGCACGCCAGGCCGCACCGGCCGGCCGGTGACGCGGGGGCGGCCACCGGCCCACCCGGTGACCGCCCGCGCGGAGCGTGAGAGGTGACCGGGGTCACGGCACGATGCCGTCCCCTGTGTTAGTGTCACGCGTTTGCGTGGTCGTCGCGGTGGGACGATGCCGCACGTCCGGTTCCGCGGGTGCGCGGACCGTTCGATCCTGCCGGGCCTTCCTCGGTACGTTCTCCTGCGGAAGGCTCTTCCCGATGCATCCCGATGACTCCGGCACCGCTCACGGCGGTCCCGCCCAGCCCGGCGCCACCGCCCCGGCGCCGTCCCCCGTCTCCTTCGCCGGCCTGGGACTGCCCGCGGAGGTGCTGCGGACACTGAGCGCACACGGGGTGCGCGAACCCTTCCCGATCCAGGCCGCCACACTGCCCGACGCCCTGAAGGGCCGCCACGTCCTCGGCCGCGGGCGCACCGGCTCGGGCAAGACGCTCGCCTTCGGCCTGCCGCTGCTGGCACGTACGGCCGGCCGGCGCGCCGAGCCGAAGCAGCCCCGCGCCCTGATCCTCGTACCGACCCGCGAGCTGGCCCAGCAGGTCACCGAGGCGCTGGCGCCGTACGCCGAGGCACTGCGCCTGCGGACGGCCACGGTCGTCGGCGGCATGTCGATCGGCCGGCAGATCGCCGCGCTGCGCGAGGGGGCCGAGGTGGTCGTCGCCACCCCCGGACGCCTGCACGACCTGATCGAGCGCAACGCCTGCCGCCTGGGACGGGTGGCGATCACCGTGCTGGACGAGGCCGACCAGATGTGCGACCTGGGATTCCTGCCGCAGGTCGTCGACGTCCTCGACCAGGTGCACCCCGACGGCCAGCGGATGCTGTTCTCGGCCACTCTGGACCGCGACGTCGACCAGCTGGTCAGCCGCTACCTCCACGACCCCGTCGTCCACTCGGTCGACCCGTCCGCGGGCGCCGTCGCGACGATGGAGCACCACGTCCTGGTCGTCCACGGCCCCGACCGCTACGCGGTCACCACGGAGATCGCCGCCCGCGACGGCCGCGTCCTGCTGTTCCTCGACACCAAGCACGCCGTCGACCAGCTCACCCGGCATCTGCGGGCGAGCGGGGTGCACGCCGGGGCCCTGCACAGCGGCAAGTCGCAGCCCCAGCGCACGCGGACCCTGGCGCAGTTCAAGAACGGCCAGATCACCGTGCTGGTGGCGACCGACGTCGCGGCCCGCGGCCTGCACGTCGACGACCTCGACCTCGTCGTCAACGTCGACCCGCCCACCGACCCCAAGGACTATGTGCACCGGGCCGGCCGCACCGCCCGCGCCGGCAGGTCCGGCAGGGTGGTCACGCTCGTGCTGTCGGGGCAGCGCAGTGAGACGAGCCGCATGCTGGCCGGGGCCCGCATCGAGCCGACCGTCACCAAGGTGCGTTCCGGCGAGGCGGAGCTGAGCCGGATCACCGGCGCCCGAAGGCCCTCCGGCACCCCGCTCGACGGCGGTCCCGCCGCCCCCCGGCCCAAGAACAACAACGCTCCCTTCCGCGGCCTCGGCACCAGCAAGGACCCCGCCCGCGGCACCGGCGGCAAGTCGCGGAAGTCCGGCGAGGCCCGCAGGCTCGCCGAGGCCCGCAAGGCCGCCCAGGTGCGACGCAACGGCTGACAGGTCCCGCGCCGCGGCCCGGCATGACAAGCTGTGCCTGCCCCAACCGCCCCGAACCCAGGAGGTCACCATGACCGCAGAGCCCGCATCGACGGAAGGTTCGGAGCCGGCCGACGCCGAGACGTCTCCTCTGACGCCGGACAGCGACGGCAACTACGACCTCAAGCGCAAGTTCCGCGAAGCCCTGGCCCGCAAGCGCGGTGCGCAGGCGGACGCCGCCGACGTGGCTGCCAATCCCGACGCGTCGAAGGTGCGTGCGGCGCACGGTCCGGCCGCCAGCCAGCGGTCGTTCCGGCGCAAGAGCGGCGGCTGAGCCGGGCGGGCCGTGACCGGAGGCCTCGCCTCCGGGAACGGCCCGGCCCCGGTGGTCACGCGTCGCCGGCGGGGGAGCGGCGGGCGGCGTGACGGCGCAGGTGCAGCGGGAGTACGTACCAGCACAGGCCGAACCAGAGCATCACCGCGGCGGCGAGCGTCTCGGCGAGGACGCCGGGGATCACGAAGCGCAGGATCAGCAGCAGCGTGCAGCCGATGGTCAGCGCGAGCAGGATCATCCCGCACATCATCAGCCGGCCGGCGGCCTCCACCACCTCGTCCTTCATGCGCTGCCCGGACAGGAAGCGGTGTATGGAGACGGGCGCTATCAGCGATCCCGTCGCCGAGGCCCCGAGGACCACGGTGGTGACGTAGATGACGCGGTCCGCCGTGCCCAGTTCCCGGAACAGCGGGGTGAAGGCCACGCTCAGCAGGAAGCCGAAGAGGATCTGCACGCCGGTCTGGGTGACCCGCGTCTCCTGAAGGATCTCGTTCCAGCGGCGGTTGACCCGCTCGCGCGGGGACTCCGGCGCCTCGGCACCGGACACCGGCCCGTGGCCGTCGACGTGTGCGCAGCGAGCGGTCTCCTTCTCCCCGGCCTCGGCCGGCTGCTCCACCGTGGTCATGGCACCTCCTGATCGCAGGCCGATCGTCTGCCCCGCCCGGCCGCCTTCATGCAGGTGACGGCGCACAACGGCCGGCCGGCCACCGGTGCGTCGGCAACGGGCCGCCACCGCAAGGCCCTTGTACTACGGTGAAGCCGGCCCGATCCTGCTGAGGACGGCGGACGGGCGGCTGCCGGGGAGGAGCGCGTGGTCATGTCACGGAGCACGAAGATCGCAGTCGTTTCGGTCGCCGTCGTGCTGACGGCGTCGACCCCCTTCTTCTGGCTGCTGGCGGACCCGGGCACCGGCCAGCTCGTCGGGGCTTCGGTCCAGGGGGCCACCGGTGTCGCCGCCCTGGTCTGGGCGTTGATGCAGCCCTCCGCCACCGCGCAGTCCGAGTTCGTGGCGACCGACACGGGGCGGGCCGAGGCGACCGGCGGAGGCCGGACGACCACCGGAGTGCGACGCCCGTCGGGGACCGGGAGGGCGACGGTCCGGGTGGAGCGGACCGGCGACGCCACCTCGGACGGGCCCGGCAGCAGCGCCAATTCGGGCGTGGACCTCGGCTGACCGACGGCCGGGGAGACCATGGCACGGGGGAGAGACGCGGACCGATGGTGAAATGGCCCGGGCGGCGTCCCGGCCCGGACGACGACGCGGAAGCCGGGAGCGGAGCGAAGACGGCGGTCACGGAGACCGGCGAGACCAGGGCGCGTGACGGTGCCCGGGCGGTGTCGGGCCGCGCCGGCCCCGGTCCGAGGCGATCGGGTCCGGTCCGGGTGAGCCGTACCGGGAACGCCACCGCCAACGGCGGTGTGGCCAACACCGGATACCTGCGGATCCGCAAGCTCGTCCAGGTGCACCAGGCGGCGGCCCCGCGTCCCCCGCTGGACGTCGCGGCCGACGCGCTGGCCGGGGCCGTGCGCGGCCAGTGGGAGGAGGAGGCCGCGCTGCGCAGGCTCCTGGAGCCCGCGCCCCTTCCCCTGCGCTGGCAGGTGACCCGGCGCAAAGTGGCGGGCCGGATCGACGGCGCCGTCGCCGAGGAGGGCCGCGCACGGTTCGACCCGCTGCCCGGTCTCGCCCCGGTCACTCGCGACGTCCTGCGCCGCGGCGGCGGCCTGCCCGCACTGCACGCGGTCTACGGCGGCCTGCCCTCGGGCCGGCTGCTGCTCGTGGGCGAGCCGGCGGTGGGCAAGACCTCCGCCGCGATCCTGCTGCTGCGCGAGGCGCTCAGGCACCGCGCCAAGGCCGCGCCGGACGAACGGGCCGGCATCCCCGTACCCGTGATGCTCACACCGTTCGGCTGGGACCCCGCCGAGGAGAGCGCGGCCGACTGGGTCGCGGGCCGGCTCTGCCACCAGTACACCCTGTTCCGCAGCCGGGGCGGACTCGACCGGGCGAGGGAGCTGCTGGCCGACGGTCGGATCGCCCTGTTCCTGGACGGCATCGACGAGGTCGCGGGCAAGCCGCGTGCGGCCATGCTGAGCGCCCTGGAGGAGGCGGACTTCCGGGTCGTGGTCGTCTCCCGGGCCAGGGCCCTCACCGGCAGGCACCAGCGGCTGAGCGGAGCGGCGGCGCTGGAGATCCAGCCGGTGTCCGCCGAGGACGCCGGCGCCTACCTCATGAACCTCCTGCCGGACCCGGGCCCGTCCGGCTGGGAGGAGTTCCACCGCAGACTCCACGAACCCGGCAGCGCGGTGGCCGAGACGCTGACCAGCCCGCTCGCGGTCAGCCTGCTGCGCGACGTCTACGCCGACCACGCCGACCACGACGGCCGCCGCGTCGACGAGTTGCTGGACACCGCCCGCTTCCCCGACGCCCGGTCGCTCCGGGAACACCTCCTGGACCAGTTGATCACCACCGCGTACACCCCCAGGCCGAGACGCCCGCGCCCCCGCCACTCACCGGAGACGGCGCGACGGACGCTGCGCTACCTCGCCGCACAGGTCACTTCGACCCAGGCCGACCGTGAGCTGCGCTGGTGGCACATCCCCGCCTGGACCGACCCCCGGCCCAGGACGATCGCCGTCGGGGCCGTCACCGGGCTGCTGTACGGGCTGGTGGGCCTCTTCGTCCTGTGGGAGACGACGGGCCCGCTGTGGGCGTGCCTGCTCGCGCCCCTCTGCGCGGTCGCCGGGGCGGTCCTGGCCGCCCACCGCCACGCGGAACTGAGCGACCAGCCGCCGCTGCCCAGCGCCGGATGGCGCGACATCTTCCCGCCCCGTGCCGTCGCCCTCGGGATCTTCGTCTGGCTGTTCTCGGGAACCGTGTCCTGGCTGGCGCTCCAACTGCCCGGCATGCACCCGTTGCCGGTCTGGCTGGCCTGCCTCGCCGCGCTGCCACTCGGATTCGGCACGACGCTGGTGAGCAGCCGCGGCTACAAGCTGGTGGCAGGCACGCTCCTCGGCACCGGCTCGGGACCCGGGTACAACGAACTCAGAGACCGCCTCAGCCGCCGCCCGGTGGCGGAGACCCAGGCGGTCGGCCCACGCGAGGTGTGGCGGCACCACATCGGACTGAGGCTGCTGCTCGGTCTCCTGACGGGAGTCGCCGTCGCCCTGTTCGCGGGCCTGCTCGCGGCCCACGAGTACGGCGTCGAGAAGGGCGCTCTGGTCGGTGCCCTGGCGGGGCTGTACCCCTTCCTCTTCGCCGGCCCGGTCGGCAACCTCGGGGTCGCCACCGCGCTCGCCGCACTCCAGCTCTCCGCGGCCGAGGGCACACCGGTGCGTCTGGTCGCCTTCCTGGAGGACGCACGGCGCCGCGGCATCCTGCGCGCGGCGGGCCCGGCCTACCAGTTCCGCCACGACTGGCTGCGGGCGCGCCTCACCGGTCCGGCACGATCCGGGGACTGAGCGCGGGTCGTGTGCAGGGGCGCGGGAGGCGGACGACGCCCGAACCGGGGCCTGCACGCCGCGTGTTAGCCTGCGGCGCGATCAAGACCGCAGGCGTACGGGGGAGACACGGTGGGCTCGGACGGTTACCAGGCCGGACCAGGGCGTCCTGGGGGGATCTCCCCGACGCGTACAGCGTCCCTCTTCCGCGGTGGCAGGGGTGGCAGGGGCGGTGCCGCGATCGCGGCGGCCGCGCTCCTGACGCTCGCCACGGCCTGCGGCTCGGGCTCCGGCGGCTCCGGTGACGCGTCGAGCCGCCCGGTGGACGACACCAGCATCACCGCCGAGCCGGGGGAGCGCTTCACGCTCACCGTCGACCAGAACGCCTCCACCCGCGAGTACTGGTACCTGGCCGACCCCGCGCCCGACAGCGCGGTGCTGGTCGTCCGCGGCCGGGACTACGCCTCGGCGGCCGGCGAGGAGCCGATGCCCGGCGCGGCCGGCCGGCTCACCTTCACCTTCGAGGCCAAGGGCAGGGGGACCACCCGGTTCACGCTGCTGCACTGCACCTTCACCACCTGCCAGGGCAACACGTCCTCGCGGCCCCCGGAGACGACCGGCCCCTCCGCCGGCCCGACCACGGGACCGTCCGCCTCCGCCCAGGCCCCCGAGCGCATCACGTACACCGTCACCGTCGACTGAGCGGTCACTGAAGAGGTTCGGGCGGCGATGCCGGCGCGGCCGTGCCGTCCGTGAAGGCCTCCAGGATGCGTTCCGCGGCCAGCGTGGCCGTCAACCCGCCCTCCCGCACCCGCTGTTCGAGCCGCGGCGCGAGGGAGCGGACGGCCGGGTCGGCGTGCAGACGGCCCAGCAGTTCGTCGTGGACCATGGCCCAGACCCAGTCGACCTGCTGGGTGCGCCGCTTGCCGGCGAGACGGCCGGTGGAGTCCAGCAGCGTGCGGTGCTGCTCCAGGCGTTCCCAGACGGTGTCGAGCCCGGCCGACTCGCGCGCGCTGCAACTGAGCACCGGCGGCGTCCAGAAGGCGTCCTTGCCGTGCATCAGCCGCAGCGCGCCCGCCAGTTCACGGGCGGCGGCACGGGCGTCGCGTTCGTGCGGGCCGTCCGCCTTGTTGACGGCGATGACGTCGGCCAGCTCCAGCACGCCCTTCTTGATGCCCTGGAGCTGGTCGCCGGTGCGGGCCAGGGTGAGCAGCAGGAAGGAGTCGACCATGTCGGCGACGGTGGTCTCGGACTGGCCGACGCCGACCGTCTCGACCAGCACCACGTCGTAGCCGGCGGCCTCCATCACGATCATCGACTCGCGGGTCGCCTTCGCGACCCCGCCGAGCGTCCCCGCGGTGGGGGAGGGGCGGACGAACGCGGCCGGGTCGACGGCCAGGCGCTCCATGCGGGTCTTGTCGCCGAGGATCGAGCCGCCGGTCCGGCTGGAGGACGGGTCGACGGCGAGGACGGCGACCCTGTGCCCGAGCCCGGTCAGCATGGTGCCGAAGGCGTCGATGAACGTCGACTTGCCCACGCCCGGCACACCGCTGATGCCGATCCGCCGGGCCGTGCCGCTGTGCGGCAGCAGCTCGGTCAGCAACTGCTGGGCGAGCGCCCGGTGCTGGGGGCGGGTGGACTCCACGAGGGTGATCGCCCGGGCGACGACCGCCCGCTTGCCGTCCAGGACGCCCTTGACGTACGCGTCGAGTGCGAGGGCCATCAGGTCACCCGGCTCACAGCTCGCCGTGCCCGAGACCGGCCGCCAGCCGCTCCACCAGGTCACGGGCCGCGTCCGGGATGACCGTGCCGGGCGGGAACACGGCCGCCGCGCCCATCTCCAGCAGCACCGGCACGTCCTGCGGCGGGATCACCCCGCCGACGACGACCATGATGTCCTCCCGGCCCTCCTCGGCGAGCGCCTCGCGCAGCGCCGGCACGAGGGTGAGGTGCCCGGCGGCCAGGGACGACACCCCGACGATGTGCACGTCCGCCTCGACGGCCTGGCGGGCCACCTCGGCCGGGGTCTGGAACAGCGGGCCGACGTCCACGTCGAAGCCGAGGTCGGCGAAGGCGGTGGCGATCACCTTCTGGCCGCGGTCGTGGCCGTCCTGGCCCATCA
>NZ_WWHX01000218.1 GCF_009862125.1 Streptomyces sp. SID5910
AGGACACTGATCGTGCAAGACACACACACCAACAGCCTGGGCTGGCTGCTCGACCAGGAGCTCGGCACCGTCGAGGGCGTCCGCTACGCCGTACTGATGAGCAGCGACGGTCTGCTGAAGGCCCGGACGGAGACGATCGGCCAGGACGACGGGGAGAAGTTCGCCGCGCTGACGGCGGCGCTGCGGGCCGCGGGCAAGGCGTGGGACGACTTCACCGGCGGGCAGGGCATGCGGCAGCTGCTGATCGAGTCGGTGGGCTGCATCGGGCTGACGACGACCGCCGCGAAGAACACCATGCTGTCGGTGTGCACGACCGGCCCGGACGCCGATGTCGGGCTGATCTCCCACCACATGGTGCGGCTCGCCACCCGGGTGGGGCACGAGCTGGGCACCGCGGAACGCGTGCCGGCCGCGGAAGGCGGCTCGCCGGCATGACGGGGCCGCGGCGTGACCCCGACATGGTCAGGCCCTACGTCCGCACCGGCGGCCAGGTCCGGGCCCGGGACGACGTACGCCTGGAGAGCGTGCTCATCGCCGCGACCGGGCCCACGGAGTCGCTGGGCCCGGACGCCCGCCGGGTGATGCGCCTGTTCTCCGGCGCGGAGGGCGGCCTGGCCGTCGCGGACATCGCCGCCGCGCTGGAGCTGCCGCCCTCCACGGTGCGGATCCTCGTCTCCTCGCTGATGGACTCCGGCCACCTGGCCAGTCCGGTCGCCGCGAGCGACCACCAGCCCGAATCCGACCTGTTGCAGGAGGTACTGCGTGGACTGCGCTCCATGGTCTGACCCGCCCGTCACCTACGTCCCGGCCACGGTGACGCGGTCGGCCAAGATCGTGGTCGCGGGGGGTTTCGGCGTCGGCAAGACGACACTGATCGGCAGCGTCTCGGAGGTGAAGCCCCTGCGGATGGAGGAACCCATCACGCAGGAGAGCGCGGGCGTGGACGATCTGCGGGGCACCCCGCACAAGACGACGACCACGGTGGCGATGGACTTCGGCCGCATCCACATGGCCGGCGGCCGCCTCGCGCTGTATCTGTTCGGGCTGCCCGGCCAGGCCCGTTTCCAGCCGCTGTGGGAGGACCTCGCGGAGGGCGCGCTCGGCTGTCTCGTCCTGGCCGACACCCGCGACCTCGACGCCTCCCACGACGCGCTCGGACTGCTGGACAACGGCGGCATACCGTACGCCGTCGCCATCAACACCTTCCCCGGCGCTCCGGAGTACCCCGAGGCGGAGCTGCGCGAGGCCCTGGCGCTCGACCCGTTCACCCCGCTGACGACCTGCGACGCCCGTGACCGTACGTCGTCCCTGCACGCCCTGATCACGCTCACCGAGTACCTGTCCGAGCACCGCTCGGCCGCCCTCCTGGAGTCCCGCCGATGACGATGCCGTCCGCCGCGTCCGCGAGCCCGTCGGGGCGGATCGCCCTGTACACCGAGGAGTTCGCCGCCGATCCGCACGCCGCGTACCGGAGCATGCGCCGCACCCACGGCCCCCTCGTGCCGGTCGACCTGGCGCCCGGGGTCCCGGCGACGCTGGTGATCGGCTACTACCAGGCCCGCCGCATCCTCAACGACCCGCTGCACTTCCCCGCCGACCCCCGGGCGTGGGAGAAGCTGATCCCGGCGTCCTGCCCGGTGCGGCCGATGATGGAGTGGCGGCCCAACGCGCTGCGTTCCGGCGGCGCCGAGCACGCCCGCTACCGGGGCGCCAACACCGCCGCGATCGACGGGGTCGACCAGCACGGGCTGCGGGCCCTCGTCGAGAGGGTCGCCTCCGGTGCCATCGACGACTTCCGCAAGCAGGGCGAGGCGGACCTGCTCTCCCAGTACGCGTTCCCCATCGCCTTCCGGGTGCTGAGCGCGCTCCTCGGCTGCCCGGACGAGATCGGCGTGCGCATCGCCGACGGCATGGCGAAGATCTTCGACACCACCAACGCCGAGCAGGGCAACCAGATCCTCGGGCAGGCCGTCTTCGACCTGGTGAGCCTGCGCCGGCAGCAGCCCGGCGACGACATCACGTCCCGGCTGATCGGCCACTCCGCCGGGCTGACCGACGAGGAGATGGGCCATCAGCTCGTCACGCTCTACGGTGCCGGGATCGAGCCGCTGACCAACCTGATCAGCAACACCGTGCTGAAGATCCTCACCGACGAGGAGTTCTCCGCCGATCTGCACGCCGGTCTTTCCACGGTGCGCGACGCGCTCGACGCCGTCCTCTACACCGACCCGCCCATGGCGAACTACTGCATCTCGTACCCGCCGTACCCGATCGACGTGGACGGGGTCCTGCTGCCCGCCGACCAGCCGGTCGTGATCTCCATGTCGGCCGCCAACAACGACCCCGCCCTCACCGACGGCGTGCCCGAGGGCCGGCACGCGGGCAACCGCGCCCATCTGGCGTGGAGCATCGGCCCGCACACCTGCCCCGCCCGCTCGCACGCCTACCTCATCGCGGAGGCCGCGGTCACCCACCTCCTCGACGCGCTGCCGGAGACGGACCTCGCCGTGCCCGTCGCCGGGCTCGTGTGGCGGCCCGGCCCGTTCCACCGCGCCCTGGAATCCCTGCCCGTCACCTTCCCCGCCGCCCCCTAAGGAGCCCGCCATGGCCGACCAGCCGTCCGCTCTCGTCCTCGATCCCGCCGGTGCCGACCACCACGCCGAGCACCGTGCGCTGCGCGCCCGCGGTCCGGCCACCCGGGTGGACGTGCTCGGCGTGGAGGCCTGGTCGGTCTCCGACCCCGCCCTGCTGAAACAGCTGCTCACCAGCCCCGACGTCTCCAAGGACGCCCGGGCGCACTGGCCCGCGTTCGGGCAGGTGGTCGGCACGTGGCCGCTCGCCCTGTGGGTGGCGGTGGAGAACATGTTCACGGCGTACGGTCCCAACCACCGCAAGCTGCGCCGCCTGGTGGCGCCCGCCTTCAGCTCCCGCCGCATAGCCCACATGCGGCCGGCCGTCGAGGGCATGGTGGGCGGCCTGATCGACCGTCTCGCGGGCCTGCCCGAGGGCGAGCCGGTGGATCTGCGCCAGGAGCTGGCCTACCCGCTGCCCATCGCGGTGATCGGCCACCTCATGGGCGTGCCCGAGAGCCGCCGGGAGGGTTTCCGGGCTCTCGTGGACGGCGTCTTCGACACCACGCTGAGCCAGGACGAGGCGCAGGCCAACACCGTCCGGCTGTACGAGACGCTGGACCGGCTCATCGCCGACAAGCGCGCCACCCCGGGCGACGACATGACGTCGCTGCTGATCGCCGCGCGGGACGACGAGAGCGACGGCGCGGGCCTTTCCCACGACGAGCTGCGCGACACGCTGCTGCTGATGATCAGCGCCGGCTACGAGACGACCGTCAACGTCATCGACCAGGCCGCGCACACCCTGCTGACCCGGCCCGACCAGCTCGAACTGGTCCGCAAGGGCGCCGTCACCTGGGGCGACGTGGTCGAGGAGACGCTGCGGCACGAGCCGGCGGTCAAGCATCTGCCGCTCCGGTACGCCGTCACGGACATCCCCCTGCCCGACGGGCAGGTCATCGCCCGCGGTGAGGCGATCCTCGCGTCCTACGCCGCCGCCAACCGGCACCCCGGCTGGCACGAGGACGCCGACACGTTCGACGCGGCCCGCACGGTCAAGGACCACCTGGCGTTCGGGCACGGCGTCCACTTCTGCCTGGGCGCGCCGCTGGCCCGGATGGAGGTCACTTTGGCGCTTCAAAGCCTCTTCGACCGCTTCCCCGACATCCGCCTCGCCGAACCGTCGGACGGCCTCGGGACCGTGCCGTCCCTGATCAGCAACGGCCACCAGCGGCTGCCGGTCCTGCTGCACGGCTGAAACGGCGGGACGGCCCGCCCCGGTGTCCGTCGGGGCGGGCCGTCCGGCCTCTCGCGGCGAGGTCCGTCAGCCGAACATGCCCGGCTCGTAGTCGCCGGCCGGCTGCCGGGTGATGACGTTCAGCCGGTTGTACGTGTTGATGACGGCGATCAGTCCGACCAGCGCGGCGAGCTGGTCCTCGTCGAAGTGCTCCGCCGCGTTCGCCCAGGCCTCGTCGGTGATGCCGGTGCCGTCGGCGATGCGGGTGCCCTGCTCGGTCAGTTCCAGGGCGGCGCGCTCGGCGTCGGTGAAGACCGTGGCCTCCCGCCAGGCCGCGACCAGGTTGAGGCGCAGCGAGGTCTCACCCGCCTTCGCGGCGTCCTTGGTGTGCATGTCGAGGCAGAAGCCGCAGCCGTTGATCTGGCTGGCGCGGATCTTCACCAGCTCCTGGGTGGCGGCCGGCAGCCCGGAGTCCGTGACGACCTTGCCCGCCGAGTTGATGTGCCGCAGGAGCTTGCCGGCGATCGGGTTGCCGAAGAGGTTGAGGCGAGCGTCCATGGTGGGTTCCTCCGTCGTGGTCAGCGGCCGTTGCCGTATCGGGTTACGCAGCTACGACGGACCGCGGAGTGACGATGTGACAGGCCGGCCGCGGAAAGCGTGTGTGACCTGCGCCACACCTCGTCCGGTGCCGTTCGCCGCCCGCCCCGGCGCGGGTGCCGTGCCCGGCGGGGATTAGCCTCGGGCCACAGGACCGGTCCACGAGCCCGGTCCACCAGACGGTGCGAAGCCGGAGAGACGCAGGAGGCAGGCATGGCGAAGGTTCCCAGCGCGGTGGTCGCGGCGAGCGGACTCGTCGGCGGGTACGGCGTGGCCCGCTGGACGAAGAAGCGGCCGCTCGGCGGGGCCGTGCTGGCCGTCGCCGGGGCCGCCGCCGCGCAGCAGTGGCGTGAGCGGGCCGGCGGGAAGGCCGCCGGGGCGCTGACGGCCGCGTACGTCGCCGGGTTCGCCGGGTCCCACCCGCTGGCGAAGAAGGTCGGGGCCTGGCCCGCCGTGTTCGGTGTCGCCGGCGCCGTCGCCCTGGCCTCCTGGGCGGTCGCCGACCGGCGGGCCTGACCCCGTCGGTCCAGGTCGTGTCCTAGGACTGGTGCGTCAGCACGTTCACCACGCGCCCGCCCGGATCCCGGACGAAGAAGCGCCGTACGCCCCATTCCTCGTCGCGCAGGTCCCGTACGATCTCCGCGCCCGAGGCGACGACCTCGGCGTACACCGCGTCGACGTCCTCGACCTCCACGCTGAAGTCGGGGACGACCGGGGCGGTGCGTTCCTCGGTGAGCAGGCTGATCTGGGCGGTCGGGTTGGAGGGCGAGGCCAGGGTGCTCACCCAGCCCATGTCCATGACCTCCTCGAAGCCCAGCAGGCCGTAGAAGTCTCGGTTCGTGGCCAGGTGTTCCCCGGACTCGGCGTGGAGGTTGGGGACGATCCTGCGGATGGTCATCTGTTGCTCCTGGGGCGGCTCGCCCGGTCGGGATGCGTTCCGCGACGACCCTATGCCGTCGCGGTGCCCGCCCCCGGCGTTTTCCCCGAGCCCGCACCGGAACCCGCCCCCGCGGCCGACAGCGGCTCCGCGATGTCCTCCAGGGAGCGGCGTTCCGCCTTCACCGCGAGGAACGCCGCCACCAGACCGGCCGCGCACATCAGCCCGGCGCCGATCTGGAAGGCGAGCACCGTGTCGCCGACGACGCCGGACTCCGTGAGGTCGGCGAAGAGCAGCGGGCCGCTGATACCGCCGGCGGCGGTGCCGAGGGCGTAGAAGAAGGCGATGGCCATCGCGCGGGTCTCCATCGGGAAGATCTCGGAGACGGTCAGATAGGCGCTGGAGGCGCCCGCGGAGGCGAAGAACAGCACCACGCACCAGCACGCCGTCATCGTGTTCGCCGTCAGCGAGCCGCGGTCGAAGAGCCACGCCGTGACGAACAGCAGGATGCCCGACAGCAGATACGTGCCCGAGATCATGATCCGCCGGCCGACCGTGTCGAACAGCTTGCCGAGCAGCAGCGGGCCGAGGAAGTTGCCGGCGGCGATGACGGCGAAGTAGTAGCCGGTGTGGCCGGTCGGCACGTCGAAGAAGGTGATGAGGATGGTGCCGAAGCCGAAGGTGATGGCGTTGTAGAGGAACGCCTGGCCGATGAAGAGCGACAGGCCGAGGACCGCGCGGCGCGGGTACTTGCCGAAGACGGTCTTGGCGATCAGGCCGAAGCCGATGCTCTTGCGCTGGTGGATGGTGATCTCACCGGCCGGCCGCGGCAGCCGCTCGCCCTTCTCCTGCTCGATCTCCCGTTCGACGGAGGAGACGAGTTTCTCGGCCTGGTCGCCGTAGCCGTGGATGAACTGCCAGCGTGGGCTCTCCGGGACGTGCCGGCGCACCAGCAGGATGACCAGGCCGAGGACCACACCGAGGGCGAAGCTGAGCCGCCAGCCGAGGTCCTTCGGGAAGATGTCGGTGTCCAGCATGACGATGGACAGCAGGGAACCGCCGATCGCGCCCAGCCAGTAGCTGCCGTTGATGATGAGGTCGACCCGGCCCCGGTAGTGGGACGGGATCAGCTCGTCGATCGCCGAGTTGATGGCCGCGTACTCGCCGCCGATGCCGAAGCCGGTGAGGAACCGGAACAGGAAGAACCACCAGGACTCGAACGACACCGCGGTCAGCGCGGTCGCCACCAGGTACACGACCAGCGTCACCATGAACAGCTTCCTGCGGCCGTGGCGGTCGGTCAGCCAGCCGAAGAACAGGGCGCCCGAGCAGGCACCCGCCACGTACAGCGCGGCGGCCAGGCCGGTGATCTGGGCGGAGCTGATGTCCAGCCCGCTGCCGTCCTCGGCGATCCGGCCGGCCACGTTGCCGACGATCGTGACCTCCAGGCCGTCCAGGATCCAGACGGTGCCGAGGCCGATGACGATCATCCAGTGCCACCGGGACCAGGGCAGCCGGTCGAGGCGGGCCGGGACCGCGGTGGTGACGGTTCCCGTGGAGGCGGGTACGGAGTCCGGCGACGACGATTCCGCTGACATGGCTCCCTCTCCGTTGAGGACCGTGGACGACGCCGCCCGGCCCCTAAGGTGCCCTGCGGCGCCGTCGGACCGAGCGGTCGCAACCCGTGTGCCCGCGACCGGGGCGGGCAAGCGCGGCCGATCGAGGGGCTACGCCCCCAGGATGCGGGAGACGGTGTAGATCAGCAGCCCGGCCAGGGAGCCGACCACCGTGCCGTTGATCCGGATGAACTGGAGGTCCCGGCCGATGTTCGCCTCGATCTTCTTCGTGGTGTGCTCGGCGTCCCAGCCCGCCACCGTGTCGGTGATCAGAGACGTGATCTCCCGCCGGTAGGTGGTCACCACGTACACCGCGGCGCCCTCGACCCACGTGTCGACCTTGCCCTGCACCTTCGGGTCGGAGGCCATGCGCGCCCCCAGCGACAGCAGCGAGGCCCGCACCCGCAGCCGCAGCTCGCTGCGCTCGTCCTCCGCCGCCGAGACGATCATGGAGCGTACGGCGGTCCAGGCGGACGCGATCAGGTCCTGGACCTCGCCGCGGCCCAGCACCTCCGTCTTCAGCCGCTCCACGCGCGCCCGGGTCTCCGTGTCGGACTGGAGGTCGGAGGCGAAGTCGGTGAGGAAGCGGTCGAGGGCGCCGCGCGCGGGGTGGGCGGGCATGTCGCGCATCTCGGTGACGAAGCGCAGCAGCTCCTTGTAGACGCGCTCGCCGACCTTCTTGTCCACGAACCGGGGCGTCCATCCGGGCGCCCCGCCCTGCACGGCGTCCATCACGGAGTCGCCGTGCAGCACCAGCCAGTCGTGGGCGCGGGAGACGATCAGGTCGACGGCCCTGCGGTGCCCGCCGTCGGCGACGACGCGGTCCAGCATCTTGCCGATGCCCGGGGCGATCTCCTGCGCGTCGGCCCGCCGGGTGATGGCCTCGCCGACCACCGCCTGCACGTCGGAGTCCCGCAGCACGGTGAGGGCGCCGCGCAGGGCCGCGGACAGCTCGGCCGTCACCCGGTCGGCGTGCTCGGGCACCGCCAGCCAGGCACCGAGCCGGCTGCCGATGCCGACGGCGCGCAGCCGCTGCCGTACGACGTCCTCGGAGAGGAAGTTCTCGCCGACGAACTCGCCCAGCGAGACGCCGAGCTGGTCCTTCTTCTTCGGGATGATCGCCGTGTGCGGGATGGGCAGCCCGAGGGGGTGGCGGAAGAGGGCGGTGACCGCGAACCAGTCGGCGAGCGCGCCGACCATGCCGGCCTCGGCGGCGGCCGACACATAGCCCGCCCAGGCGCCCGCGCCCCGGTGGGAGGCCCACTCGGCCAGGACGTACACCAGGGCCACGAACAGCAGCAGGCCGGTGGCGGTGAGCTTCATCCGGCGCACGCCGCGCCGCTTCTCCTCGTCGGCCGGGCTGAACGCCGTCATCGCCCGGTTGCGGACGGCACCGGTCCCGGTCACGGAGGACGACGGGTTTTCACCCGCCTCGCCGCCCTGCCCGATACCCATCGAACCCTCCGGACGTTCTGCCTTCGTGCGTGCCATCCGCTCCACCGTTCGACGATCCGTCCCGCACCCATTGTCCCTTCCTGACCGACTCCTGGAACGGAACACAAGTTCCCGGCGTCTGACGGGAAAGGGGAAAGCCAGGGGGGCCGAGCGGCCTTCCCCGGGTCCATGCCGCATCATGGGCTCATCGGACCGGAGCCTCGGAGCTCCCCTCGCCCGAGGAGAACAACACAGCATGACCCAGGGTCATGACGGAGGTGCGGGGGCGCCTCCCCGCAAGCAGCGTGCCCTCCTGGCCGCGATCGTCGCGCTGATAGTGGCGATCTCCGCCGCCATATACGCCACGGTGGCATCCGACGACGGCACCAGGGACCGCACGCCGGCCGCCGGCGGCAGGCCCCCGCTCAACGACGCCGCGCCCGCCTCCACGGGCGCCTGGGTCGGCGCCTGGGCCACCTCACCGGTCGGCCCGGAACCGGGTACGGCGGTCCAGGGCATGGCCGGCCGCTCGGTACGCAACGTCGTGCACGCGGGCGTCGGCGGCAACAGCGCCCGGATCACGCTGTCCAACCTGTACGGCCGCTCGCCGCTGACCGTCACCCACGCGTCGATCGCCCTGGCCGCCGACGACGGCACCGCCGCCGCGGCCGCCGGCAGCATGCGCCGGCTCACCTTCGGCGGCAGCCCCCGGGTGGTCGTCCCGGCGGGCGGGCAGGTGATGAGCGACGTCGCCCGCATCGCCGTGCCCTACGGCAGCGACGTCCTGATCACCACGTACTCCCCCGTGGCGTCGGGCCCGGTCACCTACCACCCGCACGCCCGGCAGACCAGCTACGTCGCCGAGGGCGACCGCGCCGAGGACGTCACCGCCGACGCGTACACGGGCAGGACCTCGTACTGGCGGTACGTGACGGCGCTGGACGTGCTGAGCCACGAGGCCGTGGGCACGGTCGTCGCGCTCGGCGACTCGATCACCGACGGCTACCGCTCGGCCATGGACGCCAACCACCGCTGGACCGACGTCCTCACCGAGCGGCTGCGCATGGCGGCCGGCTCCGGGCGGAACGTGCCCCGGTACAGCGTCGTCAACGAGGGCATCAGCAGCAACCGGCTGCTCACCAGCGGCCCCGGCACGCCGCCGGCCAACCCCAGCACGCTGGCCCGGTTCCCCCGGGACGTGCTGGGCCGCACCAACGCCAAGGTGGTCGTCGTCTCCATCGGCGTCAACGACATCCTGCACAGCCCGGAGCTCGCCGACCGCGACAAGATCCTCGCGGGCCTGCGCACCCTGGTCGACATGGCCCACGCCCACGGGCTGAAGGTCGTCGGCGCGACGGTGACGCCGTTCGGCGGGCACAGCGGCTACACCGACGCCCGCGAGATCATGCGGCAGGAGATCAACGAGGAGATCCGCGAGGGCCGGGTCTTCGACGCGGTCGCCGACTTCGACGCGGCCCTGCGCGACCCCTACAACCCCCGCCGCCTGCACCCGGACTACGACAGCGGCGACCACCTGCACCCCAGCGACCGCGGCTACGCCCACATGGCAACGTCCCTGAACCTGCCCGACCTGAAGACAACCACCCCGGCAACGCTGTAGCCACCTGGCCGTAGCTGCGGGCAGCAGTGCCGCTGGGGCGGCACGGGTGGGCGCAGCGGCACCCCGCAACGCCGGGCCGCGAAAACCCCACCCGGCCCCCACCGACGGACGGCCACACCCACACGCCGGCCCGCAGTCAGTCCTCGCGCCCCCGCAACTCCCGCCGAGAGGCCTTCCGCTCCTCCTTCAGCCGCATCCGCTCCGCCCGCGTAACCTTCCGCTCCACCCCGACCCCGCCCCAGAACGCAAAGCCCGTGACCACCACCCGCGGCGCCCCCACCTCCCCGGGAACACCCTCCTCCCGGTGATCGAACCCACCCATGATCCCGATCCCCCGCACGACCACCTCGACCCCCGGCGGCACGATCACATTCATGCCCCCCATGATCGCCACGCAGTTGATCACGACCTCGCCGTCCGCGAAGTTCGCCTCCCGCAGATCCAGCTCACCACCGCCCCAGAACGCGAAGCAGTTGAACCGCTTAGGCACCGTCCAGCGCCCCTTGCGCTCGAACCCGGACATCACGGCGACCGCCCACGTCGACGACCCCTCGCCGCCGGTGATCCGCCCCGCCCAGTCCCCGCTCTCCGCGGGCTCCTTGGTCATCGACACCCGCCGCACCGGCGCCGCGCCGCCCGCCCCCACCGGCAGGTCGCGGGTGATCGGCGCCAGCTCCCCGTACGTCCGCGCACGGTAGGTGGCGTCCAGCCGCTCCTCGAACTCGCCCATGTCCAGGCGGCCTTCGGCGAGGGCGTCCCGCAGGACCTCGGCGACTCGTTCACGGTCGGCGTCGGATGCACGGAGTTCCGGGGCGTCGTCGGTCATGGACAGCAGCCTACGAGTTCGCCCCGCCGGGCACTACGCGCTCGCCCGTTCCGCATAGATCTTCGCGATCACCGCTTCGATGTCCGGCTCCCGCACCGAGAGGTCCACCAGCGGGTACCGGGCCGCGACGTCCGCCACCAGCCCCGCGGCCGACGCCGACGCGGGGAACGCCAGCCACTGCCGCGGCCCCTCCACGCGCACCACCCGCGCGGGCGCCGGCGCCTCGATCGGCGGCAACTCCCGTTCCAGGTCGACCACCAGGGTCCGTTCGCTCTCCCCCGCCTCGTGCAGCCCGGCCAGCGGGCCGTCGTACATCAGCCGCCCGTGGTCGATGACCATCACCCGGGAGCACAGCTGCTCGATGTCCTGGAGGTCGTGCGTGGTCAGCAGCACCGTCGTGCCGCGCTCCGCGTTCAAGTCCCGCAGGAACCCCCGCACA
>NZ_WWHX01000219.1 GCF_009862125.1 Streptomyces sp. SID5910
TGTGCAGGTGGCAGATCCGCCGCATCCGGTACTCGAAGTCGCTCTCCCCGTCCAGGCGCCGGACGCCGGCGACGGCGTCGCGGTAGCCGTCGGCCACGTACCCGGGCAGGTCCAGCTTCGCCGCCAC
The DNA here is from genome assembly GCF_009862125.1 of Streptomyces sp. SID5910. Taxonomy (GTDB): domain Bacteria; phylum Actinomycetota; class Actinomycetes; order Streptomycetales; family Streptomycetaceae; genus Streptomyces. Next base: position 128 of record NZ_WWHX01000219.1, read on the forward strand.
ATCGGGGCGCAGCACGTCCGTGTCCTCCCCCATGTGGCGGCTCATCGACACCAGCCAGGGGAAGGTGTCGGCGCGGCGTGCCTCCTCGTCGAAGAACTGGAGGTAGCCGCCGAAGACCTCGTCGGCGGACTCGCCGGACAGGGCCACGGTGGAGTGGTCGCGGATCGCCCGGAAGAGCAGGTACAGGGAGGCGTCCATGTCGCCGAACCCGGCCGGCAGGTCGCGGGCGCGGACGACCTTGGCGCGGATCTCGGGGTCGGCGAGGGCCTGGGCGTCGAGCACGATGTCCTGGTGGTCGGTGCCCGAGGCGCGGGCGACGTCGTGCACGAAGGGGGTGTCGGGGGTGCCGCGGAGTTCGTCGGCGACGAAGTTCTCGGTCTGGCCCGCGAAGTCCACGGCGAAGCTGCGTACCTTCTCGCCGTGTTCGCCGAGCTGCCGGGCGGCGAGCGCGGTCATCGCGGAGGAGTCGAGTCCGCCGGAGAGCAGGGTGCAGCGGGGCACGTCGGCGACGAGCTGGCGGCGCACGATGTCGTCGAGGAGCGAGCGGACGTGTGCGACCGTGGCGTCCCGGTCGTCGGTGTGCGGGCGGGTCTCCAGGTCCCAGTAGCGGCGCCGGTGCACACCCGAGCGGTCGACCGTGACGACGGTACCGGGCTCGACCTCGCGGATGCCGTCCCAGACGGCGTGACCGGGTGTCTTGATCATGGTGAAGAGTTCCCGCAGCCCGTCGAGCCGGACCCGGGGGCGGGCCAGTGGATGGGCGAGGACGGCCTTGGGCTCGGAGCCGAACAGCACACCGTCCGCGGTCGGGTGGTAGTAGAACGGCTTGATGCCCATGCGGTCGCGGACCATGACGAGCTTGTTCTCGCGGCCGTCCCAGAGCGCGAACGCGTACATGCCGTTGAGGCGCTCGGGGAGGGCGTCACCCCATTCGAGGTAGCCGCGCAGCACGGCCTCGGTGTCGGAGTCGGTGGTGAAGCGGTGGCCGCGGTCCGCGAGTTCGCGGCGGAGTTCGGTGAAGTTGTAGGTCTCTCCCGAGTAGACGAGGGCGACCGTGCCGTGGGGGGTGTCGGCGCTCATCGGCTGCCGGCCGCCGGGCAGGTCGATGATGGCGAGCCTGCGGTGGCCGAGCGCGGCGGGTCCCTGCGCCCAGACGCCGCGGTCGTCCGGTCCGCGGCAGGCCATCGTCTCGGTCATCGCGTCCAACGCCGCCGTCTCGGTGCCGAGATCGCGGTCGAAGGAGACCCAGCCGGTGATTCCGCACATACGCCGCCTCCTGCGTCCGGCCCGCCGGACGATCCGGAGCGGCCAGTCCGTTTTGCGGCTGCGAGCGGATCGACGGCGAGCAAGTTGTAGTTGCCATCTATATTTCGAGCGTGCGTCACAGGAGCAGGCGGGGTCAACGCGGCCGTAACGGGGAGGACACACAGCACCCCTGGTTTTCGGCCATCCTTTGCGTTCGCGATACCTTCTGTCGCCGCCAGATCAGGCGTCCGCCGCGCGGAATCGGCCACACGCAAAGTCTTCTTCAACGACCGGCGGGCGGCGACCTGGACCATGCGGTTGCCAGCTTCGGTAACAAAGGTTCACATGACCGCTTGCGGAAACTATGGTTGTCGCATGACCTCGCCCCAGATCACACCCGAAGAACGCGCCCAGCTCGACAAGGCCCTCTACGACGCCCTGAATCCGCTCGCGTCGGCTCTGCGCTCCAGGACGTCAGGACTGCCCGAGGAGCGCATGTGGGAGGGGGAGCCGGTAGAGGTGGCCCTCTCCGTGCTGACCGCCTGGAAGGCGGTGGACGCGGAGGTGAAGAGGTTGACGGCCGTCGCGGCGGGAACCGCCGGGTCCTACGGCGCCAGTTACGAGCAGTTGGGTGCGGCCTGGGGCATCACCCGTCAGGGTGCCCGCAAGAAGTGGCCGGAAGCCGTCAGCCGTCCCGCACCCGCGTCGGCACAGCCCGGTGCCCCGCTCGAACTGTGCGGCGGAGTGGCCGAGTTGACGCAGGACCCCTCCTCCGGCGGCTGGAGGTGGGCCGGCGAGGCCGCCGACGGCACGCACGGCACGGCCGACGCCGGCACCTGGTACACGACCAAGGAAGAAGCCGCGGCTCACGCGGGGGCCTTCCTGAGGGGGCATGCCGGCGTCCGGCCCTAGGGACCACAGCCGAACCGGGGGCCGGCCCCCGGACGCGTAGGTGGAACTCGCGCGCCGCGACCACGGGAGCTACTGACTGCGCGCGTCGCGCTCCTCGAAGTCCCGGCGGACCGCCGCGCCCTGGTCCTCCGTCAGCCCCGCGTCGTCCGGGAGCTCCAGGGCGGTGCCGCAGTGCTCGCACAGTGGTCCGTCGCCGGCGGGCGTGCCGCATGCCTTGCAGAAGCGGTTGCGGCCGTGGTCCTCGGGTGTCGTCGTCATCGTCTCTTCCGTACGTCGGGACAGGACGGCAGGCGGGTTCCCGGAAGGCCGTCACCCATGTCCGGCAGGAGCCCTGCCGGGTGTGCGCAGGGCCAGGAGGGCGACGTCGTCGAGGCCGGGCGGCTGGACGCGGTGCAGGAGCTGGTCGGCGAAGGACGGCAGGGGCCGGTGGGCGAGCGCGGCGGCGTGCTGGCGCAGCCGGTCCAGGCCCTCGTCGAGGGTGTGTCCTGGTGCTTCGATGAGGCCGTCGGTGTACAGCAGCAGCGTGCACCCCGGGGGCAGCAGGATCGTGGCGTCCGGACGGGAGGCGCCGATACCGGTGCCGAGCAGGAGGCTGTGCCCGTCGGAGAGGTAGTCGGTCAGGCCCTCGCGGGTGACGAGCAGGGGCGGGGGGTGACCCGCGTTGGTCCAGGACAGCCGCCAGAGCCCGTTGTCCGTCCTCGTGATGCGGGCGAAGACGAGCGTGGCCATGGAGACGTCGGTGATGGGCATGATCGCCTCGTCCAGGCGTTCCACGATGCGGCTGGGCGGCTCCTGCTGCGACCAGGCGTAGGCACGGAGCATGTTGCGCAACTGGGCCATCCCGGCCGCGGCCTCCAGGTCGTGGCCCACGACGTCCCCGACGGCCAGCGCGGTCGCGCCGTCGGACAGGGAGAAGGCGTCGTACCAGTCCCCGCCGACCTTGGAGGCGTCGGGGGCGGGCAGGTAGCGGACGGCCATCTGCAACCCGGGGACGCGCGGCATCTGGGGCAGCAGGTGCTTCTGCATGGTCTCGGCGACGGCGCGCTGGCGCTGGTAGAGGCGGGCGTTGTCCAGCGCGACGCCGGCGCGGCGGGCGATGTCCTCGATCAGGGGCAGGTCGGGGGTGGAGAACTCACCGGGTGTGTCGGCCCGGCCCAGGGTGAGGGCGCCCAGGACCTCCCGGGTTCCCCGGATGGGGACGATGGCGGCGGAGCGGATGCCGGTGGCGTCGAACATACGGCGCTGTTCCACGGCGATGCCGGAGTCCGGGGTGCCCTGATAGGTGTCGGGTGCGGCCAGGGCGGAGGCGACGCCGCGCAGGGCGCGGGAGAGGGGCATCGGTGACTCCTCGGGCACCGGCGGCATCGGCCCCTCGAGATCGCCGCGGTGGACCAGGCGGTCCCCGTCGACATGGACCACGGCGGTGCGCCACACCTCTTCGTGCTCGGTGATCAGGTCGATGACGGCCCAGTCCGCGAGCCGGGGCAGGATCAGGGCCACCAGTCTGCGCAGCGCCTCGTCGACGTTGAGGGTGGAGGTCAGCTGGGTGGTGGTCTCGGCCAGCAGCGCCAGTCGTTCGAGTTCGCTCAGGGGCTCCGCGGACCGCTCCGGGGGCGGTTCGGCGGCCTGTGCCTGCTCGTGGGGATGGAAGATGACGAGGGTGTGGGTGTCGTGGCCGTGGACGGAGTAGGGCGTGATGAGCCAGGAGACGGACAGGACGGAGCCGTCGGCGCGGGCGAGGTGGTCGAGCTCGGCCTGTGCCGGGCGTCCGGCGTGGAACGCCTGCCGCATCCCGCACTGAGTGGCCGGCAGCCGCTGCCCCTGAGGTCCCCGGTGCAGCAGGTCGTGGGCGTCCTGGCCGGCCATGTCCTCGGCGCGGCGGCCCAGCAGCTTCTCGGCGCGGCTGTTGACGGTGAGGATGTGGCCCTGTGCGTCGACCACGTACGCTCCCGCGCCGATGACCTCCAGGGCCTCGGTGAGCTGTGGGCTGGGCACGTCCCGGTGCTGGTGCCGGCCGGTCTCCGTGTCCCTCGCGCCTGCCATGTCCGGGCCTCCTCGTCACCGTGCGCCGCCTCGGTCCCCCTCGTGCTCATGATGGTCCTGCTGAGCCTGCTTCTTCATATGCCCCGCGGCGGCACAGAAGTCTCACGTCCACCGCGGTCTCACGTCCACCGCGGACCGGCCGTGCGCGTTCCCCCCGGACCGGCCGTGCGCCCTCGGCCCGTGGTCCCCGCGGAGCGGACGCCGCACAGCGCCCCGGCCCGTGCGCGCGGGGCGGTGGCACGGGCCGGGGGCGGGGCGGTCACCGGTGCGGCGGCCTCCTGGACAGCTCCGCGGCCGTCACCGGGTGTTGGCCGGGACCAGGTGGTCACCGGCGATGCCGGACTTCTCGGGCCGGTAGTAGTCCCTGATCGCGTCCGCCCAGGTGGACACCCGGACCCGGTCCTCCCTGTCCGGGCCGAAGGCCTGGAAGAGCGCCTCGATGTTGGGCCGTGCGAAGCCGATGGCGAGCATCAGCGCGACGAACTCGGGGCGGGCGACGAAGCCGTCGCCGTCCGGGTCGCCCATCTCGGCGAGCGCTTCGGCGAACTCGTCCACGGTGGCGTCGAACCGCTGCGGGTTGAGGACGACGGAGGTGAACTCCTCGGGGCTGATCCGGCCGTCGCCGTTGGCGTCCAGCTCGGTCAGGAGCGTCTCGCCGTAGCGGTGGAAGGCACCGGTGAGCCTGTTCTTCCTGGCGTCGTCCGCGGCCGGTACGGCGGCCACGACACGCTCGCTCATCAGGGAGAAGTCGGCGGGCTCCAGGTACCCGTTCCCGTCGGCGTCGAAGAGGGAGAAGACCAGCTCGACCCGGTCGGTCGCCTCGGTGGTGGGCATCATCGTGCATCCCTGCCTTCGCTGTGGAACGTCGGTCGGCCACCGGGGGTGATCCCCGGCGGCCGACCCACTCTCCCGGCGTACCGGCCCGCTCCGGGAGGAAAGCGCGTCACTCGCACACGAAAGTGGGGAATCTGCTCTTCCGTGCATGAAGCAGGCCCTGGCCGGTCAGCACGGAGGATCCGAGCACCGGAGGAGCCGGAGGACCTGCCTCGGACCGCCGCCACGCCGCCGACGGGCTCCGTCATCCGGTGATCGGTACGGCGTGGCCGGTGACGTGGACGCGTGCGCCGTGCGGGTCCGTTCGTACGGTGAGCTCGCTGGGCCGGCCCATGTCCTCCCCCTGCCGGACGGTGACCACGCCGGACGCGGGCAGGGCGCCGAGCGTGCGCAGGTAGCCGCCGAACGCGGCCGCGGCCGCTCCGGTCGCCGGGTCCTCCACGACGCCGCCCACCGGGAACGGGTCCCGCGCGTGGTAACGCTGCTCGTCCTCGCGCCAGACCAGGTGCACCGTCGTCCAGCCGTGCTCGCGCATGACGGCGGCGAGCGCGTCGAAGTCGTAGTCGAGGTCGGCCAGCCGGGCCCGGGAGCCGGCGGCGAGGATCAGGTGGTCGTTGCCGCCGAAGGCGACGTGCGGCGGCAGCTCGGGGTCGAGGTCGGCGCTGTCCCAGCGCAGGGCCGACAGCGTCGCGTCCACCTCGTCGGCCCGCGCCGGCCGAGACCGGGTCGGCACGCTGGTGAGCGTCGCCCGCACCGCGCCGTCGGCGTCCGTCGCCGTGGTCACCAGGATCTCGCCGGCCGGGGTGTCGAAGGCCAGGTCACCGGCGCCCAGGCGTTCGGCGAGCGCCACCGCCGTCGCCACGGTGGCGTGGCCGCAGAAGGCGACCTCGGCGAGCGGGCTGAAGTACCGGAGGGTGAACCGGCGCCGCTCCTCGTCGTGGGAGGTGACGAACGCCGTCTCCGAGTAGCCGACCTCGGCGGCGATCTCGCCCATGCGGTCCGGGCCGAGCAGCGCGGCGTCGAGGACGACACCGGCCGGGTTGCCCCCGTCGGGGCGGGAGGTGAAGGCCGCGTAGCGCAGCACGTCGACGACAGGCGAGGAAGTGGTCATGGCCCTCATGATTCCGCTCCGAGCCCATGAAATCCAACGATGGTGTCTCATCGCCGCCATCGAGAAATCCGATGGCACGGCATAGGGTGCGGTGATGGACACCCGGCTGCTCCAGACCTTCGCCACGCTCGCCCGCACGGGCAGCTTCACCGGCGCCGCCGCCGAACTGCGGCTCTCGCAGTCCACGGTCACCGTGCAGATCAAGTCGCTGGAGAAGGCGCTCGGCGCCCGGCTCTTCGACCGCATGCCGCGCGGCGCGCTGCTCACCGAGGCGGGACGCCGCCTCGTCCCGCTGGCCGAGGACGTCCTGGACGCCGAGTCGCGCCTGCTCACCGCGGCCGACGGCGAGGGACCGGTCACCGGCACCGTGACGGTGGGGGCGGGCGAGACCCTGTGCTCGGCCCACCTCCCCCAGGTGATCGCCGCACTGCGCGGCTCGCATCCGCGGATCCAGGTGCACCTGGAGGCCTGCGGCACGGCCGGCGCGGTGGAGGGGCTGCGGGCGGGCGTGCTCGACTGCGCGCTGCTGCTGGAGGACGAGGTCGACCATCCGGACGTCGTCGCGGAGCGTCTGACCGGCCAGCCCCTGGTGCTGCTGGCCGCACCCCACCACCCGCTGGCCGGGCGTGAGGCCCCGGTGACCTGGCCGGAGCTGGCCGAGGCGGACTTCTTCCTGCACGAGCAGGGCTGCTCCTACAGCGACCGGCTCGCCGGCCGTCTGCGGGCCGTCTCCGGGGCCCTGCCCCGCCTGACCCGGTTCGGCAGCATCGAGGCGGCCCGTTCCTGCGTCGCGGCCGGGCTGGGGCTGACCGTCCTGCCCCTGGCCAACGCGGCGCCCTCGCTCCGCGACGGCACGCTCGCCGCCGTGCCGGGCCCCGCCCTTCCGGACGTCTCCGTCCTCCTCGCCCGCCATCGGCGCCGTGGGCCCACCGCCGCCACCGACACCGTCACCGCACAGCTGCGGCAGCACTTCGCCGCCGTGCGACGGACGGCGACGCGAACGGGGGAGACGTGAGGCCGGCTGATGCCCGACCCCACGCGGACGGCCCGGCACCGCGGGTGTGCGGTGCCGGGCCGTCGGGTCCGACGTGATGCCTCGTCAGCCCTGGCGGGCCTTGAAACGCGGGTCCTTCTTGTTGATCACGTAGGTGACTCCACGCCGGCGCACCACCTGGGCGCCGGGCCTGGCCTTCAGCGAGCGCAGCGACTTGCGTACCTTCATCGCGGTGTTCCTCCGGGGATCGGGCGGGACCCGCCGTCAGCGGCGGGCCGGGGCGGCGGTTCTCGACGTCGACGACCGCCGTGGGTCAGCGCGCCTCGCGGAAGAGGACGTGGCCGCCGGCGACCGGGTCGTACTTGCGCAGGACCAGGCGGTCGGGGTCGTTCAGACGGTTCTTGCGGGTCACGTAGGTGACGCCGGTGCCGGCCGTGGAGGTGAGCCGGACGACCGGGCGCGTGGTGCTGCGTGCCATGGGGTGCTCCTTCCGCCCGAGTCGATTGACTCGGACATGTCATACGTACGGTGCAACGCCCGCGACGGGTACGGCATTCCCGACGAAGGGTGACGTGGAGGGCGGTCGCCTGCGCGGCGGGTTGCTCTGCGGGGCTTCAGCCGGACGATCGTCCCCGCAGGCGAGAGGTGAGGCCCGGGGACACTGTCCCCTCCACGGTCACGGTTGCCACAACACGGCCGCCCGCCCCGGCATTCCCGGCCCCTCGGAAGGGCCCGCCGGTGTCAGTGCGCCGCGTGCCGCTCCGCCGGTTCCTGGGGCCGGGTCTCGGTGAACGAGTACGGCGGCCAGGGGCCGAGGAAGCGGATGCGCAGCGCCGGCTGACCGGCCTGGGCGTCGCTCAGGACGGTGCCGACGGCGTCGATGTCCTCGTGCCGGACGAGCAGAGCCGCGGACAGGACGTCCGTCTCGCCGGGGGCGCGGTGGGCCGGCCCACGGTCGCGGAGGTCCTCGGCGACCGCCAGCAGGCGACGCCGGATGCCGGCGTGCAGCGTGTCCGCGAGCTGCCCGGCCGTGTTCTTCTCGCTCTGCTCGCGCTGCTTGGCGAGCAGCCTCCGCATGCCGGGCGACCGGGCGTCGTCCTGCGCCTCCCCCGGGCTCACGGCCGGGCCGTCCGCCGTGGCGGTCGCGCGGTCGAGGGTGACCTCCACGCGGAGTTCGCACCGGCCGGTAAGCGCCCTCAACTGGCCGGTGATGTCGTCCTCCTGTTCCCCGACCCACTCCCCCAGCCGCTGCTCGGCGCTCCGCCCGGACGCGGCGTCGGCGGCGACCAGGACGTTGAAGGTCATCGGCAGCAGGCTGCCGACGCGTTCCCAGACCGTGGTGACCGCCTCGCTCTGCTCGGCCACCCATCGCCGCACCTGGTCGTCGTCGCCCTGGAAGGGGGCGGGCGTGGCGTCGTGCACCAGCGCGGCGATCCCGGTGCCGGGGACCGCCGCGAGTCGCAGCGGGCGCCCGTCGAGTCCGGTGACGCCGTCGGCGGCGCCCTGCCGTTCGGGGAGCAGGGCGTACACGTACAGCGCGGTGTGCTCCGTCATCGTCCGGCCTCCTCCGCCCAGCGCTGGGGGTTGATCAGCTTGTCCACGACGTCGTCGACCACGTCGTCCAGCCCCCGGTGCAGGTCCGCGACCGAGGAGACGATGCCGTGGTCCTCCTTGATCTGTTCCATGGCCTCGTCCAGGTCCAGCAGGGCCTCGGCGAGGCGTTCGGCCTCCTCCGGGTCGAGGTCGCCGCCGTCGATGCGGCGCATGGCCTGGCGGTCCAGGGCCTCCTGGATCACCTCGACCAGCGTCACGACGAGGGACAGCACCCCGTGCTTGAGGCTCTTCTCGTCGACGGTCAACGGCATGTCGTCTTCCCCTCTGTCCGCTGCTCTGCTGCTCGATGCCTGCTCGTCCCGCTCACGCGGTGACCGCCGCAGGGCTGGTGGACGCGAGCCGCCGGGCCCAGCCGTCCGGGTCGTCCGCGGCGAGCCGGATCTCCTCGCCCGCGGTGGTGCGCAGCACGAGGACACTTCCCTCACCACCGGGCCCGTACCCGGGCGCCCGCCGCACGCCGGCCAGCTCCGTCGTGGACAGCACCAGGGCGGGCCGGGCGTCCACGGGTGACTTCCAGGTCAGCCGGCCGGCAGTGAGCCGTGCCCGTCCGCCGCGCCACAACGGGCCTGACCTGCGCGGCTCCTCGTACCACAGGTGTCCCTCCGCGAGGGGCGGCTCCTCCTCGGTCGCGGTCCCGGACGGGAGGGCGGGCGCGAGGCGGCCGGCGAGGGAGCGGGTGAGCAGGCCGTGCAGTGCCTCCGGCTCCCTGGCGGAGAGCAGTTCCCGCCGTCCGTCGGCCAGTGACACCTCCAGGCGCAGGCGTTCCTCGCCGCCGACCGTCCGCTCCGGCTTCAGCCGCACGTCGCGTACGGCGTCGAGGCCGGTCTGCCAGAGCACCTCCCGGGGCTCCTCGCGCAGGACGACGAGGCGCTGGTCGGTGAGGTAGACGGTGCCGGGCCGCCAGCCGTGGTACACGCCCTCGGTCAGCAGGTGGCCCCCGCTCATCCGCCGGACGACGCTCTCGTCCTCGCGCAGGCCGAGGGCGCGGCGGGCGACGGAGCGCTCGGCCCAGGCGCGGGTGGCCTCGTCCCAGTGGCGCATCATGCCGTACTCCAGCATCGTCTCCATCCCGGCGACGGCCGCCCGCACGGAGACGCCGATGAGGGGGATGTCCGCGACGGCGACGATGAGGTCCAGGTGCAGGACGGCGCCCTTGTTGAGCAGGACCTCCACCAGGTCGTCCAGGGTCACTCTCGGTTCCCGGGTGGGGCGCATCGGGGCCGGTTCAGTCGCCACGCCGTCCGGCCTTCCCTTCGGCGGGCTCCCGGTCGCGGGCCTCGTCGTCCTCGCCGAGCCCGTCCTCGCCGTGCCGGTCCCCGCCGGTGTCCTGTCGTTCCGTCAGTGCGGCCGGCTCGGAGCCGCCGCGCAACTGGGCCTGGGCGCTGCGCCAGCCGCACCAGGGGCACCACTCGTTCAGCAACTGCTCGACGGGCACGCGCTTGCCGCACGCCGGGCAGGTCTCCTTCTCCTCGCGGGTGTCGCGCCACGCGGCGGTCTCGGTGTCGGTGCCGGAAGGGAACTCCAGGCCGTAGCGGGCGGCCGTCTCGAAGGAGGCGAGGGCCGCGCGGAGCCGGATACCCAGCAGCTCGACGCCCGCGACCGAGACCATGATGTCGGCGTTCAGCACCAGGCCCTTGTCCAGCAGGGTCTCCACCACGTGCGCGAGGCTTCCCTCGCCGTCCCGCCGGGGCTGCATGGGGGCCGCGCCCACCGCCGGCACCGTGCGGGCCGACGGCTCGCGTCCAGGGGCGGCCGCGGGGAACCCGCCCTCGCTCGGAGTGGTCCTTCCGGGGAAGCTGCTCATTCCAGCCGCCTTGCCGGTCTTTTGCCATTCATTCACCGCGGGGTGCCGTCTCCGGCGATCTCCCGGCAGGCGCGGACCGGTGAGGCACGGCAGCCGAGGGCCGCGCTACTCGATCAGCGCGTCCGCGGCGATGACCACGAGCCCGATCAACATGTCCACGACCCCCGCCCGGCAGGAGGACAGCCAGCCGAGCCCCGCGGTGCGGGCCGCCGAGAAGCCCAGGCAGAACAGGGCGACGGTGTTGAGCAGCAGCGCCACGTCGACGGCCGTGTCCTCCGTCCACCACTCGGCGACCGCGCCCAGCAGGAGGAGCACGGTGGGCAGCACCGAGGCGAGCAGGGGCCACTCGGCGAGCACCGCCCGCGTCCTGCTCGGCCTGCCCGTCCCCTCGGCGGACGCCCGCTGGGCGATGACGTGCGCGTACCCGTGGGCGGCGGCCGACGCGCCCGCGGTGAGCAGCACCCACAGCGCGTCCTGACCGGGATCGGCGTGCTCCCCCGGCACATCCAGCGCGGCCACCAGGGCGCTGGCCAGCACCAGGCCGTAGATGCCCCGGAACAGCCAGCGTTCCGCCAGCGCGGGCCGCAGGCTCCCCCTCGGTACGGCGCCGCCGGGCGGTACGTGATGGGCGTGGTCGGGCATCGCATCGCCTCGGTGCGGGAGGGGAACTGGGTCACCCCATGCTCACCCGCACGCCGTCGGCGGCCACGGCGCCACGCGGGCCGGGACCGCTCACCGGACGCGATGACTTTCCGGCCCGGCACCGGTCACAACCCGTACGCACGCACACAGGAGGGACGGTCCGATGTCAGGCCTCATGGTGGACTTCATCATCTCGCTCGACGGCTACGCGTCCGCGGACGGCTGGCCCGGTCTCTGGGGCATGGGAGGACCCGAGTACCTCGCGTGGCTCGACACCGACGACCACAAGCGGCACACCAGCCTCATGGGCGCCACGACCTACCGGCTGATGTCCCGGTTCGCCGCCGAGATGCCCGACGATCCCGGCTTCGCCGGGCTGACCGCGATGCCGAAGGTGGTGTTCTCCCGGACTCTGGAGGCGCCGCTGTCGTGGGGCAGCACCGAGCTGGTCCGGGAGGACGCCGTAGCGGCCGTACGGGACATGAAGCAGCGCGACGCGGGCCCCCTGCGTACCCTCGGCAGCCTCAGCCTGTCCCGGTCGCTGCTCACCGCCGGTCTGGTCGACCGGTTCCGTGTGGTCGTCTTCCCGGTCATCACCGGCGCCACCGGCAAGGAGCGGATCTTCGACGCGTATCCCGACGTCGCTCTCGACCTGGTCGACAGCCGCACCTTCGACGGCCGGCTCCAGCTGCTGGAGTACGTCCCCACCGTCCTCGACGGGCCGCCGGGGGCCGGTGACTAGAGCCCGCGGACCGGGACCGGTCGGCTACCGCGCCGGCCGCGGCTTCTCGCCGAACACCCAGCGGTTGCCCGCCAGCGCGTCGTTCTCCTCGGGCAGGGGGCCGCGTCCGTGCCGGTCGGTGAACTCGAAGGGCGTGTGGACCGAGGTGGACCAGCCGCCGTCCGCCAGACGGGCCGCGGAGTCGGGCCGTTCCTCCAGGCTGAACAGGTCGAGCAGATCGATGCCGATCTGCTCACGCGTCGACGTGTAGAGGGGGCTGTCGCGGTACTCCAGCAGGTCCTTCTCCAGCTTCACCTCGTACGCCAGCGCGCTGCCCCCCGCGCTCAGCCGGTCCACCGTGTCGATCAGGCCGGTCTCGGCGGCGCTGGGCAGATAGAACAGCAGCCCCTCGGCCAGCCAGGCGGTGGGGACCGCCGGGTCGAAGCCGGCCGCCCGCAGCGCTCCGGCCCAGTCGGCGCGCAGGTCGGCCGCGACCGGTACGCGCGTCGCCGTCGGCTCGGCCGACAACGCGCCGAGCACCTCGTGCTTGAACGCGAGGACGCCGTCCCTGTCGATCTCGAAGACCACGCAGCCAGAGGGCCAGTCGAGCCGGAACGCCCGGGTGTCGAGCCCCGCGCCGAGCAGCACCACCTGGCGGGCGCCGCCGGTCCGGACCGACCGGAGCAGGAAGTCGTCGAGGACGCGGGTCCTGAGACCGAAGTAGCGGGCGAAGCGCCCCCACAGCGGGTCGGCGTCCCCGCCCGGGGCCTGGTCCGGGCGGACCGGCCAGCACGCGGACGCGGGGGCGGAGCGTACGAAGTGCTCCGCGTAGATGTCCTGGGCGAGGCTGTCGTGGCGGTAGGTCTCGATCGCCCGTGCCGCGGCGACCAGGAGGGCGGTCACGCCGACCCCTCCCTCCACGCCGGTGCCGCGCGGTGCCGTGTCGACCATGCGTTCTCCCTGGTTCGGATGGGGCCGGCGTCCCTGGGGACGGCGGCTCGCGTGGGTGCTGTCGCGGAACGTGTCGGTCACCGCTCCCGTCCGCCCGGGATCAGGACGGGCTTGACGACGCGACCCGTCTCGCAGTCGCGTTCGGCCTCGTTGATGCCGGCGAGCGGATAGGTGCGGATCAGCTGGTCGAAGGGGAACAGGCCGGCCTGCCAGAGCGCGGTCAGGCGCGGGATCAGCAGTGCGGGGACCGCGTCGCCCTCGCAGATGTGGGAGATCCGGCGTCCGCGGTCCAGCGTTCCCGGTTCGAGCGGCAGCGCGGTGTGCAGACGTGCCACGAGGCCGAGGTGCCCGGTCGGGTTCAGCGAGCGGAGAGCGTCGTTGATCAGTGCGGGTGATCCCGTGGTGTCCAGCGCGTACATCACTCCGCCGCCGGTCAGCCGCCGGATCCGGTCGGGCAGGCCGGCCGGTGCGGCGGGGAGCGGGAGGGCGTGGAGCCGCTCGGCGAGGGCGAGCCGCCCCGGGTGCCGGTCGACGGCCACGGTCACCGCTCCGGCGGCGTGA
>NZ_WWHX01000220.1 GCF_009862125.1 Streptomyces sp. SID5910
TGGACGGCGGCTGTACGAGACGATGCTGTACTGGGAGACCGCCGGCCAGGATCCTTCACTGGACGACCTGGGGCGCGCGTGGGCCGCGGTGTGGAATCCGCTCCCCAAGGTGGTGTTCTCCACGACGTTGTCCACCGTGCGGGGTCAGGCCCGGCAGGCCACCGGCGGCCTCGCGGAGGAGATCGAGCGGCTGCGGGCCGAGTCGGGGGAGGGCCACATCGCGGTCGGCGGCGCGACGCTCGCCGCCGAGGCGGCCGCGCTGGGCCTGATCGACGAGTACCGGGCCAGGGTCTTCCCGGTGCTGCTCGGCGGCGGCATCCCGTTCTTCCCCCGGCACGAGCGCCGGGTGGATCTCGAACTGCTGGAGACCCGCACCTTCGGCTCGGGCGTCGTCTACCTCCGCCATCGCGTGGTGCGCTAGGCGTCGCCACCCAGCACGGACGCGGGGTGACCGGCGCCGTCCACCGACACCTGGCGCCGCTGAGCGGCGAGGACCGGGGCGTGGCCCGGCTTCCGTCTACTCCCAGGGATAGATGTCCCCACTGCGCATGCCGCTCTCCTGCTCGCACCGGGACTCCAGCGAGCGCGACTCCTTCTGGAGGCGGTCACGCTGCTGCGGATCGCTGGACCGCTCCGCCGCGTCGGCCAGGTCCTTGGCCTTCTCCCGCATCTGCCGCAGCCGCTCGCGCGCTTCTTCTGAGCTCATGGCCGATCACCTCACCCTTTCCAGGGTGCGCCGGTGACGCCGTACCCGCAGCCCGGGAGCCCCGGCGGCGAGCCGTCACCGGGGGATGGCCTCCCGGGCTTCGGGCAGCGAGGTGACACCGTCGGAGGCGAGGAAGTGACCCGCTCCGGGGACTATGTGCGCGGAGACTCCGAGCATGCCCGCGAGCCGGTCGGTGTGGCCGGTCGGCACCAGCGGGTCCGCGTCCGACCGGATGACCGTGAGCCGGTCGACGCGGTCGCGGAGCCCTGTCACGTCGCAGCCCTGTCCGATGTAGGCGTCCAGCTCAGGCAGCGCGGGCAGCCGGTCGACGAAGCCGGAGACCAGCACGAGCGTGCCGAGGCGCCAGGTGCCCGGCAGGGAGCGCAGATGGCGCAGCACGGCCAGGGAGCCCAGGCTGTGGGCGACGACGACCGTGTGCTCGTCGGGCGTTCCCAGTTCCCCGCGTACGGCGTCCGCCCACCGCACGGGGTCCGGGTCCTGCGGGTCCGGCAGGGCCGGGACCGTGGTCGGGATGCCGTCCGCCCGGAGCCGCTCGGCCAGCCAGCCGAACCAGTGGTCGTCGGGGGTCGCGCCGTAGCCGTGGATGATCGAGGCACGCCGGCGGGTTGCTACAGATGTCATGTCGCAGGACGGTACGGCTTCACGCCAGCGTGAAGGTCAAGCCGATGGGGAGGAAACGACGGTGCTGATCAGCGAACTCGCCGAGCGGACCGGGGTGAGCGCGCGAGCGCTGCGTCACTACGAGGACCGCGGACTGCTGGTCCCGGCCCGCAACAGCAGCGGGTACCGGGACTACTCCGCGTCCGATGTCGTCCGTGTGGCGCAGATCAGGGCCATGATCTCCGCCGGGCTGGGAACGTCGGTCATCCAAAAGTACCTGGACTGCGTGCGCACCGGCGCGCACGGCATCTCGGTGGAGATGTGCCCGGACCTGCGGGCCGAGCTGGACTCCCTGGCCGGCCGCCTCGCCGCCCAGCAGGCCGAACTCCGCGAGACCCAAAGGCGGTTGGACGAGTTCGTGTCATCCGGTGGGAGCGCCCCGGCACCGTCCTGACCGCCCGCGCACGCGCTATCCGCCCCGCACCTCGGTGTTCTGGCCCGCGTGCAGCAGCCACCTCCCGTCGTCCTGCCTGGTCATGATGTAGAGCGGAGCGCCCTCGGTGTCGCCCTGCGCCGCGTGGTAGACCTGACGGACCTTCACGGCCGCCACGTCGGGCCGCAGGAACTGGATGTGCGCCGCCTCGTAGGTGACCTCGCCGTCCCAGCTCGCGGCGGGCAGTACGGCACGGGTGAACTCGGCGATGGCGTCGAAGCCGATGAGCACCTTGCCGTGGGCGGTCGTCCACACGGCGTCGGGATGGAACAGCGCGAGGAACCCCTCCGCGTCCTTGGCGCGCTGCGTGCGCTCGACGGTGGCCACGACCTGCTCCAGGGCCCTGACGTCGGCGGTCTCGGTGCTGATGACTGCGGTCTCGATGGTCATGCCTGCGGTTCCGTTGGTCATGCGGGGAAGTCTGTGACCTCAAGCCGACTTGAGGTCAAGGCCGGTACCGCGACGCCGTGCGCTCCGCTCGATTCCCGCGTGTCCGGTCAGCCCTGTCGCGGCCACGCTCTAGCGTGGAGCGGCACGGATCCGGAGACCGACCGCCGGGAACCCGACCTCATGGAGGAGCCTTGACGACCACGAACCTCGCCGACCTCACCGGTGACTACGTCATCGACCCCGCCCACAGCCGGATCGGCTTCGTGGCCCGCCACGCCATGGTGACCAAGGTCCGGGGCGCGTTCCACCAGTTCGAGGGCACCGCCCACCTGGACGGTGCCGAGCCGGCCCGCTCCACGGCCCAGATCGTCATCAAGACCGAGAGCATCGACACCGGCGTCGAACAGCGCGACCAGCACCTGCGGACCAACGACTTCCTCGACGCCCCCACCCACCCCGACATCACCTTCCGGACCACCTCCGTCGAGCGGGACTCCGACAACGAGTACCGCGTCACCGGCGACCTCACCATCAAGGACGTCACCCGTCCGGTCACCATCGACGTCGAGTACACGGGCAGTGCCGTCGACCCCTTCGGCAACCAGCGGGTCGGCCTGGAGGGCTTGGTGACCATCTCCCGCAAGGACTTCGGCGTGACCTGGAACGCGCCCCTGGAGGGCGGCGGCGTACTGGTCGGGGACAAGATCGTCCTGGAGCTGGACATCTCCGCGATCAAGCAGAGCCAGTAGAAGCAGTAGCGCCCGCTCAGTCTCCAGTGGCTCCCGGTTCGTGCCGCCGCGCGAATCGGGCCCGGGCGGCGTCGTGCGCGCCGCGCAGCAGCCGCAGAACGGTGTCCGTCGTCCGCTCGCCGGGTGTGACGACACAGACCCAGCCGAGCCCGCCGTACACCGGGTGCGGCAGCACCGTGTCGGCCGCCGCGAAGTCGCGGGGGCGGCCGGGACCGCGGGGCGTCTCGCCGGTGAGCTCCTGGAACGTCGCCCGGTCGACGTGGATGTTCACGCGCCAGCGCCCCGGAGGGTCCAGGTCGCAAGCGGCGTCGTCCGGGTAGTCCTTGGTGATGATCGTCGCGTACGGCTGGACGTTCCGCGGCACCTGGCCGTCGGGGGAGTAGTAGAAGAACGTGTCTCCCCACGTGATCTCGGGGAAGTCGCCTCCCCGTTCCGGAGCGAGCACGAGTGAGCCGTCGAAGGATCGCACGGTCGCGATGATCTGTTCCATACTCATGGTTCAAGCATCACCTTCAAGTGCTTATGTGGGGTTGACCGGTGCGCGAGACCGCGGGGAGTACGCGACGAGCACCGCTGCGGACGGTCGATGTCGCCAGGGAGTCGGGATACTCGGTGCAGCAGGTCCGCGACCTGGAGCGGCTGGGCGTCATTCCCCCGGCCGCCCGGTCGGGCAACGGCTACCGTTCCTATACGTCCGTCCACGTGCGGGCCCTTCGCGCCTACCGGGGACTCGCCTGCGCCGTCGGACCCGTCGCGGCCCGGCGGATGCTCGCGGAGCTGCGGACGGAACCGATCGTGACGGCGGCCTCGGCGATCAACGAGGTGCATGTGCGCCTCGCCCGGGAACGGGACGAGGCCCTGCGCGCCCAGGAAGCGCTGCGCGCGATCCGAAGCGAGGCGGGCGACGGCGAGTCCGGGCACGAGGGTGACGCCATGACGATCACCGAGCTCGCCGGCGCACTCGGCGTACGTCCCTCGGCCCTGCGGTTCTGGGGGGACGAAGGACTGGTCGTCCCCGAGCGGGTGACCTCGCTGCGAGCACGCCGCTACGGCCTCCCGGCGATCAGAGCCGCCCGCATCGTCGCGGCCCTGCGCGGCAGCGGCTACGGCATCCCCGCGGTGCGCGACATCATGGGCTCCCTGCACCGGCTCGACGGCCCGGGCGAAGCCGAGCGCATCCTGCGGCAACGGCTCGACCGGATCGCCGAGAGGACCGTGGCGCTGCTCCGGGCCGGCACCGATCTGGCGGCCGTCGTCACCTTCGCCGAGGAAGGGCCACCCGCACGCCCGGAGCCTTCCGGCTGACCGGGCCGCCCTGCAAGTCACCAGCGGACGCCAGGACTTGACCTGCCCCGGCACAGGCATGACCCGGCCGGGACGGGCAATCAGAAAGGAACCGAAGGAGTAAAAGAAGCCAACTACGACAGTTTGGGAGAAAACGATGTCGTCCTACAGTGGATCGAGCGCGCACAAGACGAGCCGGACGAGCGGACTGGCGATCGCGGGACTCGTCTGCGGCATCGTCGGCCTGTTCGTCCTGCCGATCGTCCTCGGCCCCCTGGCGATCATCTTCGGTGCCGTGGCGCTGCATCAGACCGGCTCCACGATGGCCAAGTGGGACATCGGCCTCGGCGTGGTCGACATCCTCCTCATGATCGTCATGTTCGCCGTCGCGGCCAACAACGGCGGCAGCTTCACCTGGAACGTCGGCTGACGCGCTGCGGGAATGCCGGCCCGGCCGTGAGCGTTGTGAGGGGTGTGGTTGTGAAGGGGACTGTGACCCCGGGCCTCATTTCATGCCTGCGGGGACGATCGTTCGGCTGAAGCCCCGCAGTGCCTTCCGCCGCGGAGGCGACCGCCCTTCACAACCGTCTCCTTCACGCCGTCCTCACTGTGCGGCCCGCCGGCTCGGTGATCTCACCCCGATGAGGCCGCCCCCGGCGGGTACAGGGAAGGCCTGCGAAGACGATCCGTCTGACCGTGTGAGGAACCGAAGATGACCGACGACGCCTACCTCGTCCTGCTGAACGGCCCCGACCTGGCGCTCGGAACGCCCCCGGCGGCGCTCGGGGAGCTGGCCTGCATGCAGACCCCCGCCGTACGCGCCTGGCTCGACGCGCAGGGAGTCACCGCGTCGTCCCCGGCGCTGCGCCTGCTGCCGCCGGAGGAGACGCAGGCCATTCCCGAGGGCGCCGAGCGGCTGCCCGTCCCCCTCGGCGAGGAGGAGCTGAGCCGTCTGCGCCACCGTGCCGCACCGGAGAACGTCGCACGGCTGGAGGAGGAACTGCTGGCCTACCGTTCCTGCGCGGACGGCCGCGAAACACTGCTCGCCCGCGCACTGGCGGCCGGGGTGCCCGCGCACCGCATCGCGGAACTGACCGGCGAGGACCTGACCGCAGTCAAGGCGATCGCCCACTGACGGGATGCCGCGCCCCCTCATGAGGGCGATACCGTACCAAGAGGTGCTAAAACTGGTGAATGCGTGAGGGGACGAGCGGCGCAGCACCGAAAGCACGGAGACTGGGGCTGCACAGCGTCGCGGCCCAGGTGTTCGTGCTCCAGTTGCTGGTCGTGCTGCTGCTGGCCGCGCTGAGCGACACCAGCCTGGTCTACGAGACACGGAGCCAGGCGGTGCGCGGGGCGCGCAACGAAGTGCTCGCCGTGGCCGCGGGCTTCGCCAGTTCCCCCGGTGTCGCGGAGGCTCTGAAGGGACCGGACCCCACGGCCGCGCTGCAACCGATGGCCGAGAAGGCGCGCCGGACCGCGGACGTGGACTTCGTCGCCGTACTGAACCGGGACGGCGTCCGCTACACCGACGCCCGGCCCGAACTGATCGGCAAGCGGGCGAGCGGCGACTTCAGCCGGGCACTCGCCGGCGAGTCCTACACCGAACTGTTCATGGGAGCGCCGACGGACGCCGTCCGCGCGGCCGTGCCGGTCACCGACGCCGACCAGAAGGTCGTGGGCATCGTCACGGCCGGCCTGGAGATCAGCACGGTGAGCAGCACCTTCTACCGGCAGCTCCCCCTGCTGGCGGCCGGCGCCGCCGGATCACTGGCGCTGGCCACCGGCGCGGCGTGGCTGGTGAGCCGGCGGCTGCGCCGGCAGACCCACGGTCTCGGGCCGACCGAGGTGACGCGCATGTACGAGCACCATGACGCGGTGCTCCACGCGGCGCGCGAAGGAGTCCTGGTGATCGGCGAGGACGGCCGGCTGCTGCTCGTCAACGACGAGGCACGCCGGCTGTTGCGGCTCCCCGCGGATGCCGAGCACCGGCCGCTGCGGGACCTCGGCCTGCCCGACTCGATGGCGCGGCTCCTGGCGTCCGAGGAGAGTGTCGACGACGCCGTCCAGCTGGTGGGGGGCCGCCTGCTCGCGGTCAACGTGCGACGGACCAGCCGCGACGGGGGCGGCCCGGCCGGCGGCGTCGCCACGCTGCGGGACACCACGGAACTCCGCGCCCTCGCCGGCCGGGTCGACGTCGCGCGCGAGCGCCTGGAACTGCTGTACCGGGCGAGCGCGGAGATCGGCAGCACTCTTGACGTGGTGCGCACCGCCGAAGAGCTCGCGGAACTCGTCGTCCCGCAGTTCGCGGACGTCGTCACCGTCGACCTCTTCGATCCGGTGCTGCGCGGGGACGAACCCGTGCCGGGTGTCGCGTCGTCGGTGCGGCGCGCGGCGGTGCGCGGCGCGGTCGAGGCCTGGCCCTGGCACGAGGCGGGCAGCAGCCTGGAGTACGGGCCGCTGGCCCAGCAGCGCCAGGCGGTCGAGGGTGACGGCGCGCTCCTGGTGACCGACCTGGAGCGGTCGCAGGGCTGGCGGGTACCGGATCCGGAGGGCGCGCAGCGGGTCGTCGAACTGGGCTTCCACTCGCTCATCACGGTGCCGCTGCGGGCCCGTGGGGTGGTGCTGGGCTTCGTCATGTTCTGGCGCGGCCGACTGCCTCCGTTCCAGCCGGACGACGTGTCGC
Organism: Streptomyces sp. SID5910; assembly: GCF_009862125.1. Classification (GTDB taxonomy): domain Bacteria; phylum Actinomycetota; class Actinomycetes; order Streptomycetales; family Streptomycetaceae; genus Streptomyces. Next base: position 6,930 of record NZ_WWHX01000220.1, read on the forward strand.
CCGCGGAGGAACTGACGGCCCGCGCGGCGGTGTGCATCGACAACGCACGCCGCTACACACGCGAGCACGCCACCGCGGTGTCGCTCCAGCGCAGCCTGCTGCCGCGCGACCTGCCCGAACAGGACGCCGTGGACGTGGCCCACCACTATGTGCCGGCCCGGTCGGGGGTCGGCGGCGACTGGTTCGACGCCATCCCCCTGTCCGGGGCCCGGGTCGCCCTGGTCGTCGGGGACGTGGTCGGACACGGTTTGCAGGCCGCCGCCACCATGGGCAGACTGCGCACCGCGGTCCTCAACTTCTCGGCCCTCGACCTGCCCCCGGAGGACCTGCTCTTCCATCTCGACCAGCTCGTCACACGCCTGGACGCCGCGGACCAGGCGGGCGGCGAGGAGCACGCCGTCACCGGCGCGACCCTGGTGTACGCGGTCTACGACCCCACCAACGGCCGGTGTGCCCTCGCCAGCGCCGGACACCCACCGCCCGCCCTCGTCCGGCCCGACGGCTCGGTCGAGTTCGTCGACGTACCGCCCAATCTGCCGCTCGGCCTGGGAACCGTCCCGTTCCAGACCGTCGAACTCGACATCCCGGAAGGCAGCCGCCTGGTCCTCTACACCGACGGGCTCGTGGAGGGCCGCAGCAGAACCATCGACACCGGCCTGGAGCTGCTGCGGTCGGTCCTCGCCCGCACGGGGCCGAGCTGCGACAGCACGTGCGACACCGTCATCGACGCCATGGTGCCGGACGGGTCGCGCGACGACGCCGCCCTCCTCGTGGCGGCCACGCGCCGGTTCCCGGCCGAGAACATGGCCCAGTGGGACGTCCCCTCCGACTTCGCGGCCGTCGGTGACGTGCGCGCCCAGTGCATGCGGCAACTGGAGAGCTGGGGGCTCGACGAGACGGGTTTCACCACCGAACTCGTCCTCAGCGAACTGATCACGAACGCCGTCCGGTACGGCGCACCGCCCGTCACCGTCCGGCTCCTGCGGCACCGCGTGCTGATCTGCGAGGTGTGCGACGCGAGCAGCACCGCGCCGCGCGTGGTCCAGGCCGCCGACTTCGACGAGGGCGGCCGCGGCCTGTTCCTCGTCGCGCAGCTCTCCGACCGGTGGGGCGTGCGCTACACGAGACACGGCAAGGTCATCTGGACCGAACAGTCGCTCACACAATCCCTGGACCTGCTCGCCGAGGAGTGAGCGACCGCCGGGACCGCGGGCGGCTCCGGCGGGATCAGCGGCCGGTCGTGCCGTCGATGAGCTCGCGGAGGATGTCCGCGTGGCCCGCGTGGCGGCCCGTCTCCTCGATCATGTGGGTGAGCGCCCACCGCAGGCTCGGAGCGGGGCGCCCCGGCCGCCGCCGGGGGACCGGTGCGGCCAGGTCGGCGCACCCGTCGAGCACTGTGTTCGCGCGCCCGACCACGTCCCGGTAGCGGGCGACGACATCGGCCACACTGTCCCCCGGTGCGGCACGGAACGTTGCCTTCCAGTCGGTGACGGCCTCCCCGAGGAACATCGAGCGCTCGACGTACGTCAGGTGGTTGAGCAGACCGAGCAGGTTCGTGCCCGACGGCACGGCGGCCGTGCGCACCCGCGGTTCGGGCGCACCGTCGACCTTCGCGGCGATCGAGGTCCGCAGGTGGTCGAGAAAGCCCCGCAGGACCTCGGCTTCGCTGTTCCCGGTCCGGGGCGGAGGGGTGTCGCGGCGGCGGACCGCACGGGTGGCGCTCATCAGGACTCCCTGGGTCGGTGTGCGTCCACCCTCGCCGGGCACCCCACGACGTGGCACGGAATCTTGCGGTTACGGCAAGATGGCCCGATGGATCGCCCAACGGACGACGAAGTCCTCGACGCGGTGGGTCCGCGGCTCCGTGCGCTGCGTCGTGTCCGCGGCATCACCCTCGCCGACGTGGCCGGGACCACCGGCGTGTCGCAGAGCACCCTGTCCCGGCTGGAGAGCGGACAGCGCCGGCCTACCCTGGAACTGCTGCTGCCCCTGGCCCGGATGTACGGCGTCCCGCTGGACGACCTGGTCGGCGCGCCGCGCACCGGCGATCCGCGGATCCACCTCAAGCCGGTCAGCCGGTTCGGGATGACCTTCGTACCCCTGTCCCGGCGGCCGGGCGGGGTGCACGCGTTCAAGATGATCATCCCTGCCGAGCCGCGGCCGCGCGAACCGACTCCGCAGACCCACGAGGGCTACGAATGGCTCTACGTGCTCGGCGGGCGTCTGCGGCTCGTCCTCGGCGAGCGCGACCTGACGCTGCCGCCCGGCGAGGCGGCCGAGTTCGACACGTCCCTGCCGCACTGGCTGGGCAGCGCCGACGGCGGAGCGGTCGAGCTCCTCGTCCTGTTCGGCCTGCAAGGAGTGCGCGCACACGTGCGCGGCGGCGACTCCCGGCGGTCGTCCCCGGCCGACGACCGAGGCGGTGAGGCCGCCCCCGGTCCCGACGATCATGGTTGGTAGCCTCGCGGGATGACCCCCACATTCGACGAAGCCGTCCGCGCCCGCCTGCAAGCCCCCAACATCTGGTACGTCGGTACCGTGTTCGCCGACGGAGCACCCCAAGTCAGCCCGATGTGGGTGGACCTGGAGGGAGAGGGAGAACTGACGTTCAACACGTCGGTGGGCCGGGTGAAGGAGGAGAACCTGCGCCGCGACCCCCGCGTCTACCTGTCCCACGCCGACGCCGCCGACCCCTTCGACCGGGTGCAGATCAGCGGCGTGGTCTCCCGCTTCGTCGAGGGCGAGGAGGCGCACGAGCGGATGGACCGGCTGGCCCGGAAGTACCTGGGCAGCGAGCGCTTCGAATGGATCATGCCGGGGGAGGAGCGCGTCGCGGTGATCGTGCGCCCGGTCAAGGTCCGGCACATCGTCGGCGTGGAGCGGTTCCGGCCAGGCGGCCCGGTCCCCGCGTCCTGACCAGCACGCGCTCGCGGCAGCACGGCTGCCGGTTGAGGTGTGACCGCTACGACTCGGACGTCGCCTCCGCGGAGGACTCCGCGGCCGCGACGTCCGGGTCCGGAGTCGTCAGGTGCTCGTACGTCCCGGTGACGTCGAGCAGGCGCTTCAGCGCCGGACCGATGTCCTCCAGGCGGAAGCCGATCCGGTCCCGGCACGCCAGGCGATGCAGCTGGAGCAGGACGGACAGCCCCGTCGAGTCGACCGCCCCCAGTTCCCGGCAGTCCAGCCGCAGTTCCCGCACGCCCTCGTGCTCGCGCAGGGCCCGCTGAACCGTGTCGAGCACCGCGTCACCGGTGTCGTAGTCGAGGTCGCCGAGCAGGGCGAGGCGCACGCAGTGCGGGTGGGTGGTCGGCAGCACCACCACGGGGGTGTCGGGAGAGGCGGTCACGATGTTTCTTCCAGCGTCCGAGGGTCGGGGGTGGGTCAGGGGCGGGCGGCGAGCGCGGTGCGTCCGGCGTCGAGGAGGCGCCGGGTGCGGGGGAAGTCGCGCAGTTGCTCCTCCAGCAGGTTCAGGCCCGGCAGCAGGGACCGCGCCGGGACACCGCGGGCCGTGAGGATGTCACCGGTCCAGGTGAGGAAGTCGGTGAAGAGGCCGGGGTCGTCCACGTACAGCGCGGCGGCCAGGAAGTCGACGATGTGGGCGATGTCCTCGGCGGTGCGTTCGCGCTGGTCGTCGTCGTAGGCGGCCATCGCGGGGAGGTGCTCCTCCAGGCGCCGGAAGGTCTCGCGCACCAGGCTGCGGGACGACTGGCTGACCATCGTGTACTCCTGGTCGGCCAGGTGCGGCAGGTCGTCGAGTGCCTGGTGCGGCGGCCTGGGGCGGGGCAGGGAGCCGGCGGAGAGCCGGTCGGCGGCCGCGCGGGCCTCGGGCGCCCAGGCGTCGGCGCCCAGCAGGCGGGCGTAGCGCCCGTCGGCACCGAAGGCGAGGCCACCCACCATGACCGGGGTGCCGACGGCCTGAACGGCGGTGATCGCGGCGTGGGCCACCGGAAGACGGGTGGACAGCGCGGCGGACAGGCAGACGGCGTCCGCGCCGGTGCGGTGGACCTGGCTGATCAGATGCGCGGTGGGGACCTGGGCACCGAGATAACCGACCCGCCAACCTCTCAGCCGCAGTGTCTCGGCGAGCAGGCGCGCGGGCAGGGCGTGCCACTCCTTGTCCACACAGGCGACCGTCACCTTGCCGACGAAGGCGTGAGGGCGCTGGACGGGCAGCGCGGCGACGGCGCGGTCGCTGATCGCGGTGGCGGCGTGCTCGTCGGCGACGCTCATGCGGTTGGCGGCCCACTCGATGCCCACCTTGTGCTGGACGGCGCCGATCACCTCCAGCAGCACCGTCTCCGCGTCCAGCCCGGCGTCCAGGGCGCCCGCGACGACGTCGAGCGCCGCGTACTCGTCCGCCGCCCGGGCGGCCGACCAGAGTTTGTCCGCCCACGCCCCGGCACGCTCGTCGCCGAGGGGGGAGGTGAAGCGGGCGCCGACACGGTGCCGGCCGGGCTCGCTGCCGAGGCCGGGGGCGGAGATGTTCGTCATGCCGTGTACCTGCCCGCAGTCGTGCCGTCCACGGCACTCAGATGCGCGCCCCGGGGAGCGGTGATGGCCAGCACGGCGATGTCGTCGTGGCGTCCGTCCCCGATCCACTCGTCGACGAGCATCTGCACGCGCTCGACCACGGCCTGGGCGGGCAGCCCGGCGCAGTCGAGCAGGGCGCGCCGCAGGCGCTCCTCCCCGAACATGGTGTCGCCCAGGGGACCGCCCCTGGCCTCCGTGACGCCGTCGGTGTAGAGGAGGCAGGTCTCGCCCGGGGCGAGGCGCACCTCGGCGGTGCGGGTGGTGATCCGGGGCAGCACACCGATCAGGGTGCCGCCGGTGTCCGCCTCCTCCACGGCGCCGTCCTGACGCACGATCAGCGGCGGGGAATGACCGGCGGCGGTCAGGCGCAGCACCACGTCGCGGTCCTCGCGGCGGGCGGACGCCAGGACGAGGGTCACGAAACGCGTGGAGTGGCCGTTGCGCAGCGCGTTGTTGAGCAGCCGCAGCATCTGGCCGTGGTCGCCCGCCATGGGCAGCAGGGCCTGGAGTGTGTTGCGGATCTTGCCCGTGAGGACCGCCGCCTCCAGGCCCTTGCCGGCCACGTCCCCCAGCACGGTCAGCGAGTCCGGGCAGTCCTCGCTCGCCGGATGGACGTCGTAGAAGTCACCGCCGACACGGTCGGTGTCGACACTGGCCCGGTAGCCGCCGGCGAACTCCACTCCCTCGACGTGCCGCAGAGCCGGCGGCAGCAGATCGCGCATGAGGGTGTCGGTGATCGTGTTCTGCTCGGCGTACAGCCGCGCCGCGGACATCGCCGCGCCGGCCCGGGCGGCGAACAGACCGGCGAACGCCTCCTCCGACTTGCTGAACGCGGTCTGCGGCGCCCGGCGCAGCAGGATCAGGACACCGGCCGGCACGCCGTGGCCGGGCAGCGGTGTGATCGCCAGCGAGCCGACCTCGCCGAAGCCTTCGGGGACCAGCCAGTCGGGAGCGGTGGCAGGGTCGATCCACCGGGAGGGCACCGGCGGGAAGCCCCGCAGCGCCTCCGGCAGGCCCGGTACGCCCTGCACGGCGCCGGAGACGGTGCCGTGGACCAGGCGTCCGTGCTGGTCGCAGACGACCATCGGCAGCTTCTTGGCGGAGGTCGGTGATATCACCAGTGCCGCGTCGGCCAGATGCTCGGCGGCCAGCCGGGCGGTGACCTCCATGCACCGCTCCAGGTTCAGCGACGCCAGCAGGGCGCTGGAGGCCTCGGACAGGAAGCGGGTGCGTTCGCGCTCCGCCGCCAGCTCCCTCACGGCCGTCCGGTGGGCGGTCTCCTCCACCAGCCACCACGCCGTGCCGCCGTCGGAGAGTTCGCAGGGGTGGGCGGAGAAGTACGCCTCTCCCACCGCGCCGCTGACCGGGCCGGTGCCGGGGGTGCGGTGCGCGGCGGCGAGCCAGCCCGGCGAGGACAGGGCCGCACCGACGCGGGCCCCGGGCAGAAGGGCGTCCGCGGCGCCATGGAGTTCCGTCACGCGTCCCGCCGCGTCCATGACCACCACCGGGAAGGGGGCGGCAATAGTGCTCACCACGCCGGTGGCGTCGGTATGGGCACTTTCCGGGAACGCTGACATATGAGGGACACCTCCGGAGAGAACCCTCAATCTTCCTTAAGGGCGAGCGGTTGTTGTCCGACCACCGTCCCTCATCGGGTGCCGCGATGGCAACCCGCCCCGTGCGGCCCCACGCTCCCGCCCGGAAACGGCATCACCGCAGCGCAACGGCTCCGCTCGCGCCCGTTCCGGGACCTGCGAGGCCCCTGAATCTTCACGGGTCGTCCATGCGCGGGCGGCCGGGCCAGCGCAGACGGCGCTCTGCGCGGGGCGTGGGCACCGTGCGGCAACGACCCGTATGTCACCCCGCGCGCCCTGCCGACGCCGGACGACCGCGGAAATGATGTGCACACCGCACGTGAACCAGGCGGATCCACGCGTCTGCTGTCGGCAGGCGGGCCTGCTGGGGAAAGGATTCCACCTTGTTGCTTCTCATCTCTCCGGACGGCGTCGACGAAGCCCTCGACTGCGCGAAGGCGGCCGAGCACCTCGACATCGTCGACGTCAAGAAGCCCGACGAGGGCTCGCTCGGCGCGAACTATCCGTGGGTCATCAGGGAGATCCGCGACGCGGTCCCGGCGGACAAGCCCGTCTCCGCCACCGTCGGCGACGTCCCCTACAAGCCCGGCACGGTGGCCCAGGCGGCGCTCGGCGCGGCCGTGTCCGGAGCCACCTACATCAAGGTCGGCCTGTACGGCTGCACGACACCCGAACAGGCCATCGAGGTCATGCGCGGGGTCGTGCGGGCCGTCAAGGACTACCGGGCGGACGCGTTCGTCGTCGCCTCGGGCTACGCCGACGCCCACCGCATCGGCTGCGTCAACCCGCTCGCACTGCCCGACATCGCCGCCCGCTCCGGCGCCGACGCCGCCATGCTCGACACCGCGGTCAAGGACGGAACCCGGCTGTTCGACCACGTCCCGCCGGACGTCTGCGCCGAGTTCGTGCGGCGTGCCCACGAGGCCGAGCTCCTCGCCGCACTCGCGGGCAGCGTGAAGGCCGGCGACCTGGGCGAGCTGGCCCGCATCAAGACGGACATCGTCGGCGTGCGCGGCGCGGTCTGCGAGGGAGGGAACCGCAACGCGGGCCGCATCCGCCCCCACCTGGTGGCCGCCTTCCGGGCGGAGATGGACCGGCTCGTCCGGGAGCACACGGTCGCCACCGCGGCGAGCTGACCGTGGCCGTGCCGACCGGACATCACCGCCACGCCCCGGTCCACCGGGGCGCGCACCTCACCGTCGTCGATCCGGCGACCGGCGAGGGCTTCGCCGAGGCCCCCGACCAGCGGCCGGACGAGCTGGACGCGGCCGTCGACCGGGCCCACGCGGCCTGGCACGGCTGGCGGGCCGACCCGGCCGCCCGCAGGACCGCACTGCTCGCCGCGGCGGATGCCGTCGAGGCGGCAGCGGCGGATCTCGCCCCGCTGCTCACCCGCGAACAGGGCAAGCCGCTGACCGAGTCGTACGCGGAGGTGGCCCGTACGGCGGCACGGCTGCGCTACTTCGCCGGGCTGGACGCCGGGACAGAGCCCATCACGGACGGACGCCCCGTCCACACCGAGCTGCGCTGGCGGCCGGTGGGGCCCGTCGCCGCGATCGTCCCGTGGAACTTCCCGCTGCAACTCGCGTCGGCGAAGTTCGCCCCGGCCCTCGCCGCGGGCAACACGATGGTGCTCAAACCCTCTCCCTGCACGCCCCTCGCCACCCGGCTGCTGGCCTCGGTCCTCTCCCGGGTCCTGCCCGAGGGCGTACTGACGGTCGTCACCGGACGGGAGCCCCTCGGCGCACGCCTCGCCTCGCATCCGGGAATCCGCCACGTCACCTTCACCGGTTCGACGGCCACGGGACGGCGCGTCGCCGCCGGCGCGGCCGCCTCGCTCGCGCGGGTCACCCTCGAACTGGGCGGCAACGACGCCGCCGTCCTGCTGGAGGACGTGGACGTGGAGAAGATCGCGGACCGGTTGTTCTGGGCGGCGTTCCGCAACTGCGGGCAGGTCTGCATGGCGGTCAAGCGCGTCTACGCCCCGGCACGCCACTACGCACGGGTGGTGGAGGCACTCGCGGACCGGGCGAGGACGACCGTCGTCGGGCCCGGACTCGACCCGGACACGAGGCTCGGACCGGTCAACAACGCCGCTCAACTGGCCCGCGTCGAGCAGTACACGGCCCGGGCCCTCACGGACGGCGCCCGGGCCGCCGCCGGCGGGCGCCGCCTGGACCGGCCCGGCTACTTCTTCGCACCGACGGTCCTGGCCGACGTACCGCCCCACAGTCCCGTGGTGACGGAGGAACAGTTCGGACCCGTCCTGCCCGTGCTGCCGTACAGGACCCTCGACGAGGCCATTGCGGCGGCCAACGGCACCCGCTTCGGCCTCGGCGGCTCCGTCTGGGGCACCGACGTCGACCTGGCCGCCGCCGTGGCCGACCGCCTGGAGTGCGGCACCGCCTGGATCAACCACCACGCCGAACTGTCCCTCGCCCAGCCCTTCGCCGGCGGCAAGGACAGCGGGGTCGGCGTCGCGGGCGGGCCCTGGGGGCTCTACGGGAACCTCAGACCCTTCGTCGTGCACCGGCCCGAGGAGGCGTGACGTGAAGTTCGGCGCGGCGGTACTGCGTGCTCACGGCGACCCGTTCACGATCGAGGAGGTGATGCTGGCCGAAGGGCCGGCCGAGGACGAGATCCTGGTCCGGATCGCGGGATGCGGCATGTGCCGGACCGACCTCGCGGTCCGGCGGTCGGGGGGCCGCTCACCCCTGCCGGCCGTCCTCGGCCACGAGGGAGCCGGCGTCGTCGCGGAGACGGGGGGCCCGGGCACCGGCTTCACCCCCGGCGACCACGTCGTGCTCAGCTTCGACTCCTGCGGACAGTGCCGCAGTTGCCGGAGCGCGGCACCCGCCTACTGCGACTCCTTCGCCTCGCTGAACCTCTTCGGCGGGCGCGGCGGGAACGCCGCACGGTTCACCGACACGGCCGGCGCCGCGCTGGCGCCCCGCTGGTTCGGCCAGTCCTCGTTCGCCGAGTACGCCATGGTCCCCGCCCGCAACGCCGTCCGGGTCGATCCCGCACTGCCCCTGGAACTGCTCGGACCGCTCGGCTGCGGCTTCCTCACCGGCGCCGGTGCGGTCTTCCACTCCTTCCGCATCGGCCCCGGCGACACCCTCGCCGTCTTCGGCGCCGGGGCGGTGGGCCTGGCGGCGGTGATGGCCGCGCACGCCGCCGGAGCGGTGACCGTGGCCGTCGACCGGCACCCGGGGCGGCTCGCCCTCGCCGAGCGGCTCCACGCCCTCCCGCTCCCCGCCGCACCGGCCGGCCTGCCCGACCGGATCCGGCGGCTGACCGGCGGCGGAGTGATGTACGCGCTGGACACCACGGGATCACCCGCACTGATCAACGACGCTCTCCGCTCGCTGAACCCGACCGGGCACCTCGGCCTCGTGGCACGTCTGCACACCGCGCTGCCGCTCGAACCGGGAACGCTGGACCGCGGACGCCGGATCTCCCACATCTGCGAGGGCGACGCGGTCCCCGCACTGCTGATCCCGCGCCTGACCGCGCTCTGGCAGGCCGGCCTGTTCCCCTTCGACCAGCTGATCCGCACCTATCCGCTCGCCGGCATCAACGAGGCCGAACGCGACTGCGAGACGGGTCGCGTCGTCAAGCCCGTCCTGATCCCGGGCGGACGGGAGCGGTGACCGACACGTTCCGCGACAGCACCCACGCGAGCCGCCGTCCCCAGGGACGCCGGCCCCATCCGAACCAGGGAGAACGCATGGTCGACACGGCACCGCGCGGCACCGGCGTGGAGGGAGGGGTCGGCGTGACCGCCCTCCTGGTCGCCGCGGCACGGGCGATCGAGACCTACCGCCACGACAGCCTCGCCCAGGACATCTACGCGGAGCACTTCGTACGCTCCGCCCCCGCGTCCGCGTGCTGGCCGGTCCGCCCGGACCAGGCCCCGGGCGGGGACGCCGACCCGCTGTGGGGGCGCTTCGCCCGCTACTTCGGTCTCAGGACCCGCGTCCTCGACGACTTCCTGCTCCGGTCGGTCCGGACCGGCGGCGCCCGCCAGGTGGTGCTGCTCGGCGCGGGGCTCGACACCCGGGCGTTCCGGCTCGACTGGCCCTCTGGCTGCGTGGTCTTCGAGATCGACAGGGACGGCGTCCTCGCGTTCAAGCACGAGGTGCTCGGCGCGTTGTCGGCCGAGCCGACGGCGACGCGCGTACCGGTCGCGGCCGACCTGCGCGCCGACTGGGCCGGAGCGCTGCGGGCGGCCGGCTTCGACCCGGCGGTCCCCACCGCCTGGCTGGCCGAGGGGCTGCTGTTCTATCTGCCCAGCGCCGCCGAGACCGGCCTGATCGACACGGTGGACCGGCTGAGCGCGGGGGGCAGCGCGCTGGCGTACGAGGTGAAGCTGGAGAAGGACCTGCTGGAGTACCGCGACAGCCCCCTCTACACGTCGACGCGTGAGCAGATCGGCATCGATCTGCTCGACCTGTTCAGCCTGGAGGAACGGCCCGACTCCGCGGCCCGTCTGGCGGACGGCGGCTGGTCCACCTCGGTCCACACGCCCTTCGAGTTCACCGACCGGCACGGACGCGGCCCCCTGCCCGAGGAGAACGACGCGCTGGCGGGCAACCGCTGGGTGTTCGGCGAGAAGCCGCGGCCGGCGCGGTAGCCGACCGGTCCCGGTCCGCGGGCTCTAGTCACCGGCCCCCGGCGGCCCGTCGAGGACGGTGGGGACGTACTCCAGCAGCTGGAGCCGGCCGTCGAAGGTGCGGCTGTCGACCAGGTCGAGAGCGACGTCGGGATACGCGTCGAAGATCCGCTCCTTGCCGGTGGCGCCGGTGATGACCGGGAAGACGACCACACGGAACCGGTCGACCAGACCGGCGGTGAGCAGCGACCGGGACAGGCTGAGGCTGCCGAGGGTACGCAGGGGGCCCGCGTCGCGCTGCTTCATGTCCCGTACGGCCGCTACGGCGTCCTCCCGGACCAGCTCGGTGCTGCCCCACGACAGCGGCGCCTCCAGAGTCCGGGAGAACACCACCTTCGGCATCGCGGTCAGCCCGGCGAAGCCGGGATCGTCGGGCATCTCGGCGGCGAACCGGGACATCAGCCGGTAGGTCGTGGCGCCCATA
>NZ_WWHX01000221.1 GCF_009862125.1 Streptomyces sp. SID5910
CCCACCCGCCGGTGACGCCCCGGCCCCCTCCGGCTCCCGCGGAGGCTGGACGGTGCTGTGCGCCGTCGCCCTCCTGCTCCTGGCGATGAGCCTGCTCGGCGGGCACGACACGTCGGCCGACTCCTCCCGTCCGCCGCTGGCCCCCGGGGCCGGGGCGTCGGCTCCGGCGGCCGCCGGGGACCCGCCCGCCGCCGACGCGTCCGCCGACCCGCCCGGCGAGGACCGGGTGACGGAGCTGCCCCGGTCGAGACCCGTGCGTCTGCTGATCCCGGAGATCTCCGTCGACGCCCCCTTCACCGACCTCGCCGTCGGCGAGAACAAGCAGCTCCAGCCCCCGCCCGCGGACGACACCAACCTCGTCGGCTGGTACGCCAAGGGAGCCTCCCCCGGCGAGACCGGCACCTCGATCATCGCCGGACACGTCGACACCAAGACGTCCGCCGCCGTCTTCGCCCGCCTCGACCAGCTGGACAAGGGCGACGTCTTCCACGTCGAACGGGCCGACGGACGCACGGCGTCCTTCGTCGTCGACAGCCTGGAGACCTTCGCCAAGGACGACTTCCCCAGCAGCCGCGTGTACGGCGACGCGGACCGGCCGGAGGTACGGCTCATCACCTGCGCGGGCGACTACGACCGCACGGTCAAGGACTACACCGACAACCTGGTGGTCTTCGCACACCTCACCTGAGTCCGCCCCGGCGCCCGTCCGCGCCGGTCACCCGCGTAGTTCATACGAGTCGCGCCCTCCCGGGGGCGGGCACAGGATCGAGGCGCTGGCGTCGCATCACCGCGGCCGACGTTCAGTACCGCCCCCGCGAAGGAGATGTGCGCAGGATGACCACCATGTCCAGCCCTGCTTCGGAACCGCTGACGCGACAGGTGTCGCACCGTGTCTCCCAGTCCGTCTTCGACGGCTCCAGGCTCCGCGTCGTCCTGCTGGTGGACGTCAACGACGGAGCCCAGCAGCAGTTCCTGGAGACGTACGAGCAGCTGCGCAGCCACGTCGAGTCCGTGCCCGGACACGTCAGCGAGCAGCTGTGCCAGTCCATCGAGAACCCGTCCCAGTGGCTCATCACCAGCGAGTGGGAGAGCGCCCCGCCGTTCCTCGACTGGGTGAGCAGCGAGGAGCACGTGCGGATGGTGAAGCCGCTGCACAGCTGCGTACGGGACACCAGGTCGCTCCGCTTCCACGTGGTCCGCGAGACCGGCGGCCCCGCGACCGGCGCCGAGGCGGCCCGGGGCGGTCTCCAGACGGCGCCCCGGGTGGGCGACGGCGTCATCCGCCACGCGCTCACCTTCACGGTCGAGCCCGGCAGCGAGGAGTCCGTGGCCAAGCTCCTCGCCGACTACGCCGCACCCGAACCGCAGGTCGACGCCAACACCCGGCTGCTGCGCACCTCCCTGTTCATGCACGGCAACCGTGTGGTGCGGGCCATCGAGGTGCGGGGCGACCTGCTCGCGGCGCTGCGGCACGTGGCCCAGCAGCCGGAGGTCAGGGCCGTCGAGGAGGCCCTCAACCCGTACCTGGAGCAGGACCGGGACCTGAGCGACCCCGAGTCCGCCCGGGTCTTCTACACCCGGGCCGCGCTGCCGGCCGTCCACCACGTGACGGCGGGGCAGGAGGAGCCGGAGGCGGAGCGGCACGCGCTGTCGTACCCGGCGCGCCCGGGCTGCGGCACGCGGCTGGCCCGGCTGCTGGCCCAGCGGGACGAGGCGGCGGCGGACGACCCGCGCAGCCCGGTCCTGTGCAGCACCATCTTCCAGCGCGACGACGTCGTGGTCCGGCTGATCGACGTACGCGGCGGTCTCGACGCCTGCGACTCCGCGGTCGCCCTCGGTCTGCCCGACGCCGCCCAGGCGGCCGAGCTCACGACGCTCCTGGACGAGACGCCCGGTGCGGACGCCCCCGCCCGGGAACGCGGCGACGACCTCGCCCGGGCCCTCAGGGGCGCCCGCATGGACCCCGTCACCGACCGCCGCTCACCCGGCGCCTGAGCGGCGCCGGGCCGGAAACCCGACGGCCGCCGGACCGCGACGTACGCGGTCCGGCGGCCGTTCTTCCGGGCCTAGCGACCGGCCTGCTACTTGGGCGGCACGGTGCAGTCGAAGGCGTGCAGGTAGGGGTTGACCGGGCGGATGTCGTCGATGACGAGGCCCGCGTCGGTCAGCCGGCCGACCATGCTGTCGGTGGTGTGCTTGGCACCGCCGACGTTGAGGAGCAGCAGCAGGTCCATGGCGGTGCTGAAGCGCATCGAGGGCGAGTCGTCGACCAGGTTCTCGATGACCACGACCCGCGCCCCGGGGCCGCCCGCCTCCATGACGTTGCGCAGGGCGCGGGCGGTGCTGTCGTCGTCCCACTCCAGGATGTTCTTGATGATGTACACATCGGCCTGGACGGGAACGGCGGCGCGGCAGTCGCCCGGCACGACGCGCACGCGGTCCGCGAGCGCGCCTCCCTCGCGCAGCCGCGGGTCGGCGTTCTCGACCACGCGCGGGAGGTCGAGCAGCACGCCCCGCATCGACGGGTACTTCTCCAGCAGGCTCGCCACCACGTGCCCCTGCCCGCCGCCGATGTCCGCGACCGACCTGCTTCCCGACAGGTCGAGAAGAGCGGCGACGTCCTCGGCGGACTGCCGGCTGGACGTCGTCATCGCACGGTTGAAGACCTCGGCGGACTCGGGGGCGTCCTCGTTGAGGTAGGTGAAGAACTCCTTGCCGTACAGGTCCTCGACGACGTTCCGGCCGGTCCGCACGGCCTCGTCGAGCCGGGGCCACGCGTCCCACGTCCACGGCTCGGTGCACCACAGCGTGATGTTGCGCAGGCTGTGCGGGTCGTCCTCGCGCAGCAGCAGGGACATGTCGGTGTGGGCAAACGTCCCGTCCTTGTGCTCGGCGAAGACGCCGTAGCAGGTCAGGGCGCGCAGCAGCCGGCGCAGCGGCCTCGGCTCGGTCTTCACCGCGGCCGCGAGGTCCTCCACGGCCATGGGGGTCTCGCCGAGGGCGTCGGCGACGCCGAGCCGTGCGGCGGCGCGCAGGGCGGCGGCGCATGCCGCCCCGAACACGAGCTCCCTCAGCCGCATCGGCGGGGGAGGGGCGGTCTGTACGGTCGTCATGTGCCGCTGTCCTTCCTTCTTCGGTCGACGGGTGGTTACGGCCGGGGCGTCAGCACAGTCCCGCGGGCTTGGAGGCCCGGCAGGAGTTGGCGCTGAAGGTGTTGTTCGTGGCCGTCTCGGTGCTGACGAGGTCGGCCGGCGAGTTGTCGCGCAGCGTGTTGCGGCTGACCTCGTTCTGCTCGCCGTTGACGCCCACGAGGCTCTTGAACAGGACGATGCCGCCCGACAGCGGGGAGGTGCCGGCGTGGCCCTCGACCGTGTTGGCCGTGACCCGGACCTTCTCGGTGCCGGTCAGGACGATGCCGGAGCCCTGGAGGGCGGGCAGCCGCTCGGTCTTCGGGCACGACTTGTTGTTGCGAGCGACGTGGTTGCCGCGCACCACGAGGTCGCCGGCCCTGGGGCTGTTCTCGTCGCCGACGACGAAGACGCCCGCGCAGTTGCCGCTGATGCGGTTGTCCGCCACGGTCAGGTCGCGCAGCCGCCGGACGGTGACGCCGATGCGGTTGCCCTCGAGCCGGTTGTCCTCGACGACCGTGCCGCGGGTGTCCTCGGCGCCCTGCTCCGCCTTGATGGTGTTGGCGAGGAAGATGCCCGCGTCGCCGTTGTCCCGGGCGGTGTTGTCGCGGAAGACGCCGCGGACCGAGCGCTCCTGGGCGATGCCCCACACGTCGTTCTTGTCGGCCGTCACGTTGCGGACGGTCAGCCCGTCGGTGGCCATCGAGAACACGCCCGCGCGGGCGAACCCGGTCACCTTCAGGGAGGCGACGGTGACGTCCTTGACCTTCTTGTCCTTCGTGCCGACCACGCAGATGCCGTTGCCGTTCTCGGCGCAGGTGCCGGTGGCCTTCTTCGTGCTCGGCTCGACGACGGTGTGCCGGCCCATGCCGCGCAGGGTGAGCCCGGGGGTGCTCACCGTGACGCTCTCGCGGTAGGTGCCGACGCTGACGAGGACGGTGTCACCCGTCTTGGCGGCGTCCACGGCCTTCTGGATCGACTGTCCGGGGTGGACCACGTGGACCGTGGGGATGTGGGGGACGTCCGGGAAGGCGCTCGCGGGAGCCGCACCAAGACCCGTTCCGACCATCGCGGCGGTGCACACCAGGTACACGACATGGCATTTCTTCATATTCTGCACGTTATGCCCGAAGGGTTCGGGGGCGGCGGACGATGAGCCATCCGACGGCGTGTCATGTGACCGGTACGCGCGGGGTGTTCACCGCGACTGGCCGCGCCGCCCGAGGGCAGACGCACAGGTGATCTTCACATCGGCTCCCCGAGGAGGACCCGCCCGTGACCTCACCCGAGCAACGGACACGCCGTCTGCCCGTCGGACGCCGCTTCGACCTGCGCGCGACCGCCATGTTCTTCGCGCTCGCCGCCCTCGGCCTCGGCCTCGTCGGCCTGGTGGTGCGCATGGCGTTCGGTGTCGCCGAGCACCGTCCCGCGTGGGCCGTGCTGCTGTTGCTCGGCGTGGCGATGGCCCTCGTGCTCGGCCGGCGCGGACGGTCCGGCTTCTCCACCGCGAGGCTGGCCCGCCGCACCACGCACGCCCTGGAGCAGGCCACGGCGACGGCGCTCGACGCGCTGGACGCGGAGCGCCCCGCCGGACCGGTCCCGGCGCCGAGGTCCGGCGCCGGGCTCCCCACGATGGCCGCCCCCGCCGCGGAGGCCACCACGGTGGAGGTTCCCCCGATGGAGGTCCCCACCACGGAGGTCACCGCGGTGGCGTTCCCCGACCACGACACCCTGAGCCCCGACGAGTTCGAGCAGGCGATAGCCGACCTGTGCGTACGGGACGGATGCGCCGAGGTCGAGGTCGTGGGCGGGGCCGGAGACCTCGGCGCCGACGTGCTGGCGGTGGCCCCCGACGGCCGGCGCCTCGTCATCCAGTGCAAGCGCTACGGCGAGGACAACAAGGTCGGCTCCGAGGAACTCCAGCGCTTCGGCGGCACCTGCTTCACCGTCCACGAGGCCGACGTGGCGATCCTCGTCACCAGCAGCGACTTCACCGCGCCCGCCGCCGACTACGCCGAGCAGTGCGGCATAGTCTGCGTCGACCAGTGGCGGCTGCGCGCGTGGAGCGAGGGCACGGGGCCCGAGCCGTGGGCGGCGGAACCCTGCGCGGAGCCGGAGCTGCCGGACCGGGCGTCGTGGTGACGTTCGACGGCCTCCCGCGGCGCCGTCGGCCCGGCGGAACCCCTCCTTCCCTCTCCGGTGGCAACCTGGACGGCATGGGCAAGACCGCACTGATCGTCATCGACATGATCAACACCTATGACCACAAGGACGCCGACCAGCTGATCCCGTCCGTGGAACGCGTGGTGCCGGTGGTGGCCGGCCTGCTGGACCGGGCGCGGCGGGCGGACGTGCCCGTGATCTACGTCAACGACAACTTCGGCGAGTGGCGCTCGCACCACGGGGAGATCCTCGACCAGGCCCTGTCCGGACCGCACGCCGGGCTCGTCGAGCCGCTGCGGCCCGACGACCGCTCGCTCTTCGTGGTCAAGGCCCGCCACTCGATCTTCTTCGAGACCCCGCTGACGTATCTGCTCCACGAGCAGGGCATCGACCGGCTCGTGCTGTGCGGGCAGGTGACCGAGCAGTGCGTGCTCTACTCGGCGCTCGACGCGCACATCCGCCACCTCGACGTCGTCGTGCCGAGGGACGCGGTCGCGCACATCCACGCCGACCTCGCGGACGCCGCGCTGCGGATGATGGAGCGCAACATGGGCGCCCGGGTGTGCGACAGCGACGAGTTGTGGGGGTAGGGGCGACCGGATGACGACCGGCTGCTCCGTCCGGCGCAATACGGACGCGGCCGCCGCGACGGTCCGCGGTCACCTGGTGTAACAGTCTTTGTATGATCTGTAGACGACATGCTCATACGAGCATCACGAGTGCTACGAGCACGCGGACCGTCTCGTACGGCCGCGGCCTCCCGTCCGTCCTGCTGGCCCTGGTCGCCGCCGCCGTCCTGGGAACGGCCACGCAGGCGGCCGCCTCGCCGGCGCACCTGCGCACGGCGGACTGGGACGCCATCGCCCAGTGCGAGTCCAGCGGCAACTGGCACGCCAACACCGGCAACGGCCACTACGGCGGACTCCAGTTCAAGCAGTCGAGCTGGGAGGCGGCCGGCGGCCTCACGTACGCGCCGCGCGCGGACCTCGCCACCCGCAAGGAGCAGATCAAGGTGGCCGAGCGGCTGGCCCGCATGCAGGGAATGTCGGCCTGGGCCTGCGCCTGAGCCGGCCCGCGCCGCGCATGCCTCCTCGGGACGGACCTGGGCAGACTACTCATGAGACCCGTCCGCTCCCCGGCGAAGGAGGGCACGGCAGCCATGAGACGTCCCCCCGCAGACCGCCCGGCCGACCCGCGCGCACGGCTCGGCGACATGATCTTCTCCAAGGTGGCGGGGCCCGAGGGCCGCGACAACCGCGCCCGCATCCACGGCACACCCGGACCCCGCTGGTTCGCACCCGACCGGCCCGTCAGGCGGGTCCACGGTGACGCCTCGATGTTCATCGGGGGCCTGTCCGCCCTGCTGCTCCAGTCGCTCCACCCCCTGGCCATGGCCGCCGTCTCGGCGCACTCCGGATTCCGCGGAGACCCCTGGGGCCGGCTCCAGCGGACCAGCACCTTCCTGGCCGTCACCACCTTCGGAACGGCCGACAGCGCCCAGGAGGCCTGCGACCGGGTGCGGGCGGTCCACGACCGGGTGCGCGGCACCACCGCCGACGGCCGGGCGTACTCCGCGGCCGATCCGCACCTGCTGTGCTGGGTGCACATCGCGGAGGTCGACAGCTTCCTGCGCGCCCACCAGCGCTACGGCGCCCGGCCCCTGGACGACGAGGGCTGCGACGCCTACGTGGCCGACATGGCCCGCGTCGCCACGGCGCTCGGGGTGCCCGACCCGCCCGTCGACCGCGCCGGCCTCGACGAGCGGCTGGCCGCCTACCGCGGCGAGCTGCGCACCACCGCCGAGGCACGCGGCACCGCCCGGTTCCTGCTGCTCAACCCGCCCGTCCCGCTCCTCGCCCGCCTCCCGTACGGCGTCATCGCCGCCAACGCGGTCTCCCTGCTGCCGCGCTGGGCCTCGCGCGCCCTGTGGCTGCCACGCGTGCCGCCGGCCGAGGCGGTGTGCGTACGGCCGCTGGGCACGGCCGTGACCGCCGGGATCCGCTGGGCGATGGCCCCGCCCCGCGACCCGGCGTAGCACCCGGCCGCGCCGGCGGACCGGGGCGTCAGTCGCCCGGGCCCGGATCCGGCCGCACCGGCGTCCGCAGGCCGGCCCGGGCCGCCTCCAGCTGGGCGGCGAAGGCGATGCCGAGGAAGAGCGCCACCGCGGTCAGGTTGGCCCACAGCAGCAGCGCGATGAACGCGGTCAGCGGTCCGTAGACGGCACCGAACGCGCCGCTGCGTCCGACGTACAGCGCGAGCAGCCACGTGGCCGAGACCCAGAGCACCAGGTGGACCGCGGAGCCGAAGGCCAGCCAGGTGTACCCCGGCTGGTCGCGGCGGGGCGACCAGCGCAGGATCACCGCGGAGGCGACCCAGGCCAGCAGCAGTCCCGCGGGCACCTCCAGGGCGGCCCACCAGCCGGCGCCA
>NZ_WWHX01000222.1 GCF_009862125.1 Streptomyces sp. SID5910
CCGCGCTGTCGGACCCCGCGCGCTTGGCCGCAGTCGAGGCCACCGCCCTGCTGGACACCGGACCCGAAGCGGTCTTCGAGGACCTGGCCGGCCTGGCCGCGAGGATCACCGGGAGCGGGCGGGCGTTCGTGACGCTGGTCGACACGGAGCGTTCGTTCTGGAAGGCCTGCGTCGGCGTGGACGCCGAAGCGCTCGACGACCGGCAGAACCCGGTGGCGCAGAGCTTCTGCTACTTCCTGGTCGGGCTGGAGGGCCAGCCGTTCATCGTCGGTGACGCCGCCGCCGACCCGCGCACCGCCGACCACCCCTCGGTGGGTCCGATGAACATCGGTGCGTGGGCCGGCTACCCCCTGCTGGACCCCGACGGGCACGTGCTCGGCAGTTTCTGCGTGATCGACGATTCCCCCCGCGCCTGGTCACCGGCCGACCTGACGACGCTCGCGACCCTGGCCCGCTCGGTGGCGACGGAGATCCACCTGCGCCAGAGCCTGACCGCCGCACAGGCGGCACATCAGCGCTCTGCCGACCTCGCCCGCAGTCTGCAGGCCGGGCTGCTTCCCCCGGGGCTGCGGGCGGTCCCCGGTGTGGAGGCCGCCGCCTCCTACTCGCCCGCCTCAAACAGCCGGCACGCCGACATCGAGGTCGGCGGCGACTTCTACGACCTCTTCCACACCCACGGCTCGAACTACGCCGCCGTCCTGGGCGACGTGTGCGGCAAGGGCATCCAGGCCGCCCAGGTCAGCTCGATGGCCCGCTACACCATCCGCGCCGACACCGGCGACAGCGGCTCCCCGGCCGACCGGCTCACCCTCCTCAACACCGCCCTGCTCGCCCAGGACGCGCCGCGCTTCCTCACCGCCGTCTACACCGCCTTCCACACCACCCCCACCGGTGTCTCGGGCACCGTCGCCCTGGCCGGACACCCTCCGGCGCTGATCCGCCGCGCCGACGGACAGGTGGAGAAACTCGGTGTACCCGGCACCCTGCTGGGCGTCATGGACACCCTGTACCTGACCGACGTGCCCTTCCACCTCGACCCCGGCGACCTGCTCCTGCTCTACAGCGACGGCGCCACCGAAGCCCGCCCCCGCCCCGGAACCGTCCCCGAAGACGCCCGGACGATCTTCTGCGAAGAGGACCTCGCCGCCGCCTTGGCCGCCGCCCACGGCATGGAAGCCGCCGCGACCATCGACCACCTCACCGGCATCCTCGACGCCCACCACGGCGGCTGGGCCAGCGACGACACGGCCCTGCTCGCCCTGCGCGCCACTCCGCCCGCCTGACCGCGTGCTCAGTCGGCACGGGCACGCCCACCGGTGCTCGCACGCGGCCGCGCTGTGATGGATCGAACCTGGCTACGGGGCCTCGAATTTGGTCACGGCCAGCGCCTTGTCCACCCGGGCGGCGGCCAAGTCGTCATGGCGGATCACAAAACTCGTGCAGTACTCCTCGTAGACCCGGGCTTCACTGGCGAGCGATATCCATTCGCTCGTCAGCCGGTGCTTCTCCTTCTCCAGGTGGGAATACCATTTCGCGACCGGGACGGCCGGCGTCTCGCCTGCCTTCTCGCGTCCCGCGAGGGTCTGCTCCGCAATGCTGTTGATCACCTCGTCATCGGCATACCCGCCGATGACGACGCCGGCGCCAGACGGCCAGAGGTCGTGGGCCAGAGCCCGAAGTGCGTCCAGATGCGGCAGGTCACGCTCCATGTACCGGACCAGCTCCTGCTGGAAGGGCGACATGTCCTCCCAGTCGAGATCCTCCCAGAACTCGTGCCAGTCCTCGTCCTCGTCGCGCTCCTGGAGCCAAAGGGGCAGTTCCGCTCCCAGCTCGGCGCCGACGTCGAACTGTTCGCGGACACACTCGGAGCCGGGGGCTTCCGCGACCGCGGTTTCGGTGCCCTCCGCTACGTATACGACTCGCGCGTACTTCCCGGAACTGTCCTCGTGGTCTCTCTCCTGGTTCACGAAGAAGAGCAGCGTCCCGTCCGCCGGCAGGTCGAAGCCGTCGACTCTCGGCAGCGCACCGCAATCGACGGAGAGGAGCAACGGCAACGGAATGTCCCCGGCGGACGGCCACTTCATGCCCACCGGCAGCCGGGGCAACCCACCGAGCTGCCCGACCGGGGAACCACCGCCCACGGACAGTCCGATCGTCAGACGAAGGTGCCGGCCGAATCTGCTGATCTCGTCGTCCGGGACGCCCAACTCAAGCGCTGCCCGACGAAACTCTCCCTGATGATCCATGCCCGAGAAGATAAGCCCGCTCCAACCCGGCTGTGCCATCGGGGTGTTGGTGGGCATAACTGCGGCCATGGGTCGCAGGGCGTCAGGCCGCCTTCCTCCAGACGGTCATGCCCAGTTGCAGAAAGGCGTCCTCTGGCAGGGCCGTCTGCTTGACCTGGATCGTCAGCGCCGCGACGGCACCCGAGTCGTTCCCGACGCAGAGCTGCGTGCCGGCATCGGCCGCCGCGAGCGACCACGTGCGGTACTCGGAACCGGTGGCGCCGCTGAGAAGGTGCCGGCAGACGTCGAGGGAGGCGGCCTTTCCGTTGAACAGCTGCACGAACCGGCTGGTACCGCTGTGCAGCGCGCAGTCGACGTCGTCCTCGCAATCGAGGCGGATGTCACCCCCGCGATCGGTGCGGAGCATCGGTTCGTCGAGGCTCAGGGAGTTCGTCCGGTACAGCCACACGGGGGACAGGGGGACGGCTCCCCTCGCCGAGGAGGCGCCCGCGGCCGGCGAGGCGGGTGACGGCGACGCCGTGGACCGTGCGGAGCTCGTCGGTGCGGGCGTCGCGGTGGGTGTGCCCGCGGCCCGCTCGCCGGCGCCGGACCGGTCGCCGCCGAACCACGTCAGCCCCGACCACGTCGACCACATCAGAGCGCCCGCCGTCACGGTCACGGCAGTGACCAGCGCGGCCCGCCGCCAGGGCATCCGGCGCCGGGCGGCGGGCCTCAGCGACAGCGTCGCGGCCGCGGTCGACGGAGCCATGGGAGTACGCGCCGGGCCCGGAACGGTCACTTCGGGTCCCGTGACCTCGTTCCAGACGGCCGGCCCCGCGCCCGCGTCGGCGTCCGCTCCCAGCCGTTCCCGGCACCACTGGACGACCTCCGCCGGCGTGGCCCGCTCCCGCGGATCAGACGCAAGGCACCGGGCGAACAGCGGGCGCAGCGGCTCCGGCAGCCGGGACAGGTCGGGTTCCTCGTGCACGATCCGGTACAGCACGACCGGCGCTATGCCGTCCCCGTACAGCGGTTCGCCCAGAGCCGCGAAGGCCGCCGTCTGGGCCAGTGCGAAGACGTCGGTCGCCGGGGAGACCTCACCGGCGGTCGCCTGCTCGGGGGCCATGAAGTGAGGCGTGCCGACAGTGGAGCCGGTGGCGGTGTGCGAGGAGAGGCCGGCGGTGACCGAGATACCGAAGTCGATCACCCGTGGCCCGTCGGCGGCCAGCAGCACGTTGGACGGCTTGAGGTCCCGGTGCACGACCCCCACGCCGTGGATCGCCTGAAGCGCCTCGGCCACGCCGGCCATCAACCACAGTACGGCGGGCACCGGCAGCGGACCGCGCCGGGCGACGGCGGCTGTGAGGGACGGTCCGGGCACGTACAGCGTGGCGAGCCAGGGGGGTACGCCTTCGGTGTCGGCGTCGACGAGTTCCGCGGTGTAGGCGCCTCTGACCCGGCGGGCGGCCTCCACCTCCCTGCGGAAACGCCGCCGGAAGGACGGATCGTCGGCCAGCTCCGGCCGCACCACCTTGATCGCCACCGGGCGGCCGCCCCGGGTGTGCGACAGGTACACCCGGCCCATGCCTCCCGCGCCGATCCGCGCCACGAGCCGGTAGCCGGCCACGACGGCGGGGTCGCCCGCCTGAAGAGGCCGGAACACCTCGGCGATGCCGCTGCTCATCGAACTGTCGTCCCCCTGATCCCCGACCGGCCGAAGGGCCGACGCGGACAGAAGCCTAAGGGGGCCGGGCGGACCGGCCGGCCGCTGGTCGGCGTGACGGCGCCTCGGCGCCGTAGCCGACGGGGACGGTCCGCACCCGTGGCTGTGCCGACCGTCCCCGCCGGGCCGTTCAGGAGGCCGGGACCTCGTCCACGAACGACGTGCCCGCGCTGCGGAACCCGGCGACCTTCGCCGCCACCTGCGCCGGGGACAGCACCTGGTCCTTGACGTGCAGGACGTAGTCGACCTGCTGGTCGTAGGCGCGCGGCGTCGTCGACGTCTGCCCGTCCAGGTCGATCAGCCACTGGTTGAAGTTGATCGACATCGGCCGCTCCGGCAGGTACTGCGCGTCATGCGTGCCGAAGACCTGGCCGTCCACGTAGTACGTGATGGCGCTGTTGTCGATCGTGACCACCAGGTCGTGCCAGCCGGCGTAGCTGGTGCGGGACTCCGAGTGCTGGTTGACGGCCTGCCAGGGATCGGGGTTGTACGTCTCCCACGAGGTCGTGTAGAGGATGTTCGACTGCTCGCCCCACCCGCCGTTGGGCAGGTACTCGAAGTCGTACTCGGCGTAGTCGTCGGCCATCGGCGCCTTGAGGTCGTTGATGGTGAAGAACGTCTGCACCAAGTGGTCCCCGTCGGGGCCCGACTTGGGCGCGTCGGAGAACTTCACGCGGGCCGCGTAGGTGCCGTTCCTGAACTTCATGGACTGGGTGAGGACCTCGGTGTGCGTGGTGGACGCGCCGGTGCCCGCGGTGGAGGTCTCCAGGTTCATCACCGAGTTGCCGCCCGA
This sequence comes from Streptomyces sp. SID5910, assembly GCF_009862125.1. Lineage (GTDB taxonomy): Bacteria > Actinomycetota > Actinomycetes > Streptomycetales > Streptomycetaceae > Streptomyces. Next base: position 4,742 of record NZ_WWHX01000222.1, read on the forward strand.
GGACACGAAGGTCACCTTGGACGGGTCCCAGGTGGCGCCCGGCACGCCGGGGCCGCCGGAGTTGGAGCGCACGCTCCAGCCGTGCGCGGAGATCGCCGGGTCCGTGTGCGAGCTGTAGTTGAAGTCGTCGAACAGGGTCTTGCCGTCGCCGGGCGGGTCCGTCGGGTCGGTCGGGTCGGTCGGGTCGGTCGGGTCCGTGGGGTCGTTGCCCTCGGGCGCCGTCCCCCACACCGTGGTGCCGGCGAGCTGGGCGGTGACCTTGTTCCAGTCGGCGTACGAGGTCTGGGCGCCGTTGAACGAGTAGTCGTTGCTCTGCCGCAGCGTCTGCCAGTTGCTCTGGTAGAAGCGCAGCTGCATGTCCCCGGTGTCCGCGCCGGGCGCCAGGGAGCCGGCCGCCGAGGTGAAGCCGATCTCCAGGTAGCGGTCGGCCGTTGCGGTCGGGTTGCTCAGGGTGCCGAACGTGCCGGTGATGACGGAGCACCCCTTCACCGCCCAGGAGCAGGCGAAGCGGTACGAGGCGCTCGGAGAGTCCGCCTTGAAGTAGTAGCGGACCTTCACCTGGCTGAGCTGCACGGCGGAGGAGCCGGTGTTGCGGACCTTGAGCCAGGGCTCCGTCTGGTCCGCGGTGGCCCCGCTCGCGCTGGTGCGGTACTGCACGCTGACGCCGGCGGCGGCCGGTGCGGCCTGGGCGGGGAGGGCGGTCAGGGCACCGCCGCCCAGGAGGGCGGCCAGGGCGAGCGCCAGACGGGCGCGGCCGAGGGTGGGTCGGGATCTCATCCGGGTTCCTTTCGGCAGGACTTCCGCGGACGCGGAAGCGTCGGTGGGTGGTGCGGGGCGTGGGGGGAACGACAGGGGGAGCGGCCTCTCGGGCGCTCAGCGCGGTACGGGCAGGAGGGCCGGCGGCACGTCGTGCGGGACGTTCAGGGCGTCCAGGCGGGCCCGGTGCCCCGCCAGCCGGGCGGTGAAGTCCGGCAGGCCCGCCGTGCCGTCCCACACCCGCTCGGCCAGCGCGCACAGCCGGGGGTAGAGGAGGTACTCGATGTGCTCGGGCGTCGACACGAATTCCGTCCACAACTGCCCTTGGGCGCCCAGCAGCCGCGAGGCGACGTCCGGCTCCGGGGCCGGCGGAGCGAGGTCGACGCCGTACGCCGCACGCAGGTCGACGATCACGCCGGGCTGGGCGGGCGGCTCGCCGGGGCCGGGGCGCTGCGCGTAGTCGAAGTAGGTGGCGCGGTGGTCGGCCTGCACGACCTGGTGGCCGCGCCGGGCCGCCGCGCGGGCGCCTCCCGGGTCCCGCCAGCTCATCACCGTGCACTA
>NZ_WWHX01000223.1 GCF_009862125.1 Streptomyces sp. SID5910
CGGCCGGGTGCTGAGGATCGTGCTGGTGCCCTGCGACCGGCTGGGTGTCGTCCCCTGGCACGCCGCGCGCCTCCGCGAGTCCGGCACCGGCGGCCACCGGTACGTCTGCCAGGACGCCGTCGTCAGCTACGCCGCGTCCGGCACCCAGTTCCTGGCCGCCGCCGCCCGGCCCCGGATGCCGTACGGCGCCGGCCGGCAGGTGCTCGTCGCCGACCCGGAACTGACCCTCCCGTGGGCCGAGGTGGAGACGGCCGCGCTGCGTGCCGCCTGCTACCCCGACGCGCTCCGCTACGGCGAGTTCGTCGCCGGCGACGAGGAGGCGGACGCCGCCGGCACCCCCGCGGAGCTCCTCGCCGTACTGCCCGGCGGCACCTCGCCGGCGTCCGTGGTCCATCTGTCCTGCCACGCCCTCGCCGCGCCGCGCCCCACCGACTCCGCGCTGTGGCTGGCCCGCCCGCCCGACGGGGACCGGGACGCGGGCCGGCTCACCGTGGCCGGCATCCTCGACGGCGCGGCCGGCCGCGGGCCGGACACCGGGGGCCCGCTGGTGGTGCTCAGCGCCTGCGAGACCGACCTGAGCACGCGTCACCACGACGAGGCGATGACCCTCGCCACCGCCCTGCTGGCGCGCGGTGCCGCCGATGTCGTGGGCTCCCGCTGGGCGGTGCGCGACGGTCCGAGCGCCGTGCTGACGGCCGTCTTCCACCACCACCTCACCGCCGGGGGCCTGGCCCCGCCCGACGCGCTGCGGGCGGCGCAGCTGTGGATGCTGGACCCCCTGCGCGAGCTGCCGCCCGGCATCGACGGTCCCCTCCGCCGCGAGGCCGCCCGCCCCGACCTCGGCCGGCTCCACCACTGGGCCGCCTTCACCCACCAGGGCAACCCGGCGCCCGCGCCCTGACCGGAGCACGGCGGCGGCGAATCCAGGTGGAGCCGCGGACCGGGCGCCGCATAGCGTCGGCCGCATGACTGACGAGTGTTTCCAGCATCCACGGCTAGCCGCGATCCACGACGCGCTCGACCCCGACCGCGGCGACCTCGACGCGTACGTCCGCATCGCCGAGCAGCTCGGTGCGCGCCGGGTGCTGGACATCGGCTGCGGGACGGGGGTGTTCGCCCTCCTTCTCGCGGACCGCGGCGTCGAGGTCGTCGGCGTCGACCCGGCCGGGGCGTCGGTCGACGTGGCGCGGGGCAAGCCCGGCGGTGAACGGGTGCGGTGGATCCGCGGCGACGTGACGGCGCTGCCGCCCCTCCAAGTCGATCTGGCCACCATGACGGCGAACGTGGCCCAGGCGATCGTGGACCCGGGGGCCTGGGACGCGACCCTGCGCGGGGCGTACACGTCCCTGCGGCCGGGCGGGCACCTGGTGTTCGAGACGCGGGACCCGGCTCGGCGCGCCTGGACCGAGTGGAACCGGGAGGACTCCCACCGCGTGACGGACGTTCCCGGCGTCGGCGCGGTCGAGAGCTGGGTGGAGGTGACCGACGTGAGTCTGCCGCTGGTGTCGTTCCGCTGGACGTACGTCTTCGCCGCGGACGGGCAGGTGCTGACGTCGGATTCGACGTTGCGCTTCCGCGAGCGCGAGGAGGTCGGGGCGGACCTGGCCGCGCGCGGGTTCGTGGTCGACGACGTGCGCGAGGCCCCCGACCGTCCGGGCCGGGAGTTCGTCTTTCTCGGACGCCGTCCTCCGGAAGGGTGACTTGTCGGCGGTGACACAACCATTCCGGTAGATCACGGGTCACACCAGGCAGGAGCACCAACCGGCTCCAAGACCGCACAAGGGGGAAAAATGATCTCAACCCGCACCAAGCTGGCCGCTGCCGCACTGGTCGCGGTGTCCGTCGGGGGCACCACCGCCCTGGCCGCGCCCGCCTCCGCCGCCGCGAGCGTCACACCGCAGACCGTCTGCGGCAGCGCCTACAAGACCGTCAACTCCGCGCCCATCGGTACCAGGGGGACGCTCTACCTGACGTACAACTCCGCCAACGGCAAGAACTGCGTCGTGACCATCCGCAAGACCGTGGGCGCGGCCGTGGACATGTCCGCGTACCTGTACGTCCCCGACACCGACCAGGGTGACGGGGACTACGGCACGTACACGTCGTACGCGGGTCCGGTCTACGCGTACGGCAAGGGCCACTGCGTCGACTGGGGCGGCAGCATCGGCGGCGTGTCCGTGCAGGTCACCGGCTCCAACTGTGCGGCCCTGAAGGAGCACCGGGTCACCACGACCCGCTGACCCGGTCCCGGCTCGCCCCGGCGGAGTGCACCGTCTCCGCCGGGGCGGCGTCGGATCAGGACCCGGCGAGGAAGCGGGCCGTGCCCGCGGGGTCGACGGTCTGGTGGAGGTGTTCGCCGGGCAGGTGGGCCACCCGCCAGCCGCGGGCGCGCGCCTCGTCGGCGGCCTCCTCGTAGGGAGGGCCGAACAGCAGGTAGGAGCAGGGGTGGTCGTCCCACCCCTCGGGGACCGGGATGCGCTGCCTGTAGTAGGACAGCGGCAGGGTGGGCTGCTCCTCGACCACCGTGCGCCGCGTCTCCGGGTCGGGGAACATGGGTGCGACGTCGGCCTCGTCCCACCAGTCGGTCCAGCGCGGGAGTATGCCGTTCACCGCCAACGGACGGAGGAAGTCCAGGAATTCGGGTGCGGCGACGGGGGTGGCGCCGGTCCGCGCCGGCAGCGGGGCGTCGACGAAGACCGAGCCGGCCACCGGGTGGTCGAGGCCCGCGCGGATCGCGGGGAGGAACAGTCCCGCGTTGCTGTGGGCGACGAGCGTGACCGGGTCGCCCGCCGGGACCTGACGGAGGTGTTCGCGGACGGCGCGGACGGCGTGGGGCCAGAAGGGCGGGCCGGCGGCGACCACGCCCAGCAGGGAGGGCAGGAGCACCCGGTGTCCGGCCGCGGTGAGGTGGGCGGCCACGGGCTGCCAGGTCGAGGGGCCCACGGACGGACTGTGCACGAGTACGAAGGTCGGTCGCATGGGCCGATCCTGGCGTCCGTCCCCCGACGGGCGCGACCGTATCGGCCCACAGCAGAGCGGCCGACCGGGAACCGGGCGCGGTGTCCCCGCCGTCGAGTCAGTGGGCGGGGCGTGCGCCGAGCGCGGCGAGGCTCCCGCGCCACTTGTCACCCCACCCCGACCGGAGGTCGCTTCCGTGCTCCCCTCACGGGTACTCACCCGTGCCCCGCTGGCCCTCCTGATCCTCGCCCTGTCCGGCTGCAACGCCCTCTGGGAGTGCACCGACACCACGGCGGAACGCGGCGAGGCCGGTGTCCGCGTACGGGTCGAGAACACGTACGGGCAACAGACCGGCGTCACCGCCGAGGTCGTCGGCTGGCGCCTGGAGCCCCACCCGCAGGTGCCCGCCGAAGGGGACCAAGTCCACTTCCGCTACCTCTTCCACAGCGCCGACGACATGTCAGGACCGGCACTGGACGCCTGCGCCGTCGACAAGGAGCGCGCGGTGCTGGGGTGCCGGACGGTCTACTCGACCGAGGCATGGCCCGGACGGAACGGCGGCCTCACGGGCGACGACTGGCTCGCCGTCGAGCACCCCGGGCAGGTCGCCCAAGTGCTGCTGATCCCCAACGACCAGTCCTACGACGGACGGACCTGCGAGGCCGACATCAAGGACGGCGGCGGGCCGCATCCTCCGGAGCCGCCCGACAACGGCGACCGGCTCTGACCCCGGAGCCTCACACCTGCCCGAGCGCCGTTCGCAGGGCCGCCGGGGTGGCCGCCGCCCACGCCTGCGGTGAGCAGGAGTGGGGGTACGGGACCGGTCCGGCGGTGGCCGAGCGGTCGTAGCCCGCGAGGACCTCGGGCAGGCGGTGGCCGTGCCGGGCCGCCGCCGCGACAAGTGCCTCGGCGAGGGTCCGCAGCTCGTCGGCGAGGCCGTGCCGGGCGAGGCCGAGAGCGATGACGGCGTTGTCGTGGGGCCACGCGCTGCCCCGGTGGTAGGACAGCGGGTGGTAGGGCCGCTGACCGGCGGCGAGGGTGCGGACGGCCCAGCCGGAGAAGAAGTCGGGCTCCAGGAGCCGCCGTCCCACCCGGCGTGCACGCTCGGGGTCGAGGATGCCCGACCAGAGCAGGTGTCCCGCGTCGGAGGCCAGCGCGTCCACCCGGCGGCCGGCACCGTCCAGTGCGAGGGCCGGGAAGTCGGCCTCCGGCATCCAGAAGTCCGCGGCGAAGTGGTCCCGCAGCCGGTCCGCCCGCTCGCGGAGCCGACGGGCGTACGCCTCGTCCCCCCAGACGTCCTGGGCGAGTTCGGCCGTGCGCAGGAGCGCGTCATAGGCGTAGCCCTGTGCCTCGGACACGGCGATGGGGCCCTCGGCCTGGGTGCCGTCGCGGAAGCATATGGCGCCCGCGGAGTCCTTCCAGTTCTGGTTGACCAGTCCCCCGGGGTCGGGTGTGTAGACGAGGTAGCCGTGCTCCTCCAGACCGCCGTCGGTGAGCATCCAGTCGACGGCACGCCGGGCGTGTGTCTCCAGACGGGCCGCGAGCGCGGGGTCGCCGGTCGTCTCGTGGTGGGCGTGGAGCAGGACGAGGAAGAGCGGGGTGGCGTCGACGGCGCCGTAGTACCGGCCGTACGGGACCTGCCGGAAGTGGGCGAGTTCACCGCGGCGGGTCTCGTGCACGATGCGGCCCGGCTGCTCACCGCTGAAGGCGTCGTGGCGCCGGCCCTGCGTGGCGGCGAGCGCGCTCAGCACGGCCGCCGCGGTGCCGGGACGGTACGGCAGCAGGAAGTACGACGTGAGCAGCGAGTCGCGGCCGAAGAGGGTGAGGAACCACGGGATGCCGGCGGCGGGGACGCGCACCTCGTCGCCGTCCACGCCGGTGACCGGGATGGTCAGCAGGTCGATGTCGGCCAGGCCGCGTTCACAGGCGAGGGTCAGGTCGTCCGTTCCCTCCGTCCGCACGAACGCCTGCCGCCGCGGCGTCTCTTGGACGGAGCCGGTGTGCGGCGACCGGCCGTGGGGCCGGGCGCGGACGGTCAGGTGCAGGTCGGCCGTGCCCTGGGCGTCGAGGGCCACGCGCCAGCTCAGCGTCCTGGCGGTGGCGGTGGTACCGGGCCCGGCGGGGGTGACGTTCTGCGGGGCGGGCCGGCAGTCGAGTTGCGTCTCGGCGTGCCAGTCCGCTCTGCGGTAGGAGAAGCACAGGCCGTCGGCCGTGGTGCGGACCTCGCGCTCGGCGCCGGGCTTGTCGTAGCGGCGGTCGTCGGCCCGCAGCTCGAAGAGATCGGCGAAGTCGGTGTCGACGGTGAGGACCACATGGGCGGTCACCGCCTCTGGGCGGTTGCCGACCAGGCGCAGGTGCTCGGTGAGCATGCCCTCGGTCACGCTCTGCCGCCGGAACACGGTGTAGGAGGGCGGGTCGTCCCGGGTGCCCTCCGGGGTCAGTACGCAGGCGGCCGTGTCGTCGGTCTCCGCCGTGGCCGGCACCAGGGCCACGGGGGCGGTGCCGTCGACGGTGAGCTGCCAGCGGCTGAGATGGCGGGCGTCCTGGAGGAACAGTCCGTCGGGGGCGGTGCCGCGGCTGCCGGTGATCGCCCCGTCGGTGGTCAGACGGACGAAGGTGGCGTCCCGGACCAGTTGGACGCGGGTGGCGGTGTCGGCGGTCATGTCCGCAGCTCCTCGGGGTCGGCGCAGAGCAGGTCGAGCGCGAGGGCGGCGGTCCAGGAGAAGTGCCGGGCGCCGCGGCCCGCGCCGGTGGCCGGATCGATGTACTCGGCGAAGCCGGAACGCTGCGCCTGGTCGAGGAAGCCCTCGCGGATCCGCTCGGCGTCCTGGTCCAGGCCGTGGGTGCGCAGCCCCTGATGGATCAGCCAGGCGGTGTTGAACCAGGCCGGCCCGCGCCAGTAGCGGTGCTGGTCGAAGGCGTGGCCGGTCAGGTCGTAGCTGGGGACGAGTTCCGTGGCCGGCGCCGTGAACCGGGGGCCGCGGAGCGTGGCGCGCAGGCGCCGGACCAGGTCCTCGGGCAGGTGCGGGACGAGCAGGGGGATCAGCCCGCTGACGCTGTCTTCCTCGACCAGGGTGCCGTCGTGCAGGTCGCGCGCCCGGAACAGGCCGGCCTCCTCGTCCCAGAGCCGCTCGACCAGCGCCCGGGTGAGCAGGCCGGCCCGCAGGGTGTGCCGCTCGTGGGGCCGGCCCAGCTCGCGGGAGACGGCGGCGAGAGCCAGTTCGCTCGTGATCAGCAGGGCGTTGAAGGAGGGGTCCTCCAGGGCGAATGCGTGCCGTGCGGCCCGGTCGTCGTAGCCGGCTTCACGGTAGTCGGCGGCGAGCCGGACGTAGCGGCCGTAGTCCAGGTCGGTGGGCCGGTCGGCGGGGTGACCGTGGTCGAGGTCGGCACGCCGGAAGGTGCCGGGGGCGGCGGGTTCGACGCGGGTGAGGGCCCGGTCCCAGCAGGGGCTGTTGTCCATGCCGGGTTCCCACGGGTGGACGACGGCGGCCAGTCCCCGGCCGCCGAGGTCGCGGCGGGTGAGGAGGTAGTCGTGCCAGGCGGTGAGGCGGGGGTGGACGCGGGCGAGGAAGCCTCTGCGGCGCGACTCGGCCGGGTCGGCCCGGTGGACGAGCCAGGCCGCCAGGGCGTGGACGGGCGGCTGGACGATGCCCGAGGTCTGCGGGGCCGGTGGCGCGCCCGCCGTCCGGCCGGCCCGGGAGGAGCGCCAGAAGTCGGGGCTGGGGAAGTACGCCCCGGCGGCCACCGCGGGGTTGAAGACGATGTGCGGGATGCGTCCGTCGCCCCACTGCGCGGCCAGGAGGGATTCGAGTTCCCGCTGGGCGCGGCGTGCGGACAGGTGGCGCTGCCCGATGGCGACGAAGGCCGAGTCCCAGCTCCACTGGTGGGGGTAGAGGGTGCGGGAGGGGACGGTGGAGGCGCCGGTCCAGTTGCCGATGAGGACCCGCGCCGCGCCGCGCCGCAGGGTCAGGTCCCGGGGCGCGGCGGGCGTGGGCCGGTCCAGAAGCCCTTCGAGCAGGGTCACGCGCCGGACCTCTTGAGGAAGCCGGGGACGGACCGGACCGCTTCGAGGGGGTCGCCGGTCAGGCGGCACTCGAGGGCGAGGTGGCCGTCGTAGCCGATGGTGTGCAGGGCGCCGAGCCAGGTGGGCCAGTCGAGGTGTCCGGCGCCGGGCTGGAAGCGGTTGGAGTCGGAGACCTGGGCGTGCCCGATGACGTCCGCGTGGGCGAGGATCGCGGCGGCGGGGTCAGTCTCCTCGATGTTCATGTGGTAGCTGTCGATGCCGATGCGGACCGAGTCGAGACCGACGGCGCGGATCAGGTCGGCGGCCTGTTCGAGCCGGTTGACCATGTGGTCCTCGTAGCGGTTGAGCGGTTCCAGGAAGAGCGTGACGCCCTCCTTGCGGGCGTGCTCGCCGAGTTCGGTGAGGCCGGCGAGGAGCACCTCGCGGTCCTCCTCCTCGGTGCGCGGCGGCTCGAAGGGGGGCAGCCGGCGGGAGAACATGCCGTACGAGGCGGGGGTCTGGGCGCCCACGCCGCCGATCTCGGCGATGACCGTGAGCTGGGACTTCAGCTGGGCGACGGCGTCGCGGCGCAGCTCCTCGTCGAAGGCGCCGAGGAAGTGCAGCATGTCCACGCAGACGGTCGGCATGACGACGCCGTCCTTGCGGGCCCGGCGGAGTTCGTCGAGGCGGGAGGCGAAGTGGAAGCCGCCCTTGCCGCGCAGTTCGACGGCGTCGTAGCCGGCCTGCTGGGCGAAGTCCCACTTGGCCTGGAGGGTGTCGCCGGGAAGGAGTTGTTCCTGGACCGCGGTCTTGAGCATGAGGGGGCCTTTCGCAGGGGCTGTTCTCGGGGATCCGGTCTCAGGGGATCCGGTCTCAGAACTCCAGGACGACCTGGAGGGCGTCGGCGGGGCGCTCGTCCAGCAGGACGTAGGCGTCGGCGGCCTCGGCGGCCGGGACGACATGGCTCACCAGGGCGGTCACGTCGACCTGCCCCTCGGCGACCAGGCGCAGGAAGGTCTGCTGGAGGCGTTCGACCGTCCAGCGGTGCGACAACTGCGGGGGCACGGAGCCGATCTGGGAGCAGATCAGCTGGACGCGGTTGTGGTGGAACTCGTCGCCGAGGCGCAGGCCGATGCCGTCGCCCTGGTAGAAGCCGGAGGCGACGACGCGGCCGCCGGCGGCGACGGAGCGCAGGGCCTCGTGCAGGGCGGGGTAGGCCCCGCTGATCTCGATGGCGAGGTCGGCGCCGAGTCCCGCGGTGGCCTCGCGGACGCGTTCGGCGACGGCGTCGGTGCGGGCGTTGAGGGTGTGGTGGGCGCCGTAGCGCTTGGCGGTCTCCAGGCGGCCGTCGAGCGCGTCGACGGCGGTGACCCGGGCGCCGTTCAGCTGGGCGAGCCGGGTGGTGAGCAGGCCGATGACGCCCTGCCCGAACACGGCGACGTCCTCGCCGAGGTGGATGTCACCGGCCAGCACGGCGTTGTACGCGATGGCGCCGACCCGGGCGAAGGCGCCGGCCAGCGGCTCCAGTCCGGCCGGCAGGGTGTGGCCGATCATGCGCTCGGCGGGGACGATGCCCTCGCTGCGGTGCCCCCAGATGCCCCAGACCAGGTCGCCGGGGACGGGCATGCCCGGGGTGTCCGCCAGCTCGGGGGGCACCTCGGTGACCTCGCCGACCTCCGAGTAGCCCCAGCCCGCGACCGGGTATTCGATGCCCGGCGCGCCGTCCCGGAAGAGCCGCGCCCCGGGGTCCCAGGTCCGGGTCAGGTACGGGTTGGTGCCGCGGTAGGCGGTGAGTTCGGTGCCGGCCGAGATCCCGGAGTAGCGGGTGCGCACGCGCAGATGGCCGGGCGGCAGCTCGGCGCTGGGGTGCTCGGCTACTTCCACCTGACGGGGGCCGGTGAATTGGACGACGCGTTCCACGAGGGGGCTCCGGAGGGGTTGCGAACTGGGTTGTGGCGACAATATCTCGAAGTTATGTCTTGTCAACACGCAAAACTGATGCTGAGATGCGTTCCAGGTTTACATAAGTCGGAACGAGGACACGCGATGCGCATCAGGACCCTGAGGTCGAGGACGACCGCGGTCGGCGTCACAGCAGCCCTGGCGGTCGGACTGCTCTCGGGCTGCGCCGGAAGCACCGGCCCGGGCAGACCGGATCGCGAGATCACCGTCTGGTCCCAGGAGAACCTGCCCGACCGCGTCGCGGCGACGCGGAAGGTCGTCGCCGGCTTCGAGAAGAAGACCGGGATCAAGGTGCATCTGGTCGGCGTCGACGAGGCGCAGATGCCGCAGCTGATCATGTCGGCGGCGGCCTCCGGGAAGCTGCCCGACGTCATCGGCGCGGCCCCGATGGGCCAGGTCTGGCAGATGTACAGCAACGGGCTGCTCAACACGGACATCCCGAAGCGGATCGTCGACGAGCTGGGACGGGGCACCTTCAACGCCAACGCGCTGGAACTGACCTCCGACGGCTCCACCAGCCTCGGCGTGCCCTCGGACGCCTGGCTCCAGCTGCTGGTCTACCGCAAGGACCAACTGGCGAAGAAGGGCCTGCCGGTCCCGGACACCTACGCCAGGACGCTGGCCGCCGCCCAGGCGCTCACCACCAAGGGCCACGACGGCGTCTCCGCGGCCACCGACCCCAGCGACGCCTTCACCTCGCAGAGCTTCGAGAGCATCGCCCTCGCCAACGACTGCCAGCTGGTCGACGGCCGGCACGAGGTCGCCCTCGACTCCCCGCAGTGCGAGACCGCCTTCGAGACGTACGACCGGCTCACCCGCGCCTACGGCGCCCCCGGCACCCAGACCGTGGACTCCACCCGCGCCACCTACTTCGCCGGCCGGTCCTCCATGGTCATCTGGTCCTCGTTCCTGCTGGACGAGCTCGCCGGGCTGCGCAAGGACGCCCTGCCCAGCTGCCCCGAGTGCAAGAAGGACCCGCGGTACCTTGCGGACAACAGCGGCATCGTCACCGCGATGCGGGGGCCCGACGCGAAGGACGCGGCACAGTTCGGCGAGATCACCTCGTGGGTGACCACCAAGACCGCCGAGACCGCGGCGTCGCAGCAGTTCATCGAGTACATGATGGGCACCGGCTACGAGTCCTGGTTCGGCATGGCTCCCGAGGGCAAGATCCCGGTCCGCAGGGGCACCGCCGCCGACCCCGAGCGCTACCTGAAGGCCTGGCGCCACAGCGACATCGGTGTCGACACCCGCAAGCCGCTCGACGAGGTCTTCCCGAAGAGCCTGCTCGACCAGCTCGCCGACGGCGTCGGCAACATGCGGCGCTGGGGCATCACCCAGGGCGAGGGCGCCCTCGTGGGCGCCACCAACGGCGAGCTCCCCGTGCCCAAGGCCATCGGCGCCATGTCCGGCGGCCAGACCTCGCCCGAACAGGCCGCGCACGAGGCCGACGAGGAGGTCACCGCCCTGAAGAAGTCCCTGCAGTAGCCGCTCCTCCGCACCTCACGAAGGCACTTCATGACTACAGCCCCAGCCGGCGCACCGCAGCGCCGGGACACCGAACCCCGGCCGTCGGCGCCCGCCTCCGCGGGCCGGCGTCCGATGACGGCCAGCCGGCGCGCGAACCGTGCGGGCCTCGCGTTCGTCTCCCCCACGCTCCTCGTGGTCCTCGTGGTGGTCGTGCTGCCCATCGCCTGGACCGTGCTGCTGGCCTTCCAGCGGGCCAAGCTGGTCGACATCCAGGGCATGGGCCTGTTCGGCAACTGGTCGCTGGACAACTTCACGCAGGTCTTCGACTCGGCCGGCTTCTGGTCCAGTCTCTGGACCACCCTGCTGTACACGGCCGGGGCCACCTTCGGCTCCATCGCCCTCGGCCTGATCGCCGCGCTCGCGCTGCGCAGGCCCTTCCGCGGACGCGGACTGCTGCGTGCGGCCATGCTGTTGCCCTACTGCGCGCCCGTCGTCGCCGTCGCCTTCGTCTGGGAGGTCGCGCTCAGCCCGCAGTACGGCATCGTCAACGACTGGGGGCGGCGGCTGTTCGGCTGGGACGACCCGATCGCCTTCCTGTCGACCCGTGCGTACGAAGTGCATCTGCTGGGCCTGCACTTCGACATCCCGCTGGCGCTGCTGACCGTCATCGCCTTCGAGACCTGGCGCTACTTCCCGTTCGCCTTCCTGTTCATCCTGGCCCGGCTCCAGGCGGTGCCCGACACCCTGGAGGAGGCCGCGCTCGTCGACGGCGCGACCCTGACCCAGCGTTTCCGGCACGTCCTGCTGCCCCAGCTGATGCCGGTGATCGCGCTGCTGTGCGTGCTGCGGTTCATCCTCACCTTCAACAAGTTCGACGACGTCTATCTCCTCACCGGAGGCGGCGCGGGCACCGACGTCGCCGCCGTGCGCGTCTACGACTTCCTCACCGCCCGCTACGACGTGGGGGCCGCGTCCGCCCAGGCCCTCGTCCTGGCCGCCTGCCTGGTGGTCCTGCTGGGCCTCTACTTCAAGTTCTTCGGCAACAAGGTCCAGGAGGAAGCGTGACCAGCAAGACGGCCCTGTCCCGGGCCCGGTTCGAGGACCGGTTCTTCGGCATCGTACGCTGGTTCGTCATCGCGTTCCTGGCCGTGATCACCGTCCTGCCCTTCTACTACATGGTGCTGCTGTCGCTGAAGCCCATCGACGCGCTCCTGCTCGATCCCGGCTCCCTGTGGGTCTCGGCGAAGGACTTCACCCTCTCCACCTACGAGGACGTCCTGCGCTCCACCGACGACGGCGGCCAGGGCTTCCTCAACTTCCTGGTCAACTCCGCACTGGTGTCGCTGGGTACGGTGGCCCTGACCCTCGTGGCAGCGGTGCCCGGCGCCTACGCCGTCAGCCGGCTGAAGTTCTTCGGCCACCGCCGGATCAGCACGCTCTTCCTGGCCGTGTACCTCTTCCCGACGACCCTGCTGGCCGTTCCGCTGTTCGTCGTCTTCGCCAAGATCGGGCTGTCCTCCAGCCTGGTCGGCCTGGCCGTCGTCTACGTCGCCCAGACCGTGCCCGTGACGATCTACATGCTGAAGAACTACCTCGTCACCATCCCCGCCTCCATCGAGGAGGCCGCCGCCCTCGACGGAGCCTCCCGGCTCCAGACCCTGCGCAAGGTGATCCTGCCGCTCGCCCTGCCGTCCCTGATGGCGACCGGCCTGTACGTCTTCATGATCGCGTGGAACGAGTTCCTCTTCGCGCTGCTGTTCCTCGCCGCCGATCCGGACAAGTGGACGGTCTCCCTCGGCCTCGCCCAGCTCTCCAACGGCATCGAGGTGCCCAAGACCGTTCTCATGGCGGGCTCCGTCGTGCTGACGATCCCCGTGGTACTTCTGTTCTTCGCCGCCGAACGCCTCCTCACCGAGGGCCTGACCAGCGGCGCCGACAAGAGCTGAGCCGTGAGGAAAAGCCGATGACATCGAATCAGGTCAGCGCGGGCGAGCTGCTCCAGCTCATCCGCAGCGGCCGCGCGAACACCCGCGCCGACCTCCAGCGTGCCACCGGACTCTCCCGTTCCACCGTCGGGCAACGCCTCGACCTGCTCAACCGGGCGGGCTGGCTGCGGCACACCTCCGGCATCTCCACCGGCGGCCGGCCCAGCGACCGGATCGAGTTCGACCCGGCCCACGCCTGCGTCGTCGCGGTGGACCTGGAGACCCGGCACGCCCGCGCCGCGATACTGGACCTCGCCGGCACCGTCCTGGCCGAGCACACCGGGGACCTGGACATCGCCCAGGGACCCGACCAGGTCCTCGACCAGGTGGCCGCCCGGGTGCCCGGCCTGATCGAGGCGGCCGGCACCACTCCGGCCGCCGTCTGCGGCATCGGCCTGTCCGTGCCCGGCCCGGTCGACTGGGAGGTGGGCCGCGTCGTCCAACCGCCGATCATGCCCGGGTGGGACCAGTACCCCATCCGTGAACGCCTCCAGGAGGCCTACGCGAAGCACGTGGGCGACAGCGGAGAGGGCGGGCCCGTACCGGTCTTCGTCGACAACGACGCCAACCTCATGGCGCTGGCCGAGCACCAGGCCCACTACCGCGACTGCGCCTCCTTCGTGCTCGTCAAGGTGTCCACCGGCATCGGCGCGGGCGTGGTGATCGGCGACGACGTCTACCGGGGCATCGACGGAGGCGCCGGCGACATCGGGCACGTCCGCCTGCACGATCATCCCGAGGCCCTGTGCATGTGCGGCTCGTACGGCTGCCTGGCCGCCGTGGCCAGCGGCGGCGCGTTGGCACGGGCGCTGTCCGAACAGGGTCTTCCGACGGCCTCCGGATCCGACGTGCGGCGCCTGCTCGCCGAGGGCAACGCCGAGGCGATCCGGCTCGCCCAGCAGGCCGGACACCTGGTCGGTGCCGTCCTGGCGACCGTCGTCACCCTCCTCAACCCGGGCGTCCTCATGATCGCCGGGGACCTCGCCGGCGTCCCGTTCACGACCGGCGTGCGTGAACTCCTGTACCAGCGGGCCATGCCGCGCACCACCGCCAACCTGAACATCGTCTCCTCGCGGCTCGGCGACCGCGCGGGACTCATGGGCGCCGCCGCCATGGTCGTCAGGCTGCTCTACTCCGCCGGGCACGCCGACGACCGCCTGAGCCGGCTGGCCCCGTGACGCCACCGAGAGAAGGAAAGAAGCACTCGTGACAACCGCTCTTCCGCCCTGGCCGCACCGACCCGTCGAGGTCGGGCTCGTGGGCGCCGGTCCATGGGCGCGCGCCATGCACGCCCGCGTCCTCGCCGCAGGCCCCGAGACGCGGCTGGCCGCCGTCTGGGCCCGCCGTGCCGACGCGGCACGGCAGACCGCGGCGCCCTACGCGGCGCACGTCGCGGCCGGCTTCGACGAGCTGCTGGACCGCTGCGAGGCCGTGGCCTTCGCGGTGCCGCCCGCCGTCCAGGCCGAGTTGGCGCCCTTGGCGGCGAAGGCGGGCAAGGCGGTGCTCCTGGAGAAGCCGCTCGGCCCCGACCTGGAGGCGGCCCGGCGCGTGGCGGACGCCGTCGCCGAGGCGGGCGTGGTGTCCCAGTTCGTGCTCACCAAGCGATACCACCCCGCCACCCGGGCCTTCCTCGACGCCGCACGCACTCTCGACGTCTCCGGGGCCCGCTCCTGCTACCTCCACGGAGCCTTCCTCGGCGGCGAGATGGCCACCGGCTGGCGTCTCGAGCACGGCGCCCTGCTCGACCTCGGGCCGCATCTGATCGACCTCCTCGACGCGGCGGTCGGCCCCGTCACCGGCATCCGGGCCACCGGTGACCCGCGCCGGTGGATCGAGCTCACCTGCGAACACGCGGGCGGCGCCGTGAGCCAGGCGTCGCTGTCCGGGTCCGTCAACGTGCCACGGGCCATGACGCGCGTCGAACTGTTCGGCCCTGCGGAGCCGTTGGTGTACGACACGGCCGGGATCGACCACGAGGAGTGCTGGCCCGTCCTGCGTCGCGAGTTCGCGACCGCCGTCCGCACCGGGACCCCGGCGGAGCTCGACGCCCGGCACGGACTGCGCCTTCAGGAACTCCTGGCCGGCATCCGCTTCGACGACGCCAGCACGGCGACGAGCGCGAGGGGAGCCGCCGTCTGGTAGGCGACCCACACCTCGCCCCCGGCGCTGCCACCTCGCCATGCCAGGAGCAGGCCGGCGAGCGTGGCGAGCAGCCAGCCGCTGTCGTAGGCGATCATCAGCCGCAGGTAGGTGCCCAGCGTGCGGCGCCGGACGTATCCGATCTCGGCCCAGCCGCCGGCCAGCAGGGCCGCACCGGAGACGAGCATCAGCCAGACGGGCACACCGAGCAGGTGACCGACCTTGCCCGCGCCGGCGAGGAACACCGCACCGAGCAGCACCTTGAAGGCCCCGTCGCCGATGACGCCCATGCGGTACGCCCCTGTCGGTGTCGTGCTCTGACCCTGCGACACAAGACGTCCCTTCCCTGGCGGACTCGCTCTCGTAATCAAGTTACTGCAATAATCTCATTATGAGAATGACGAGAGCGGAGACCAAGGAACGCAACCGCCGCGCCCTGCTGGACGCCGCGTTCCAGGTCGTCTCCCGGGACGGACACCGGGCCAGGCTCGAAGAGATCGCCGAGAGGGCCGGACTGACCACCGGCGCCGTCTACTCGCTGTTCGGCAGCAAGAACAACCTGGTGGTCGCCATGGTCACCGACCACCAGGTGCCGCACTACGAGGAGATCGAGCAGGCGGTGCCCGCGGGAGCGGACCTGCTGGAGGCGGTGGACGGCTTCGCCCGGTACTACCGGCGCAGTTGTGACACTCCGGATGCGGTGTCCACCCTGTCGCTCCAGATCACCTTGATGGACATGGCCCTGCACGACGCCGGGCTGAGGGCTCAGCTCGCCGCGTCGGTCCAGGCGCAGGAGCGCCATCTGACCGCGCTGTTCACCGGGAGACCGCACAGTGCCGGCGTCGTGACGCCTGATCAGGCACGACGCCTGGTCACCGCGCTCAGGGCGCTGTTCGTCGGCCTCGGCCAGGGCGTCGTCCTCGGGCTCGCCGAGGGGGCCGACGAGCAGTTCTTCGCCGATGCCGCCCGCGCCCTGGTCTCCGACATGACCGTCGTCGCCCACGGCACGGGCGGCTCGGAGCATCGCGGCCGGGGATGACCGCGGCGCCCGTCACCGTCAGAACTCGTCCTCCGGGAAGTCCGCGCCGCCGAGGCCGTCCTCGGGGAACTCCTCCTCGCCCGGTT
>NZ_WWHX01000224.1 GCF_009862125.1 Streptomyces sp. SID5910
TGCGGGCGGGGGTGCGGGTGGAGGTTGCTGAGATCCGTCCGTAGCAGCGGGCCGGCCCGTCAGGCCGTGCTGGAGCGGCGATGATGATTCCTTTACCGGCATCGTCATACTTCTTGAATGTGAAGTTCGGGTCGGCCGACGCAGAATTCGCACCGATTCGACGCCTTGCACCCATTGACCTCGTCAGCTTTCCGTTCGCGGGAACGACACCTCCACCCGGCGGTTCTTCTTGCGGCCCGCCTCCGTCGAGTTGTCGGCGATGGGGTAGTCCTCGCCGTAGCCGCGGACCTCGTAGGTGATGCCGGCGTCGTCCAGGGTCTGGGAGAGGAGTTCCTGTACGGCGTTGGCGCGCTGCTTGGACAGGACGTCGCCGTGGGCGGAGGAACCGAGGTTGTCGGTGAAGCCGAAGACGCGGATCTTGCCGGCGTTCTGCTTCTTGATCTCCTCGGCGATCCCGGAGACACGGGACTTGGCCTCGCCGCCGAGCTTGGCGCTGTCCTTGCCGAACAGCACCTCGGCCTGGAGCGCGAAGGTCACGTCGGTGTTGGTGTCCTCGCGACGCTCGTCACCGCTCTGGTCTTCGACGACCGACTTGATGTCCAGCACCTTGGCCTGCGCGAGCGTGGCCCCGTCCGGGAGCTTGAGGTCGGGGTCGTTGGGATCGACGTCGACGGGGGCGGAGGCGGAGGCGCCGGTGCCAGGAGGGTCGGCGGGGTCGTCGTCGGCGCGGGCGGTGGCGGCACCGTGGAGGTTCGCGGCGAGCAGGAGGGTGGCGGTGGTGAGGGCCAGGCTGAGCCGGGTCGGGGTCATGGTGGGCCTCACCCGGAGATCTCGATGCCGGCAGCCGAGAACATGGGCAGCTGGAAGGTCACCTCGGTCGCGTCTGCGGGCGGCGCGGGGAATTGCATGAAGACAGGCACGGACTCCCCGGACTTCAAGGGGGCGAAGTTCGTGGTGGTCAGCGGGCGACCATCGGTGTCCCGCAGAACGTAATACCGCTTCTTCCCATTGGAATCCACCAGCGTGGCTCCGCCGAGGGACCTACCGTTGCGGATGATCTCGGTTTCGTTACCGCTTAGTTGGGCCGGCACGGTGGCCGTCTTGCTGCCGTCATTCTTGAGGTCACCGCTCACTGTCACGAAACCGCCCGAGTCACGTTGCGCGGCGGTGATTTTCAGCAACAGGCCGGACGGGCCTTTCAGCTCCGCGAGAGGTTTGTCCGACTGCCCTTCTTGAGGACTCGGCCCCGACCCGTTGGTCTTGGACGAGGACGCGGAAGCCTCAGGCTTGTTGTCCTCACCATCGCCCCCACAACCGACCACGCCGAAGGCGAGCCCAAGTGCAACGGTCACTGCGACCGCTCCCCTGCCGACCTTGGGTGTGAACCGAATACTCATGACTCCGCTTCCTTCGTCCTCGTCGTTCGCATATCAGTCGGCCAGGTGGACGTCGAACAGGTCCTCGGGCTTGGGTAGCTCCAGCGGCTCGTTCAGATCCCAGTCCTCGCCTTGGCAGGTGAGCTTGGGCAAGGCGTCTTCACCGTTGTCCTCAGCGGACAGGTCAAACAAGCAACGAGGCTCGATGACGGCAGTGGCGGATTCCGTGGCTCGCTGCTCTTCCGTGCCCGGCACGATGGTGTCACCGACGGTCTCTTCGGTCTCGGCCACGACTCTGTAGGACAAGGGCCCTACCAGGCTGCAGTCCACACTCGCATCGTTGCGTGCCGCCAGCTGATGAGCGCGCCAGCACCCATTGCCCACTGGCACGTTGCCGTCGAAGATCGCCTGCCATGCGTCAGGCTTCTTGATGCTTAGCAGCCACTGGTCTGCGAGGGCATCCCGTGTTTCCAATGCCGCTGCGAGAGCCGCAGCATCCGCTGCGGTCTGGGCGTCATTACGAGTCGCTGCGGCCTGGCCGACCGCAAAGTACGCGAACGCGAGAAAGAGCAGGCCTCCCACCACTGTGATGTAGATGGGGAAAGCCTGCCCTGTGTCGCTACGAAAGCGGCCGGGCTTCAGCCACCGATGACTTCGGTGATCTTGTCGGTGATCGCGTTGTAAATCGTCTGACCGATGTCCGTCCCCGTGATCGCCAGGACGATGGCCACCACCACCGCGATGATCCCCAGGTACTCCACCGCCGTCTGGCCCTTGTCGTTGCGGGCGGCGCGGGTCTTCAGGGCGGTGACGGTGGTGTGCAGCCAGTTGGTCATGGTGTTGCCCTCCAGGGTGGCCGGTGCCGCGCTCGTCGTCGGCACCGTACGGCGGGACCGGCCGGTCTGCCGAGGGTCCCAGGGCCCAATCGCGGGCCCAATCACGTAGCGAGGGTCGGTTCATCGCGCTCACCCCAGGCCCAGCCACTTGGCGGTGGCCTCGGAGCGGCTCGCGCTGTGGAGCTTGGCGAAGATGCGGTTGATGTGGTTCTTGACCGTCTTCTCGCTGATGAAGCACGTGGCGGCGATCTGCTGGTTGTTCATCCCGGATGCGATGTGCTCCATGATCTCCACCTCCCTCGTGCTCAGTTGGAACCGCGACCTGTCGGGAGTACCAGACGACGACTGTCCCACATTCGGTTGCAGTTGCGAAAGGGATTGGGCAGATGTATGTCCGCACGGTTGCTCTACAGCCGAGTTGGGGGTTTGCTCGTCGTGTGCACTCGCACGCAGGTCGGTCAGCAGAGCGTCCGCCGCCGTCGGGGTGAAGTGCGCCCTGCCCCGCCGTACGTCCCGTACCGCCGCCACCAACTGGTCCGCCGTGAACTCGCCGTGGACCAGGTAGCCGCCCGCACCGCGTCGCAGGGCCTCGCGGACGATGTCCGACTCCCCGCTGTACGTCAGCATCATCACCGGGGCGATGCCCACCAGGTACGGGAGGGCGGAGATGCCGTCCACGCCGGGCATGCGGACGTCGAGGAGGACCACGTCGGGGCGGTGCCGCTGCGCGGCCTCGCAGGCCTGGCGGCCGTCGGTGGCCTCGGCGACGACCGTGATGTCCGGGCGGCCGGAGAGCAGCGCGGTGAGACCGGCGCGGACGACCGGGTTGTCGTCGGCCACGACCACCCGCAGGGCGGCGGCCGGGGCGGGCGGCGGGAAGGGGTGGAGTGGCCGGCCGTTCCCGTGCGGCTGCGTCTCGTCGTCCGGCATCGGGTGTGCTCCTCTCCTGACATGGGGCGCGTTCATGCGGGCGGGCTCGTGCTCGTGCCGGGTGCGGGCACCAGGGCGGACAGGGGCAGGTCCACGCGGACCTCCGTGCCCCGCGGGTGGCCGCCCCGGCCGATGCGGATGCGGGCACCCACCGAGGCGGCCCGCTCCACCATGCCGACCAGGCCGAAGTGGCCCGTGGCGCGAAGGCGTTCGAGGTCGGTGTCCGGCGGGAGGCCGGTGCCGTCGTCGTGGACGGTGATCCGCAGCAGGTCGCCCCGTACGGCCGTGCGGACGTGGACGTGGGCCGGTGCCGCGTGGCGGTGGGCGTTCTCCAGGGCCTCGGAGACGATGGTGAGGAGTTGCCGGGCCGCCGCCGGGGGCACCAGGGGGGTCGGCGCGGGGTGGTGGCAGGTGGCGGGTACGCCGGTGCGGGTGGTGAAGTCCCGTACCCGTTCGTCCAGTTCCGCCGCGAGGTCCGTGCCCTGCGCCGGGTCCGTCTCGCGGCGCAGGTCGGTCAGGAGTTCGCGGGACTCGGCGGCGGCTCGGCGCGCCGAGCGGGCGACCAGTTCGGCCTGGCGCCTGGCCAGCGCCGGGTCCATGCGGCCGTTGCCCGCCGTGGCGGCCAGGCCGTCGGCCGCCAGGGCCACGCCGTGCAGGGTCTTCGCGACGGAGTCGTGCAGTTCGCGGGCGAGCCGGGCGCGTTCGGCGCTCACCGCCTCCGCGACCGCCAGGCGGGCCCGGACCGCCGTCAGGGCCTCGGTGGCGGAGCCGAAGCGCAGCAGCAGCCCGCGCAGGCTGGAGCCCGCCGCCCCGGCGATGACGCACAGGCCCGGCAGCAGCGACGCCTCCGCGACGCCCGGGTGCGGGTTCAGCGTCGCGTGGACCAGCAGCAGGATCAGCGACTGGAGCGAGGCGAAGACGGCCGCGCCGCGCCAGCCGTAGACGAGCCCGGCGAGCAGCGGGGTGCAGACGCTGACGTAGGCGAGGGTCGTGTCGGGGCCCGCCGAGATCAGGAGCAGCGAGCCGAAGAGCGTGTCCGCCGCCAGGAGGGTGGGGTGGCGCAGGAGGAGGGGGCCGAAGCGCTCCCAGTCGCGGACGAGGACGTACGACACCATGAAGGTGACGACCACGGCGGCGCCGACCAGGCGGACGCCCAGGCCCGGGCCGGCGTTGAGGAGGGCGGCGGGGGCGGCCAGCGCGATCATGGCCAGGCGGAAGCCGAAGACCTGGCGGCACAGGGCCTGGAGGGCGTTCACCTGGAGGCTGAGTGCGGGTTCCCGCACGGGCTCCTCGGGGCCGGGCACGGAGGGTGGCCCCTGCGTCGCGTCCCGGGCGGCCGGGCGTACGCCGGGGTGGTCGGCCCCCGGCCGGTCCGGCGCCGACGCGGCCTCCCAGCCCTTCGGCGACCCCACCGGCTCCCAGCCCGGCGGCAGCACGGGCGTCACCGGACCGTCCGACGCGGCCTCACGGGCGATGCGGGCCGGCGGGACCGCGTCCGCGGGCGAGACGGTGTGGGTCGGCAGGGCCGCGTCCGCAGGCGGGGCGGTGGCCGACGGGGCCGGACGTGCAAGCCGGTGGCGGCGGCGTGTGCGAGCGGGTCGGTCGTCCGGCTGTCGGGGCGTCAGGTCCCTCGCCGGTGGGTTGGTCGTGGCCATGCCGTCCGTCCTCCCCTACTCGCCCGTGATCGTGCCGAAGTCCGTCCCCGAGCCGAGGATCAGACCGGCGCCGAGGAGGATCATCGTGGCCGGGACCATGAACGTCGTGATCATCATGGTGGCCTTGGGGACGGCCCGGGCGGCCTTGCGGCGGGCGTTCTGGGCGTCCGTGCGGCGCATGTCCTTGGCCAGGGACACCAGGGTGTCCACGATGGGCGCGCCCAGTTCCTCGCCCTGCTGGAGTGCCGTCACGAACATCGCCACCTGTTCGGAGTCGTTGCGCCGGCGCAGCTCCGCGAAGGCCTGGCGGCGGCTCATGCCGAGGTCCATCTGGCGCAGGGTGATGCGCAGTTCGTCGGCCCAGGGACCCTCGTAGCGCATCGCGACGCGGTCCAGGGCCTGGCGGAAGCCGAGGCCGGCGCTGACCACGACCGCCAGGACGTCGAGGAAGTCGGGGAGCGTGCGCTCGATGACGTCCTTGCGGATGCGGATCGCCGACCAGATGCCCACCTCCGTCCAGAACGCGCCGAAGGCCAGGAGCAGGAGCGCCACGACGTACTGGCCGCGCAGCAGGAAGACCAGGAAGCCGACGGTGCCCAGGAAGCCGTAGACGGCGCGGCGGGCAGCGTAGCGGTCGATGGTCAGGCCGCCCGGGTTGCCGGCCAGGTCGATGCGGCGGCGGTACTTCGCGACCAGGGCCGGGCCCATGAGGCGCAGCACGGCGGGGGCGTAGCGCATGCCGAGGCGGTCGATCAGGGAGTCGACGGCGCCGGTGCGGGTGGAGCCGACCTCCAGGGCGAGGGCGAGGTCGCCGGGGAGTTTGGCGTCGGCCCGGTACATGCGGATGCCGGCGAACGCGCCCCAGACGCTCAGGCCCATGCCCAGTGCGAGCAGCAGTCCCATGGCTCGCTCCTCCTTCCTCGGTTTCCCGGTTTCCTCAGACGTCGATGCGGGACAGGCGGCGGATGAGGACGAAGCCGACGGCGTAGAGACCGAAGGCGGTGATCACCGCGACCTGGCCGACCGGGGAGCCGGTCATGCGCTCCAGGGCGCCGTCCTTGACCCCGTTCATCAGGAACAACGAGCCGACGCCGAGGACCGGTACGGCGTACGAGGTCATGCTGACCTGGGACAGCTGGGTGCGGACCTCGCGCCGGGTCTCCTTGCGTTCCTCCAGCGTCTCGGTGAGGTTGCGCAGCGCGCTGACCACCTGGCCGCCGGCCCGGTTGGACAGGACGAGGGTGGTGACCAGGACGACGAGTTCGCGGGAGGGGAGGCGTTCGGCAAGTTCGCCGAGGGCGTCGTCCATGGACGAGCCGATGGCCAACTGGTCGGCGACCTTGGCGAGTTCTTCGCCGGCCGGGGCCTCCAGCTCCTCCGCCGCCATGCCGATGGCGGTGCGCAGGGCGAGGCCGGCCTGGGTGGCGTTGGCGAGGATGCGGGCGAGTTCGGGGAGCTGGTTGATGAACTTCTCGATGCGCTTCTGGCGTTGCCAGGTGAGGAACTGCATCGCCGCCCAGACGCCCAGCAGGCCGGCGAGCGGGCCGAAGAAGGGGGCCAGGGCGGCCTGGCCGACCAGCCACAGGCCCGCGACCGTGGCGAGCATGTAGGCGAAGAACTCGCCGGGGGTGAGGTCCAGGCCGGTCGCGGCCAGGCGCAGTTCCAGCCTCCTGCCGAGCCTCGTACGGCGCAGCCGGCGGTCCAGGGTGCGGAAGCGGCGCCGACGACCGCCCGGCGGGAGCTGCCCGGTGGCGGAGAGGCGGTCGACCAGGGCCTCGCGCTGGGCCCTTCCGGCGGCGTAGGAGTGCAGGCCCATGACCGCCAGGACGCAGGTCAGCAGGGTGATGCCGGTGGTGAGCGTGACGAGCGTGTGCAGTTCCATCGGGCGGTCCTACCTGGCTTCTCGGGTGGCGAGCTGTTCCGCGGAGTGGGCCACGCCGAAGGCCTGCGGAATGGGCTGGCTCGCCATGTACAGGCGTTCGGCGGTGCGGCGCGGCAGGGGGTGGTACTCGAAGGCGCCGTAGATGCGGCCGTCGGCGGTCATCGGCTGGGCGTTGAAGCGGGCGACCGTGGCCAGGCGGTAGGGCTCGCCGCCGTGGCTGGCCAGCAGGGCGATCTCGGTGATGCGGCGGGCACCGTCGGCGAACCGGGTCAGCTGCACGATGACGTCGACGGAGCTGTTGATCTGGTCGTGCAGGGCGACGAAGGGGATCTCGACGTCCGACATGGAGGCGAGGGTCTGGAGGCGCATCAGGGCGTCCTCGGCGCTGTTGGCGTGGACGGTGGCGAGCGAGCCGTCGTGACCGGTGGACATGGCCTGGAGCATGTCCAGGGACTCGCCGCCGCGGACCTCGCCGACGACGATGCGGTCGGGGCGCATGCGCAGCGAGTTGCGCACGAGGTCGCGGATGGTGACGCGGCCCTTGCCCTCGACGTTGGGCGGGCGGGACTCCAGGCGGATCACGTGGGCCTGCTGGAGCTGGAGTTCGGCGGAGTCCTCGATGGTGATGATGCGTTCGGTCTCGGGGATCAGGCCGGACAGGGCGTTGAGGAGGGTCGTCTTGCCGGTGCCGGTGGCGCCCGAGACGATGATGTTGAAGCGCGCCTGCACCAGTCCGGCCAGCAGGTACAGCATGTGCTCGTCGAGCGAGCCGAGGCCGATCAGCTCCTGGAGGGTGAAGGAGCGCGGGAAGCGGCGGATGGTGAGCGTGGCGCCGGTCAGGGACAGCGGCGGGATGATGACGTTGACGCGCTCGCCGGAGGGGAGGCGGGCGTCGACCATCGGATTCGACTCGTCCACGCGGCGGTTGACGGTGGAGACGATGCGCTCGATGGTCTGCATCAGCTGGTCGTCGGAGGCGAAGCGGAGCGGGAGCTGTTCGACGCGGCCGCCGCGCTCCACGAAGATCGAGTCGGGGCCGTTGACCATGATCTCCGTGATGGAGGCGTCCTCCAGCAGGGGTTCGAGGATGCCGAGGCCTAGGGCCTCGTCCACGACCCGGCGGATCAGCTGGGAGCGTTCGGCCGTGGAGAGGACCGGGCCCTCGCGGCTGATGATGTGCCCGAGGACGCGCTCCAGGCGGGCCCGGCGCTCGGCCATGGCGAGCGAGCTCATCTCCGCGAGGTCGATCTCCTCCAGGAGCTTGGCCCGGTAGGAGGCGACGAGGTGTCCGTCCTCGCCCCGGCCGCCGTGCTCCTCGGGCGAGTGGATGCGTGCGCGCAGGCTCATGCGTCCGGTGCTCCTTGCTCCTCGTTCACGCGGTCGCCGGTCGTGCGGTCGCCGGTCACGACGTGGCTGGTCACGCCGTCGCTGGTCATGCCGTCGCTGGTCATGCCGTCACTCGTCCGCTTCGTGGTCGAGCGGCATGGTCGCCGTCCTGGTGGCGTTCCCGAAGTCCCAGCCGGGGACGATGGAGGGGATGTCGACGGAGGCGGTGACCGTCACCTCGTCGCCGCCGTACGAGGGCGGGCAATTGGTGCCGTCGGCCAGCCAGTCGCTGACCGCCGTGGCGCAGGCCTCCTGCGCGCTCTCCTGGAGCGAGGCCCCCCGGGCGCCGGCGCGGGCCGCGGTGCCGGCCTGCTGGGCGGTGTAGGCGATGAGGCCGAGCTGTACGGCGGCCATGGCGACGATGACCAGGATCGGCAGGAAGCCGAGGTACTCGATGGCGGCCTGGCCCCGGTCGCGGGCCCGCCCGTCGCGGTGGGAGTACGGCATGTCAGTCGTCGTCCTCCTCTTCCTCCACGGCCCCCGCGTGCCCGTGCACGGTGAAGGGGAAGCCGACGGTCCCCGGGAAGAGGATGGGGACCTCCAGTCGCACGTCGGCCGTGACGTACCCGTTCGCGGTGGAGCAGTCCACCCCGGCACCTCCCTCCCAGGCCCCCGGCAGCTTGTCCCGGCCGGCGTCCTGGCAGGCGCCCTGCCGCGCCCCCGGACCGGCCGCCGTCGCCGCCCGTACCGCCTCGTCGGCAGCATTACCCGCGAGGGTGAAGGTGTATCCCACGAGCACGAGTTGCCACAGCACCACCAGCGTGACGAGGATCGTCGGCGTCATGCCGAGGAACTCGACGGTGACCTGGCCGCGGTCGCCGTACCTGCCCGAGCCTCCGAAGCGCCGGCCGGGTAAGCCGTAGGTCCTCATCCCCCACCGTCCTTCCGGCGCCGGAAGCTCACCGACCCCCGGTCGCTGCGGAACCGGCCGCCTTTGCGGTCGCCCCCGGCGGGCTTGGCCAGGCCCAGCTCGCCGGCGAGGGTCCACAGGGCCTGCTTCACGGTGCTCCGGCCGTCGAGATCGTGGATGCGGCCGGAGTCGACGGCGCCCTGGAGTTCCTTGAAGGCGGCGGGGACGGTGGTCGCGGCGACCGCCGTGCCGGTGATCTTCCGGACCAGCGGGGGCTGGATCTCCGTACCGCGCGTGTGCCGGTTGACGACGACGGTCGTCTCCTCGGCCTTGCGGATCTGGAGCCGGTCCCACATCCGCACCGCCCGCTTGGCGCCCCGCACGGCGATGACGTCCGGGGTGGTGACCAGCAGCGCCTTGTCGGCCATCTCCACAGCCGCGGCGCCGGCCCCGCCGAGCTGGGCGCCGCAGTCGATGACGACGACCTCGTAGCGGGAGCGCAGGGCGCTGACGACCTGGCGTGCGGCGCGGTCGGTGACCTCCTCGCCGCGTTCGCCCTCGCCGGGGGCGAGCAGCAGGGCGAGGCCGGTGTCGTGGCGGAAGACGGCGTCGGCCAGGACGCGGGGCGAGATGTCGTTGATGGCGGCCAGGTCGACGACGGAACGGCGGAACTGGACGTCCAGGTAGGAGGCGATGTCACCGGCCTGGAGGTCCATGTCGACCAGGGCGGTGGCGCGGCCCGACGCCTGGGCGGCGAGCGCCAGTTGGACAGCGGTGAGGGTCGCCCCGACCCCGCCCTTGGCGCCGCTGACGGTGACGACGGTGCCGCCGACGCCGGTGAACACGTCGCCGCCGCTGCCGAGATGCCGGCGTACGCCCACCGACCACTGGGCCACCGCCTGGACGCGGCTGGCGAGTTCCTCGTAGCTGAGCGGCAGGGCGACCAGGCCGCGGGCGCCGTAGTCCATGGCGGCCTGGAAGAGGCCGGGGCTCGCGTCGGAGGTGACGAGGATGACGCCGACGGCGGGGAAGCGCAGGGCGACCTCGCGGATCAGCTCCAGCGCCGGGACCGGGCCGATCCGCTCGTGCACGACGACGACCTCGGGCAGTTCGTCGACGGACTCGGCGGCCAGCCGGGCGAGGGTGTCGACGAGCTGGGTGGAGTCGGTCACCGGGGCGACCGGTTCGACGTCCGGGAGCTGGCTGAGCAGGGTCGTGATGGACCGTACGGCGTCCGCGTCGCCGACTGCCGGGAGGATCCTCGTGGGCATGCGGGCCTCTCACTTGTCCTTCGCGAGTTCGTACGTACGGTCCTGGTCCGGGACCGTGGTGTCGCTGCCCGGCGCCACGAGCGCGAGCCTGACCCGCTGGGCGAACGACTCGGCGTAGGTGATGCGCTGGGCGTCGATGGTGGACAGGGCGAAGGTGATGGGGACCGCCTCGGTGGCCCGGCGTTCGCTGCTCTTCTCGCCGGGCTGGAGCGAGGTGAGTTCGCCGACGTCGATGACCTTGGCGTTCGTCACGATGATCTTGGAGAGGTCGGGGGCGCCCTCGCGCTCGCCCTCGAAGGTGGCGTACACGTTCACGGAGGCGCCCGGTGTGATCTTGCCGGCGACGCCGGTCGCCGCGTCGATCATGATGGCGACCTCCTGCTGCCCCGGCTGGAGGGCGGGCTGGTCGACGATCATGTCGCTCTGGAGCAGCGAGCCCGCCTTCAGCGTCGTCACGGCGATCTTGCCGCGGATCCCGGAGAGGTCCCTGACCGCGTTCTCCGACAGCCAGCGCTCGGGCATCTCGATCTTCTCGAACTGGTCCGCGCCGAGGGGCGTGTAGGGCGCCACGGTCTTCTTGACCTGGTACGCGGTGACCTCGGGGCCGACCTTGGACTTCGCGTCGTTGATGACGGACAGCACGCCGGCGAAGGCGCCGAGGGCGCAGAGGACCGACAGGATCAGCAGGATGATGCCGCGGCGCTGACGGGAGTTCATGGGCCGTGCAACCTCATTGGGGGAATCGGTTGAGCCGGATCGGAGGGCGGGAGGTGCGTCGGGTCGGGTCTAGCGGGTGAGTGCGCGTCTGCCGCGGTGGCCCCGTGGGAGCTCGCGGCGGGGCGGCCGGGTGCCGGGGCCGAGGCCGGGGTGGCCGTCGTCGACGGGTGGTGTCGCGGAACAGAAGACGCAGCGGTCACCGATGACGTCGATGCCGCACCAGTGGCAGGTGCTCTGCCGTACGGAGGTGACGAGCTGGTAGAGCACCGACAGGTCGGGCAGGTAGGCGCAGAACTCGGTGAGCCTGCCGGTCCCCCACCAGCCGGGGGACTCCGCCGGGAGCGGGGTCTCGTGCAGGCCCTGGACCTTCCAGGAGGGGGCCAGGGTGCCGGTGACCCAGTCGGACGCGAGCTGGCCCTTGGCGTGCAGCATCCAGGTCCCGAACTCGGGTCCGGCGAGCGCCGCGCCCGGGGCGATCCGCACGAGCTGCGGCTCGGGATGCGCGACGACGCCGAACTGGCTGCCCGGGACCCAGGACTTGGCGTGCGACTTCAGGCCCACGGGGACGTGGTCGAGCCGGGCGACGGAGCCGAGGAGCGCGCCGGCGTGGATGTAGTGGGTGAGCAGCCGTCCGGCCGAGGCGAGGACGCCGGGGCCGAGGTCGCAGGAGGCCAGCTGCCGTAACTGACGGGCCAGCACGGCGAGCCCGAGCGGCGGCAGGGCCGGCCGGAACAGGGCGATGCGGTCGGTCTCCAGCAGGGACCGGACGGTGTGCAGCCGCCGCTCCACACTCGGGGAGACCCCCGGCGAGCACACCACGATGACATGCCCGTGCTGCTCGACCAGCGCCTGTATCTCCCCCAACGCCTGCTCCAGGGGACGCTGGTCGACGTCGTGGAGCACGACCGCGGGCATGGTCCGTTCGTCCTGCGGCGGCAGCGCCATGTCGGCACTGGTCACGGCAATGGCAGTTGGCACGCGCGGCTCCCCGTCTCCCCATGCCCCTGGGTCGGCCGGCATCACTCCGACCCACCCGGACGACTTCACTGCGTGACTACGTGAGCACTGTAACCACGCGTCTGTGACCGGAGAACAGCGTTTCTGTACCTCAAGAGGAACTTACGGGGCACAA
The DNA here is from genome assembly GCF_009862125.1 of Streptomyces sp. SID5910. Lineage (GTDB taxonomy): Bacteria > Actinomycetota > Actinomycetes > Streptomycetales > Streptomycetaceae > Streptomyces. The sequence goes on from NZ_WWHX01000224.1 coordinate 12,036, forward strand.
GAGGCGGCAAAACGGGGCAGGTTGAACAATCCGCGCCCCCTCTCACCGGAAGGGGATGTTGAGCCAGGGACTGCCGGGGTCGGTCATCAGGAGGCGGTGGGCGTCGACCATGTCGGTGTACCAGCTGCCGAAGTCCTCCTCGTCGAAATGCAGACAGCGGCCGAGGATGTAGCCGGCGGAGAAGTCCTGCCAGGACCGGTAGGCGAGGGCCGCGGCCCGCCCCGCCTGGACGACGGCGGCCTCGGCCTCCTGAAGGGTGCCGAACCGGGCCCCGAGCCCCCATCGCGCCATCTTCGACGCCCGCCCCAGATCCCAGGCGTCGACGGACGTCACGTACCGGTTCTCCTCGAGCACGCCATCGGCCCGCATGCGGGCCTCGTAACGGCTGATGCGCCCGATGAGGTGGTGTATGCCCTGGATACGGGCCTCCACCGCGGCCTCGGGCTCCGGCTCGGTCTTCGTGACCCCGTCGGGCGAGAGCGCGACGCTCCCGCCGGAACGGCCCCGGATGATCTCGGCGGCCGCCTGCCGCCAGTACCCGGCGTCGACGTGCCCTCCGAAGTCGCGCGCGATGGAGCGCCGGAGACCGAGCACGAACTCCCAGGCTCCACTGTGCTGATCGGCGGCGAGGAGGCTGTCGAGGATGGGCAGCCAGTCCTCACGGCTCTCGATGTCCCACCATTCGCGCAGCCGTCTGCGTTCCCCGGGATATCCGGTGCCGTGCCAGGCGATGGCATTCCATGGATCTCCGTTGTGCACGCACAGCAGGGCCCCGCAAGCGAGTCCGTGCGCGACCGGACCGCGCAGGGGGCCGCCGACGCGGAGGGCGACCAGACGCTTGGACATGTCGGGATAACCGATCCGCTCCGAGTACTGAGCCCAGGCCGCCGAGTGCGGCGGCGCGGCGGGGAGCCAGGCCTCGCAGGGGGTACCGGGGTTGACCACGATGTACGGGGGGTCACCAGGCCCCCACACGTCGGCGAACCAGCGGAGGCTGTGCACGTCGAAGACCTGGTCGGGAGTGGGCGTGGGAAGCATTCCCACCGTGTAGACCGGCCAGAACCGGTTCTTCCTCCCCTTCCGCAGGAACACCGGGAACGTCCCCGTCGGCACACCGTCCGCTTTCTCGCGCACTATCTCGAAATACAGCTCGGCCCGAGCGAGCGTTTCGAAGTACGCGGCCCAGTCATTCCGCGTTCTCGCGTCGAGCAATGCGTGCTCGATGTCAGTGGGCGGGGTCCAGGCGGGAAAACGCGGACTCTCACTACCGCGCTGGAACGACTTGGGTGTCATCGCATTCCAATCGGTACACGCCGGGCATGGCGACGCATAATTCTCCCGACGGATGATACTGGCGAGCTACCACATAGTGCAGGCGCATAGCGTCCGCTCGATGCACGGACGCGACGCGAAGTGCTACACCGTTCCCCTCAGAGGGCCAAATCTCGAGGGCGCGTGATGATCCCCATCGTCCTCATGCCACTGACAGTCTGCGGCCTGAACATAGCCCTCCCCCTCATTCAAAACGAACAGCGTACCTCGAGACGGCGCCACCCGGCGCAACTGCAGAAATTGGGCCGCTTCTCCCTCGTCTGGCGCGGCAATACGCAATTGCCCAAAGGACGGCTGAAGGTGCATCAATGCCACAGCAGGGAAAATGATATCGATACGAGTTTGATACAGCTGCGGATGGTAGCTCCTTAGGAGAAGAACTGAGTGCGTCACCGAGTACTGCCAAACCTTAAAGCTTCGCTCCCATTCAACGACGTTACGCATACTCAACTCCTAGGCATTGGCCAACTGGCCGGCTCTGGCACATGCACGACCTTTCCATCCTCATAGAAGCTGATGCTATCCCATGCACGATCACCGAGACGCACCGCTTTGCCCACATGGTACATTTCACGCTCCGTTGCAAACCAATTATCCCCCATACCGGCCCGGTAAGCATTCATGAACCTTTCTGAAGGCGTACCTCCAGAGAAACCGTCCATGACGATATGCAGATGGACGTCCGGGTTGTGAGCAGCAGCCCTCACATGGCTCTCGAAGTCTGTCCAATTGTCGAGGTAATGCGTATAGTTATTCCCATTGGCAAACCTACGCAAGTCATCCCCGCCGTTATTGTGAGGATCACGGATCCCCAGAGCCACTTGGTTGGTGCACGCGTCCGGAGCAAGGCCCAGAGCGTCAGTCCACCTCTGTGGATTATCGACGTAAAGAATTGGATTGGGTGCAGGTTCGAGGCCGAGGGGATCATTTGTTAAATAACGGGCAGTTTCGGGGTCGTAATGGCGGAAATAGTTGTAGTGCAGGCCCGTTTCCGGGTCGTAGTACTGGCCCGGGAAGCGCAGGGGTGTGTACGTCGTGCTGTTCGTTGCCCAGGCTGTCGTGCCCCACAGAGTGCTCTGGGTTCGCCAGGCGATGTCGCCCTGTTCGTCGATCAGTTCGCTCGGTGTGCCGACCAGGTCGGTGACGATGGCGAAGAAGCGGGTGTCGATCTCTGTCTGCGTGGCCTCGCCGGTGAGGATGCGTTCCGATTGGGCCAGGGGGCGCAGGCCCTGGTGGTCCCAGGTGACGGCGACCGGGTGGGGGAGGTCCGGTGAGGTCGTGGTCTGTTCGCACAGGGTCGTGCCGTCCCAGGTGAAGTCCACCCGTTCCACGACCGTCTCGCCGTCCTCAGCGAGGCGGAGCTTCGCCGTGCGGCGGCCGAGCGGGTCGTATGTGTAGCGCCAGCGGGTGCCGTCCGGGGTGGTGACCGCGGTCAGGCGGTCCTCCGCATCCCATTCGTAGCGCCAGGTGTCGGGTTTCCGGGACAGGTTCCTCTTCTGGCGCAGCGTGATGCGGCCCAGGGCGTCGTGTTCGTAGCGGATCCGGCCGGCGCGCGTGATGCGGGTACCCGTGTAGGTGCGCTCGCCCGTGGCCTCGGCGCCCGGGTGGGTCGACGGCCACTCCGCGTGCGTCTGGTTGCCGGCCGCGTCGTAGGCGTACGTCTCCGTCCAGTTCGCCGCGTGCACCGCCGTGACCCGACCCGTGGCGTCGAGGTCGAAGCGGCGTCTCCCTGTGAGCTGGTCGTCGATGCCGATCAGGTTGCCGTCGGCGCGGTAGGTGTAGGTGCGGTGCTGGACCGTGCGCCCGCCCGCGCCCGTGACCGACTGCGTCGTCAGACGGCCCAGGGCGTCGAAGGTGTGGTCCAGTGTGATCGTGTCGCCTACGCGGCGGGAGAGTTCGCGGCCCGCCTCGTCGTACGTGACGTCGATGGGGCGCCCCGAAGCCACCATGTCCGTCCTGCGGCCCACCGCGTCATACGACCAGGTCGTCGTCGCGCCGGTCGGAGTCGTACGGCCGGTGCGGCGGCCCAGTTCGTCGTACGCGTAGGTCAGCGTGCGGCCGTCGACCGTCTCCTCGCGCACTCTGCCGTAGCGGTCCCGCAGGATCGTCAGGTCCGAACCGTCCGGGCCCGTGGCCTGGGCCAGGCTGTCCGTGAAGTCGTACGCGTAGCTCGTGACCCGCCCGTCGGCGTCCTTGCGGGTCACCTGGCCCAGGTCGTTGTGCTCGAACGCGATCGTCTGGCCCAGCGCGTCCGTGCGGGAGGTCAGCCGGCCCGCCGGGTCGTGGGCGTAGGCGAGGGTGCGGTCGTCGAAGTCCGTCTCCCTGACCAGGCGTCCGGCCGGGTCGTACTCGTACGTCCAGGTCAGGCCCTGCGGGTTGGTGACCTTCGTGAGCCGCAGCTCCGTGTCGTGCTCGAACTCGTAGCGGACCCCGTCCGGGCCCGTGCGGGCCGTGAGCAGGTCGAAGTGCGTGTACTCGTAGCGGGTCACGCCGCACAACGGGTCGGTGTGGCTGGTGTTGTTGCCCTCGCCGTCGTAGGTCCAGGACTCCGTCGTACCGTCGGGGGCGGTCCGGCGCAGCAGGTGGCCTTCCACCGACCAGTCCAGCCTGGTCACCGCGCCCGTCGGGTCCGTCACGGCGGCCGGACGGCCCAGTGCGTCGCGTTCGTAGGTCGTGACCGCGCCGAGCGGGTCCGTGACCGACGCCGGCAGGCCCGCGCGGTCGCAGCGGACCGTGGTGACGTTGCCGTGCGGATCGGTCACCGAGGTGAGGTGACCCGCCTCGTCGTATGCGAAGGTGCTGGCGTTGCCCGCCGGGTCGGTGACCGACGTGCGATTGCCGCGGTCGTCGTACGTCTGGCGCCAGACCCCGCCATCGGGATTCGCCACCTTCACCGGCAGGCGCAGGTCGTTGTACTCGGCTCTCGCCTCCCGGCCGTCGGAGCGGGTGACCCCGGTCAGGTTGCCGGCGTCGTCATAACGGAACGTTCTTGCCGGCGTCGATGCCGTCTTCCAGCGCTCCGAGGCCGGAGTTGACGAGGTCTCCCACTCCCATCAGCCGGCGCTCCCGTCCTGACGTGCCTGCCAGTGCCGCTGGGGCTGCTCCGGCTGCGGTGGCTGGGCCGCCTGGGCGCGCTCCTCCGGCGAAGGCCCGAAGGACTCGTCCAACGCCTGCTCGTACTGCTCGTCACTGATCCCGACCCGGTGACGCAGGTCTTCGGGCCTCATCCCCGGCGGCATCATCGTGTTCGAGGTCATGACGTCCCGGCCGGCGTCCATCCACCCCTGTTTGCTGTTCGCCCAGGCCTGGTCGAACGACTCCCTGCTGTAGTCCGGGTTGAGGTAGGCGTCGACGGTGTCGTTGCCCAGCTGGGACCAGCTCTTCCCGGTGATCTCCTCCTCGGTGGCGTACGGATTGCCTACCAGGGAGTTCGTCGCGATCTTCAGCGTCCCCTCCACGTACTGGTCGGTCTCGTACAGCGTCCCGGCCGCGAGCCCCACCCCGGCCGCGAAGTCGTTGCCCTCGGCCACCAGAGCGCGCACGCCCCACTCCCAGCGCTCGCAGAACGACGTGAACGCGGACGTCAGGCCCTCGTGTCCGACCTCCAGGCCCGAGAGGGCGATGTCGGAGAAGCCCCGTCCGGCTCCGGCCTGCCCCACCATGCCCAGCTCGCGCAGCTCCTCCAGGGTGAGGGTGATCCCCTGGGTGATCAGGTTCAGGCCCTCGGCCTGCAGGTCCTTGCCGTCGGTGCTGGTCATCGCAGCTCCTCCCCGTCCCCGTTCCCCTCGGCGTCCACCGCCACGTCCTCGGGAACGACCCCCAGGACCGGGGGCAGCAGCACTGCCTCGTCGCTGCCGACGTCCACAGCGACCCCGCACGGGACCCCCACCGCGGGTACGCCGACGTCCAGCAGCCGTGCTCCCAGAACCCGCCGATAGGGCCACTCGCGGCTCTGTTGCCCCCTCGCCATCGCGAATCGGGCGAGGGCCTCCTCGTCGATGAAGGCGTAGATCCACCGCACACCGCCGTGGTCACCCGTCAGCGGTACGTCGTCCTCGTCGAGCGGGACGAGGACGGGAGTCCGCCGGAACTCCCCCACCAGGGTGGCGAACTCACGGCGTGCCCCGGT
>NZ_WWHX01000225.1 GCF_009862125.1 Streptomyces sp. SID5910
TAGCGGCGCGTGCTCCCGGTCGGTGAGCACGGCGGAGGCGCCGGCCACGGAGTGGATGCGTTCGCGGCGTACGGCGGGCTGCTCGACGCCCACGGGGGCGTACGCGGCGCCCGCGGCCAGGATGCCGAGGACGGCGGTGATCTGGTCGGCGCCCTTGGGCAGCGTCAGCGCGACGGTGTCGCCCTCGCGCACGCCGTGGCGGCGCAGCAGCGCGGCGGTCCTCCGGGCGGTGTCGGCGAGTTCCCCGTAGGTGAGGGTGCCGCCGTCGGGGCGGACGACCGCGACGCGGCCCGGGTCGGTCTCGGCGAGCCGGAAGAAGCGGGTGTGCAGGGCGCGGTCCGGGACGGGCGTGGGCGGCAGCGCCGCCACCGCGCGCCGGGTCAGGACGTCGGGTGCGAGCAGGCCGTCCACCGGCCGGTCCCAGGTGCCGGGGTCCGTGATCAGACGGGTGATGAGGCGCCGGTAGGCGTCGAACGCGGCGTCGGGCACGCCGGCCTCGAACACGCCGTCCCTTACGTCCCAGTTGAGGAGGAGGCCGCCGTCGAGTTCGGTGACCTGCGCGTCCAGGTGGACCTGGGGGCCCTGGGAGATGATCCAGGAGGGGCGGCCGAAGGACTTCTGGACGTCCTGCTCGAAGATCTCGCCGAGTCCGATGGCGCTGGTGTAGACGACGGGGGCCAGCACCGGGGCTCCCTCGGCGCGGGCGAGGTCGCGCAGGACCTCGACGCCGCCGTAGGCGCCGTGGGAGATGCCTTCCTGGAGGCGTTCCTGAAGGCCGCGGGCCTGCCGGGAGAACGGCAGGGACGCGCTCATGTCCGCGTCGAGCAGGACCGAGCTGCTGAAGTCCCCGACCAGACCGGCCACGTCCGGGGTGAACATCTCGCGGTCGAACAGCGGGAGGTTGAGCAGGAAGCGCCGGCTGTCGCTCCAGGCGGCGATGACCTCGGCGAAGGCGGTGGCGAGGGCCGCGGCGGGGGTGATGCCGTGCCGTCGTGCGGCGCTGATCAGCGCGGCCTTGTCGGCGGGGCCCAGCCAGTGGTGCAGGCGGCGCGAGTGGGTGAGCGTGGTGTCGCCGGCGCTGACCGGGGTGAGTGGGTCGACGGTGGTCGGCAGGCGCGGCGCGCGGGGCAGTTCCGGCAGGCGCTCTCGCCACCAGGCGGCGTGCTGCTCGCGCTCCGCCTTCCGTCGGGCGTCGTGCTCCGCGAGGTACGTGCGGTAGTCGAGGGCGAGTGCGCGGGGCTGGTCCTCGGGACAGTCGTAGAGGCGGCGCAGATCGGACAGGAGGACGCGCAGACTCAGGGCGTCGCCGGCCATCATGTCCAGGTCGATCTGTAGCCGGGTCCGGCCGTCGGGGAGCAGGCACAGAGCCGCGCGGAAGACGTCGCCGGCGGTGATGTCGGGGCGCGCGTGCGTGTTGCGTTCGCGCAGCAGCTCCAGCTCGCTCTCGGCGTCCTGCGGATCGCGGTCACGCAGGTCGTGGACGGTGAGAGGGGCTCCCGGCGGGCCGAAGCGCTGCCGGCCCTCCTCGTCGAAGACGGCCCGCAGCATGCCGTGGCGGAGCACGAGGGCGCGCAGCGCGGTGTCGAGCCGGCCGGGGTCGACCTCCTGGCCGTCGAGCTCGACGTAGAAGTGCGCGGCGACGCCGCCGAGGGGCTGTCCGTCCTGGCGTCCGATCCAGTAGGCGTGCTGCATCGTGGCGAGCGGGAAGGAATCCGACGGCCCGTCCGTCACCGCCTCGCCGGACGGGGCGGACGGCGCGGTGGCGGGTGCCTCGGCGCGGCGCTCCCGCCCAAGCAGGGCCGTCCAGGCCCGCAGGGTGGGGGTGCGGGTGAGGTCCTGGAAGGTGACCGCGCTGCCCTCGCGCCGCCATGCGCCGGCCAGGGACATCAGCATCAGTGAGTCGAGACCGAGTTCGAAGAGGTCCCGGTCGTCGTCCAGCTCCTGTGGCCCGGTCTCCAGCGCGCGTGCCACCGCTTCGCGCACCGTGTCGGGCGTGTGCGGGGCGCGGTCACCTTCCGCTGTCCGCGCCTGGACGACTGCTTCATCGCTCACTGATGGGGCCTTCCTCTCGGGTGGGGGGGGTCGGGTCGGGAGCCGGTGCGGGGATCGAGGTCCCTCGCGGCGGTGTGAACCCACTGTAGATTGAAATGATTATCATTTCTATAGTTCACATCGTAGTCACACAACGGGCCGCGGCACCAGAGCCCGAGGCCCGCCCGGGAGAGGCAGAACCACATGACGCAAACTCAAAGCACCTGGTCCGAGGCGGAATCGGCGCGCTACCGAGCCGCCGGACACTGGCAGGGTGTGACCTTCGGCGCACGCCTGCGCCAGGCGGGCGCCGACCATGGAGTGCGTGTCGCCCTGGTCGACGGGGACCGGCGGTGGACCTACGCGGAGCTGGACGCCGAGGCCGACCGCGTCGCCCAGGGGCTGCGCGGTCTCGGCGTCGGGCCGGGTGACCGCGTCGTGATCCAGCTCCCCAACTGCGCCGAGTTCGTGCTCGTCTGGTTCGCGCTCCAGCGCATCGGGGCGGTCCCGGTGCACGCCATGCCCGGACACCGGCGCCGGGAGATCGGTCATCTGGTGCGCGTGTCCGGTGCGGTGGCCTGTGTGGTGCCCGACCGGCACGCCAGGTTCGACCACCGGGAGCTGCTGCGCGAAGTGCGGGCGGAACAAGGCCCGGGTGGTTCGCTGCGGACCGTCGTCGTGGTCGGTGATCCCGGTCCGGACAGCGGCTTCGTCCCGTTCGACGCCCTGCGTGCGGCCTCCTCCCCCGCGCCCGGCGCCGACGACGGCGGAGCCGATCCCGCCGATGTCGCCCTGCTGTTGCTGTCCGGTGGCACCACCGGCCTTCCCAAGCTCATCCCGCGAACGCACGACGACTACGCCTACAACGCCCGTGCCTGTGCCGAGGTCTGTGCGCTCGACGCGGGGACCGTCTACCTGGCGGTGCTGCCGATCGGGTTCAACTTCACCTTCTCCTGCCCGGGGGTGCTGGGCACCCTGATGGCCGGGGGAACCGTCGTGATCGCGCCGGACCCCAGCCCGCAGACGGCGTTCGCGCTCGTCGAGCGGGAGGACGTGACCCTGACCTCCCTCACCCCGCCGCTCGTCACCCACTGGATGGACGAGGCCGCCTCCCGCTCCTGGGATCTCGACAGCCTCTCGGTGGTGCAGGTCGGCGGGGCGAGACTCCCGGAGGACCACGCCCGCACACTCGGCCCGGCGCTCGGGGTGACCGTGCAGCAGGTCTTCGGCATGGCGGAGGGGCTGATCAACCTCACGCGGCTCGACGACCCCGAGGACCTCGTCTGCGCCACCCAGGGCCGTCCCGTATCGCCGGACGACGAGGTGCTCGTGGTGGACGGCGACGGCCGGCCCGTGCCGGACGGGGTGGCGGGGGAACTGCTCACCCGGGGCCCGTACACGCTGCGCGGCTACTACCGGGCCGAGGAGCACAACCGCACGGCGTTCACCCCGGACGGCTACTACCGGACCGGCGACGTGGTCCGGCGGCTGCCGTCCGGGCACCTCGTGGTGGTGGGCCGGATCAAGGACCAGATCAACCGCGGCGGCGAGAAGATCGCCGCGGTCGAGGTGGAGGAGCAGCTGCTGACGCACCCGGCGATCACGGCGGCGGCGCTGGTGGGCGTGCCGGACGAGCGCCGGGGCGAGCGGACCGTCGCCTTCGTGGTGTGCGACGGCGAGGCCCCGGGCGTGCGGGAGGTGGCCGCCCATCTCAAGGAGCGCGGACTCGCCGAGTACAAGGCGCCGGACGAGGTCGTCCAGGTGTCGGACCTCCCGCTCACCGCCGTCGGGAAGGTCGACAAGGCCACGCTGGCGCGGGAGTTGCTCCGCCGGTGACGTGCGGTACGGAGGGGCGCCCGCTGCTGTGCCGGGCGCCCCTGCGGCCCGCCGTGTGAAGCCCCGCAACCGCGCCTACTTCGGCACGGTGAGGACCGGACCGCCCTCATGCGCGAGCAGGTTCCGGGTGACGGCGTGCTCCGGATTCACCAGGACGCGGTCGGCCGGGCCGGCTTCCACCACCCGGCCCTCGTCCAGGACGACGACCTGGTCCGCGCGGGACGCCGCGGCCGCCAGGTCGTGCGTCACCATGACGACGGTCAGGCCCAGCGTCCGCCGCAGCTCGTCCAGCAGGTCCAGGACCCTGCCGGCCGTCTCCGGGTCGAGCGCCGAGGTGATCTCGTCGCAGACGAGGACACGAGGGCCGGCGGCGAGCGTCCGCGCCAGTGCCACGCGTTGACGCTGGCCCCCCGACAACTCCCCAGGCCGGCGTCCCCGTACGTTCTCGTCCAGTCCGACCAGCCCCAGCAGCCGCACGGCTTCGTCGGACGCGTCCCCGGCCGACCGGCCTCCCACCCCCCTGAGCGGGCGGGTGAGCGCGGCGCCCACGGTCTCGCGCGGGTTGAGGGCACCGCGGGCGTCCTGGGCGACGAGTTGCACCGGGGCCCCGCGCCCCCGTGGCGTGCCGTCGCCCCGCCACTCGACAGTCCCCGTCTCCTTCGGGTGAAGTCCCGCAAGGCACCGGGCGAGGGTGGTCTTCCCCGATCCCGACGCCCCCACGACGGCGGTGCAGGTGCCGGCCGGGACGGTGAGGGAGACGTCGTGCAGCACGGCGGACCGCCCGTGTACGGCACCCAGTCCCCGCACGAAGAGCCCGCCGGACACAGCGAGTTCGGCGGGAGCGGCGCGGGGGATCTCGTCAGGGGGGCCTCCGTCCGACGAAACGCCGGACGGCTGGACGGGCAGCGGCGCGATCGGCGTCCCGCAGCCGACGATCCGGCCTTCTTCCAGGCGGATCACGTCGTCCGACACCGACCCGAGCCAGGCCGGGTCGTGGCTGATCAGCAGCGCGGCGCGGTCCCCCGTACGCAGGGTCTCGGCCAGCAGCCCGCGCATCCCGTCCGCCAGGACGGGGTCGAGGCCGCTGGTGGGCTCGTCCAGGACCAGCAGGCTGGGCCGGCCCGCCAAGGCCAGCGCGAGCGCCACCCGTTGGGCCTGCCCACCCGACAGCTCCCGGGGCAGCCGCCGCCGGAAGTTCCTGTCGGCAGGCAGCCGCACGGATCGCAGCAGTTCCTCCACCCGTGCGCGGACGCCCTCGCCTCCCGCCACGGCCGAGCGCAGTCGGACCGCCTCGGCGATCTGCGTGCCGATCCGCAGCGCGGGATTCAGCGAGGAGGCGGGGTCCTGCCCCAGGAAGGAGACGACCCTGCCGCGCAGGCGGCGAGCGTCTGCCCGGTCGAACGGATCGAGGCCGGCCACCCGGACGGTTCCGGCGCGGACCTCCAGCCCGGGACGCACATGCCCGAGCAGGCCGTGCGCGAGACTGCTCTTGCCCGACCCCGACCGGCCGACGACGCCCAGCACCTGCCCGGCCGGCACCGAGAGGGAGGCATCGCGCAGGACGGGCGGCCCTCCGCCCGCGGGGCCCACCGTCAGCCCGCTGATCTCGGCGAGCATTCCGGCGTCCGAAGCGCCGACGCTCACGCGGCCGGTCATGCGGCGCCCCTTCCCGCCCAGTCCGCCAGCCGCCCGGCCAGCAGGCCGACGCAGACGGACAGCAGCACGAGCAACAGCGCCGGTGCGAGGAACGGCGCGGCGGCCAGTGTCGCTCCGGGTGCGTTCTCGCTCACCATGCGTCCCCAGTCCGGTGCCGCACCGCCCGGTCCGAGCCCGAGGAACCCCGCGGTGGCGGTGAGGTGCAGGGAGGCGACGAGGCGCAGCGCGGTGTCCATCAGGGCCGGTCCGGCGATGTTGGGCAGCACGTCGTGGCGCAGCACGGCCCAGCGGCCGTCGCCCCGGGCCAGGGCGGCTTCGACGTACCCGCTGCCGATCACGGTGTCCGCCGCGGCCCGCAGCACACGGGTGGAGAACGGGGCGGTGGCCAGGGCGACCGCCGCCACCACGGCGGCACGGCTGCCGGGGAACCCCGCGGCCAGCACGAGGACGACCAGGAGGCCGGGGAGCACCGCGAGGGCGTCCACGCAGCGGAGCAGCAGGTCGCCCAACCGGCGGGAGACCAGGGCCGCCATTACGCCGACGGCCGTGCCGACCGCTCCGGCCGCCGCCGTACCGGCCAGGGCGGTGAGGACGATGGTGCGTCCGCCGGCGAGCACCCGGCTCGCCACGTCCCGGCCCAGCACGTCGGTGCCGAGGAGGAAATGGCCGTCAGGCTGCTGGAAGGGTGCGGCGAGCTGCGCGGTGGGGCTGTGCGGAGCGACCAGCGGGCCCAGCAGGGTGAACAGCAGGACGAGCAGGGTGGCCGCCCCCGTGATCAGCGGTGGCCGACGGCGCCGGGGTGTGCCCGGCCGGTCGGTGCGTACCCGTCCACCCGGTGGGGTGAGGACCGTCGTCATCGTCCGTGCCCTTCCCGTGCGCCCAGCAGACGCGCGCAGATGTCGCCCGCCAGCAGCACGACGAGCATCACCCCGGCGAGCGCGGTGGCGATGCCCTGCACCATGGGGATGTCCCGTGCCGCGACGGCCAGTTGGAGTTCCCGGCCGATCCCGGGGTAGTCGAAGACGTTCTCCACCACCACCGCCGAGCCGACCAGCGCCCCCGTGGTGAGGGTGAGCGCCTGGACGGCGGGGCCCGCGGCGTTGGGCAGGATGTGACGGACGGCGAGCCGCACCCCGCGCACTCCGTTGAGCCGTGCGGCCTCGCAGTAGGGAGTGGCCGCGACGTCGGCGACGGAGACCCGCAGCAGTCGGGTGGCCACCGCGAGACCGACCGCGCTGAGCGTCAGTACGGGCAGGATCAGCGCGTGCGGCACATCGAGCGGCGTGCCGCCCAGGGGGATGACGGAGACCCGCGGCAGGATCTCCAGCCACACGGCCAGGACGGCGACGAGCAGCGCGGCGACGACGAACTCCGGTACGGCGGCGAGAGTTTGGGCGGCCGTCGAGACGAGGCGGTCGGCGGCGCCGCCGCGCAGACCGGTCCACAGGCCCAGCAGCATGGCGAGCGGCGCGGTGACCGCGAGGGTCAGTCCGGCGAGGAGCAGGCTGTTCGGCAGCCGGGTCGACAGGACCTCGGTGACCGGCCGGTCCCCTACGAAGCCACGGCCCAGGTCACCCTGGGCCGCACCCGCGAGCCAGTCCGCGTACCGTTCGGCGGGCGGCCGGTCCAGGCCGAGTCCGGCCCGGACGTCGGCGCGTTGCGCCTCGGAGGCGTCCACTCCCGCGACCGCGCTCACGGCGTCCCCGGGGAGAACCGCCGTCGCCGCGAAGATCACGGCCGACAGCAGGACGAGCAGGACGGCCGCCCCCGCGAGGCGACGGCCGACGAACGCGGCGAGGTTCACGCCAGCGACGCCTGGGAGAAGCCGGGGAACTGCTCGAAGAGGTCGTCGCGGATCCCGGTGACCCCCTTGGCCTGGGCGTTCAGGTTCGGCTTGAAGACCGGCAGCACCTGGTTGCCGTCCTCCCAGCGCGTGCGCTGCGCCTGAGTGCCCAGCCTCTTCGCCTCGCGGCTGTCGCTCTCGGCCCGGGCCTCGGCGACGAGGGCGTCGGTCGCGGACTCCTTCCATCCGAACGCCGAGGGCGATCCGCCGGCCGTGCTCATCTGGTAGGTCGACAGCGCGGGGATGGGCATCTGGTAGGAGCCGGCCAACGGCAGCGCCGCGTACGTGGGGAAGTCCGCGTACAGCTGCCCCGCGGGCAGTTCCCGGACGGAGGCGCGGACACCCGCCTTCTTCAGGTCCTCGACGAAGAGGGTGGCCATCTCCACCATGCCCGGCGTCTCGGGGCCGGTCGTCAGCGTCACCTTCACCCCGTCGGCTCCCGCCTCCTTGAGCAGCGCGCGGGCCCGCTCCGGGTCGTGGGCGCGCTGGGGCAGTCCCTCGGCGTAGTCGGGGAAGCCGATGCCGGGGAGGTCGTTGCCGACCTGGGCGTTGCCGTAGAACACGGTCTTCACCATGGCCTGCCGGTCGACGGCGAGCTTGAACGCCTCCCGCACCCGGGGGTCGTCGAAGGGCTTGGCGCTCATGTTCATCTGGAAGGAGAGACCGACGAGATAGGGGCTCTTCGTGGGGACGAGTTCGACCTTCCCGTTGTCGTCGAGCGTGCGCGCGGTGACGGGAGAGAGGTCGTGCGCGAAGTCGATCTCGCCGCCGGTGAGTGCGCCGGCCCTGGCGGTCGAGTCCGCGATCGACCGCAGCTCCAGGCCGTCCAGGTGGGGCACGTGGCCGTAGTGGTCGTCGTAGCGCTCGAACGCCGAGCCCTGGCCCGCGGTGAACTCGGTCAGCCGGAAGGGGCCGCAACTGGGCATACCCTTGCGGAAGTTCTTGGTGCCGTCCTTGACGACGAGGAAGTTGCCCTGGCAGAGGATCATGCGACCGTCGGCGATGGGCCGGAGTGTGGGCAGGACGACCTTCAGGTCGCCGTCGGCCTTGGCGTGTGCGAGGTCGAAGTTGGCGGCGGCGAGCCGGTACACGGGCAGGGTGCTCTTGGCCGCGAGGGCGCTGAGAGAGTGCAGGATGTCGGCGGAGGTCAGTTCGGAGCCGTCGGTGAAGCGGACGCCGGGCCGCACATGCAGGGTGTAGGCCGACAGGTCGTCGGAGATGTCGATGCCCTTGAGGACGCCGTAGCGCACCCCGTCGGGCCCGCTCGGGTCCAGGTTGCCGAGCGTGCCGTGCCAGGCGCGGGCGCGCACCAGGTCCAGTGCGGAGGGGCCGTTGAAGAAGTCGAGGGACTCGGAGGCGCCACCGCCGACGAAGGCGGCTCGCAGCGTGCCGCCCGAGCGGGGCGAGGCGCCCGCTCCGGCTTTCCCATCGGAACGGGGCTCGTCGGTGGAGCACGCGGCCAGCAGGCCGGGTCCCACCGCCAGAGCCGCGGCACCCGCCGCGCCCCGACGGAGGAAGGCACGGCGATCGAACTGTCTGGACATGTCTCTCCTTGACGTTCTGCAAGCTGAACCGAGCACCGCGAGATCTCCACGGCACATGAACCGATGCCCGGACGAGGGCGGGTGGCCGGCGGACGACGAGCGCGTGTACGGACGGGTTGTGCCGTCGTCAGCGATCGGTCCGGCCGGGGACTATCGCAGGGTGAGAGCTCCGGACGGGCAGGACCACACGGCCTCGCGTACGGCGTCCGACTGGGACGCCGGCGGCTGCTCGGCGAGGACGAGCACGAGCCCGTCCTCGTCGTCCTGGTCGAAGACAGCGGGCGCCGCGAGCACGCACTGCCCCGCCCCCACGCACCGGTCCCGCTCCGCACTGACTCTCTCGTGTCCGGACGCCTGGTCTGACAAGGTCATGAGGGCCCCTCCCCGCTAGCCGCGCACGCCATCGACGGCACGACAACCAGACGATAGACGACAACGACTTCCATCTTCAACTGCTGACCGCTCTGCGGTCGACAACGCGCGGCAAGAGCAGGCGTGGCGGAGGGCACCCCCGTGACAAGCTGATGCGCGTGACAGCATCCGAAGTCGCCGCCCCCGCGTTCACCCAGCTCACCCGGCCGTCAGAGCTCCGCTCGTCGACGAGACGTGAACTGGCCGCCTGCTGGGCGGCGGTGGTCAACGCCGGCGGGGCGGTCATCCCGGCGGACTGCCCGCTGCCGCCGCTGACCTCCGCGCACACGGAGGCCGCCGTGGACCGGATCGCCGGTGAACTGGCGCCCGAACGGTGCAGGCTCGTGGTGGCCACCGTCGACGGCGCCCTCGCGGGCTGGCTGCTCGTCCGGCGCGCGGCACACCCGCTCGAAGCGCACTGCGGCACGGTGAACCACGTGCAGACGCACGTGCGCTTCCGGGGCTCGGGGGTCGGGGCCGCGCTGATGCACCGCGTCCGCCGGATCGCGCGGGAGGAGATGGGCCTGGAGCGGCTCAGGCTGACGGTGCGGTCCGGCCTGGGGCTCGAAATCTTCTACGGCAAGGCCGGATGGACGGAGGTGGGGCGGTGGCCGGGCGCGCTGCGTCTGGCACCCGGCGACGACCGCGACGAGATCCTGATGAGCCTCGCCCTGTGACGACGGATCAGGTCGGCACACCGGGCGGGTCCGGTGCTCTCAGTCCTTCAGGGCCACCAGCACGCAGCTGTCCCCCACCTGCCACACCGGCGCGACCCGGCTGAAACCCGCTTCCCGCAGGAGTTCGGCATGGCGGCTCACCGGCAGGTGCCAGTTCTCGCCTCCCCCGCCGGACGACGAGCGACTGCGCTCACGCTGCTCGAACAGGTTCGCCAGCTCCGGGTCCGCGGCCGCCGCCGACCACCAGGACTCCCAGTCCTCGTGGCTCCCGTCGCCCGCGCGCTCGGCCCGACGGCGTCCCACGTGGGCGGTGAGGTCGGAGCAGGACCGCGCGTCCGGCGGGAAGTGGTCTCCGTTGACCAACGCTCCCCCAGGGCGCAGCAGGGCCGCGATGCTCCGGTAGGCCTTCAGCAGGGCGGGGGCCTGGAGGTAGTGCAGGGCCGTCGTCGTGACGGCGCCGTCCAGCCCGCGCTCCAGGCCGAGGGCGCCGGTCCAGCCGTCCTCGCCGATCACCGCGTTCACCCAGCGCGCGACGTCCGGGTGATGCGCGCGCGCAAGTTCCAGCAGCATGGGGTCCATGTCGACCGCGACGATCTCCGCCTCCGGCAGCCGCCGGGCGAGCCGTGCCGACAGGGATCCGGGGCCGCAGCCCAGGTCGAGCAGGGTCGGCCGGGGGCGGTCGACGCACACGTGCTCCACGACGTCGCAGATGACGGTGAAGCGCTCCTCGCGGTCCAACGCGTACCGCTGCTGCTGCCGCTCCCAGCGCTCGACCCAGGTCCTGGCCGTCTCCATGCTCACGCTCACCGGTCGCGCACCTCTTCCGTCTCCCACCTCCTGCGACTACCGCGTAATCTACAGGTGGAAACGGTTATCAATAACCATTCACTCCAAGGAAGCCAGCACCTCCAGCAGGCGGTCGATCTCCGCACCGGTGTTGTAGACGTGCAGGCTCACCCGGACGGAGCCCTCCTTCTCGTCCGCGCCCGCCTGACAGAGGCTGTCGGCCCGGACCATGAAGCCGTGGCTGAACAGGATGAAGCCCAGGTCGTCGGAGGGTATGTCGCGGTGCCGGAAGGTGACGATGCCGTGCCGTCGCTGGGCCGCGGGCAGGGCGGAGTCGGCGGCCAGGCTGGCGGGGCAGCCGAGGATCTCGTAGGCGTCCAGCCGGCGCAGTCGGTCGGTCAGGCGGCCGGTCAGCCCGGAGACATGGGCGGCGATGCGGTCGACGCCGACCGCGTCCAGCCAGTCGAACGCCGCCAGCAGCGACACGATCCCCGCGGTGTTGGGGTGCCCTGCCAGCCCCGGGGCCACAGGGCCGGCCCCCGGCTGTTGCGGGCCCACACCGCCCCGGTGCCGGGCAGCGCCAGGGTCTTGTGCCCGGAGAAGACGACGAAGTCGACGTCGAGTGCGGGGTCGTCGAGCCGGAGCGGCAGGTGGCCGACGCTCTGTGCCGCGTCCAGGCAGATCGGCACCTCGGGGCCGACGGCGGCGCGGATGCGGTGGACGTTCATGTCGCCGCCGTAGACGTGGTGCACGTGGGTCGCGGCGACGAAGCGGGTGCGGGGGCCGACGGCGTCGGCGAGGGCGCGGTGGTCGTAGTCGCCCGAGGTCTGCCGGGGCAGGGCGCGCACCCGCACCTCGGTGCCGCGCTCGGAGAGCAGACGCTGAGCCTCCAGCCACGGTTCGAGGTTGGCCTGGTGGTCGCCGAACGGGACCAGGATCTCGTCGCCGTCGGTGAGGTGTCCGGTGAGCCAGTCGCGGGCGACGGTGCGCAGGCCCTCGGTGGTCCCGCCGGTGAAGAGCACGGTGGAACGGTCCGGCGCGGGGTCCCGGAGGAAGGACTTGACCCGCTCACGGGCCTGTTCGACCAGTTCCGTGGTCCGGTTGGCCCACGGGTAGGTGCCGCGTCCCGCGTTGGCGTTCGTCGTCGTCAGGTAGGTGTGCACCGCGTCCAGGACGGCTTGCGGCTTCTGGGAGGTCGCCGCGCTGTCCAGGTAGGCCAGCTCCGGGTGGGCGGTGACGATGGGGAACTGGGCGCGCGCCAGGGCCTGCCAGTCGTCGCCGTCGCCGGGGGTCTCGTCGGGCATCGGCCTCACTCCCTCACCAGCGGTGCGCCCGCGTCCCGCCAGGCGACGATGCCGCCCGCGAGGCTGCGCACGTCGGGGTGGCCCATGCGGGTCAGGAGTGCGGCGTAGCGCAGCGACTTCTCCCCCACGGGGCAGGCGAGCAGTACCGGGGTGCGTTTGCTGAACGGCAGCCCGGTCCGCACCAGTTCGTCGAAGACCTCGTCGACGATGTTGGCCGATCCCTCGATGTGCAGGGCCGCGTAGGCGTGCGGGCCGCGCAGGTCGATCACCAGCGGGCGGGGTTCACCCCCGGCCAGCCACCGCCGCGCCTCCTCGACGGCGACGGTACGGGCCTCGGCACGGATCTCGGCGTCGGTGAGCGAGGCGGCCGAGTGGCCTCGTGTCCTGCCGAGCAGCTCGGGGCGGCGGTCGCGTACGTAGCTCAGATAGCTCTCGGCCCGGTCGCAGACGATGAACACGGCGGTCTGCCGGTGCCCGGTGCCCGCCAGCTCGGCGTCGGCCGCGGCCAGTTGCCGGACCGCTCCCTGGTAGGCCGCGCCGCCGGTCGGCCCGGTCAGCAGCCCGCAGCGGCGGATCAGTGTGACCATGCCGTCGATGGCCTCCTGGGAGGTGACCGAGGCGATGGAGTCGTACGTCGCCGGATCGAACAGCCCGACCTGGTGCACCTCGTCGATGGTGCGGATGCCCGGGATGAAGTCCGACTTGTCGGCGACCAGCCCGAGCACGCGCACCCGCGGGTCGTGCTCGCGCAGCACCTTGGCGACACCGGTCGAGGAGCCCGCCGTGCCCACACAGGCGACGAACCAGTCGGGGGCCCGGCCGTCCAGGTCCTTGACGATCTCGGGTCCGGTCCCGGTCGCGTGCGCCTCGACGTTGCGCGGATTGAAGTACTGATCGGTGTGCAGGTAGGTGCTGCCGGGCTCGGACAGCGCCTGGTGGAAGCGGGTCAGCGGATCGTCGGTGTCCGTGGGGTCCAGGCACTCGCTCCGTCCGGGCAGTTCCTCGATCTCCGCGCCCAGCAGGAGCAGCAGTTCCTTGATCTCGGGCACGCGCATCCGGTTGGTCACGCTCTTGAACTTCAGCCCGTTGAGGCCGGCCAGGAGCGCGAGGGCCTTGGCGGTGTTGCCGCTGGACAGTTCGACGACCGTGCCGTCGCCGCCCGCCGCCTCCGACAGGAGCGGACGGGCCATGTGCCAGGCGGGCCGGTCCTTGACGGACCCGAAGGGGTTGAGCATCTCCAGCTTGGCGTAGAGGTCGATGTGGCGCAGTCCGTGGACGGACGCGTCGATGCGGACGAGCGGTGTGTTGCCGATGGCGTCGGTGATGCTGTCGTACCTCAAAACGGCCCTTCCTCCGGGTGTGTGAGCGGCCAGTAGTCCTCGTCGGGGCACCAGCGCCAGGTGCCGGCCTCCCGTGTGACCGCCACCGTCCGTGCGACGGGCTGCCGTTGTGCGCGGTGGGCGTGGAAGTCCATGGCGTACCCGGCGGTGTTGACGAAGGCCATGACGTCCCCGGGGCACGGCAGCCGCGGCAGGTGGACCAGCCGACGGGTGATCAGGTCGGCCTCCAGGCACAGGTTTCCGACGAGGTGCACTCCGACGGGGCCTTCACTGTTCGGTGCGTCCCGCGCCCCGTCACGGGGCAGCAGGACGGGGTCCACGAGCACGCCGTGCTCCTCCAGGCTGACGTCCCCCGCGTTCATGCCCAGGCGCACCAGGTACCGGTCGGGGGCGTCGTCCGTGCGCCGCACCTCCAGCACCCGGGCGAGTGACACCCCGCACTGGTCGACGAGGGCCCGTCCCGGTTCGATGTACAGGTCGTTCAGGTGCTCCAGCAGCAGGGTGGCCGGCGACCGGCCCAGGGCGGGGGCGGGGCGTGAGAGCAGCTCGTCGAGGTAGCCGGGCCCGGCGACGGTCCGGTGGGCGGGATACAGCGCCGCCGTGCCGCGCACCGTACCGGCCTCGGCGCGCAGCCCGTAGCCGTGGCCGCGCCAGGTCAGCGGCGGGCGTAACCCGAGTACGGCCTCGCTCAGCGCGGTGGTCCAGCGCTCCCACTCGGCGGCCTCGGCGACGTAGCCGACGCCGAATCCCCCGCCGATGTCCACGGCGCCCGGTGCCAGACCGCGCGCCCGGCACTCGTCCATCAGCAGGACACATCGCTCCAGGGCGCGCGCCTTCTCCTCCAGGCCCGTGGTGTCCAAGTGGTAGGCCAGGCCGACGAGTTCGACGGCGTCCCGGTGCTCTTCCAGCGCCGACCAGAGCACCTCGGCCTCGGCGACCGGCGTGCCGAACCGGCTGCCGCGCGACAGGACCCGCGTGCCCGTCCCGCCGTAGCCTGCGTCCGACTCGAACCCCGACAGGCGCGCCAGTACGCGCGTCCGGCTCAGTCCGTGTCCGCGGACGAGCTCGGCCAACTTCCGCAGCTCACCGGGCGAGTCCACGTTGACCGTCGCTCCCACCCGGGCCGCGAGCCACAGGAACTCCGGGTCCTTGGGCCCGGTCGCCATCACCCGGTCTCCCGTGAACCCGCAGCCCAGCGCGTGTCGCAGCTCTCCCAGGGAGGCCACGTCGACGCCGACGGCCTCCGGGTCGCACGCGGCCAGCCTGCGCACCAGGGCGCTGGACCGGTTCGCCTTGTGCGCGAAGTACACCCGCCCCGACAGGCGGTGACGCCGGTACACGGAGAGGAAGCGGTCGGCGTTCTCCGCGACCACCTCGGGCAGCAGCACGTTCAGCGGTGAACCGAGCGCGTCCACGAGCGAGTGCAGGAATCCTGCCTCCCCGAGCAGTGCGGCGAGCGGCGGCTCCACCCGCGGCCGCAGATACAGGGGCGCGTCCTTCGCCACGTACCCTCCCCAGGTTCACGTGCCGCCGCCTGATGGTGACGACAATCGTTCCGGGGGTAGTCGTTTCCACCTACACGCGCCGCTAAGCCTCGTCCTGGAGAGGAGGGGGCGGCACATCCGCGCCGCCCCCTCCTCTTCGGCCGTCACCAGGAGGACTTCGTCACCCCCGGCAGGAAGCCGGCGTGGGCCTGCTCGCGGACGTTGACGCGGGAGAGGCCGAACTTGCGCAGGTGGCCGCGGGGGCGACCGTCCACGCTGTCACGGTTGCGCACGCGGGTCGCGCTGGCGTCCCTGGGCTGCCGGCGCAGTTCCGCCTGCGCGGCCGCCTTCTCGTCGTCCGTGGTGCTCGGCGAGACCAGGACGGCCTTGAGTTCGGCACGCCGCTGCGCGTAACGGGCCACGATCAGCTTCCGCTTCTCGTTCTTCGCGATCTTGCTCTTCTTCGCCATCAGACACGCTCCCCTCGGGCTCGGATCCGGGCGACAGCGGCCTCGATGCCGATCGCGTCCACCGTCTTGATGGCTCGCGCGCTCAGGCGCAGGCGCACGTTGCGCCCCTCGCTGGGCAGCCAGTAGCGCTTGTTCTGGATGTTCGGGTCGAACCGGCGCGAGGTCCGCCGGTGCGAGTGGGAGATCTTCTTGCCGAAGACCGGCTCGGCGCCGGTCAGCTGGCAGTGGGCGGACATACGGGTTCGGCCTTTCTCTACACCGGCGTATCGGTAATGGAAATCATTGTCGTATGCTACCCGCATGGCTCGCAACGAACTGCGCCCGATCATCAAGCTCCGCTCCACCGCCGGCACGGGCTACACGTACGTGACCCGCAAGAACCGCCGGAACAACCCGGATCGGCTCGTCCTCAGGAAGTTCGACCCCATCGCCCGGCGCCACGTCGACTTCCGCGAGGAACGCTGACCGCACCGAGTCCGCCCACCCGCACTCCGAACCAGGGACACACCCCATGAAGCCCGGAATCCACCCCGCCTACCGCCCCGTCGTCTTCCGCGACAAGGCCGGTCAGTTCGCCATCCTGACCCGCTCGACGATGACCAGTGAGAAGACCATTGAGTGGGAGGACGGTCACACCTACCCGGTGGTCGACGTCGAGATCTCCTCCGCGAGCCACCCCTTCTACACCGGCACCGCCCGCGTGCTGGACACCGCCGGCCGCGTCGAGCGCTTCGAGCGCCGCTACGGAAGGGACGGAGGCCGGCGATGATCCCCGAGGGACCGATGCCCGTGGTGATCGTCGGCGGAATGCACGCCGACGCCCGCCGCGAGACGGTCGCACAGCTGCTGCGCGAGGTACCCGGCAGCGTCGCCCTGCACCACGACCTGTCCACCGGCCCGGCCGGTACCGTGCGCCGCAGCGTCCGCGACACCACGGGCGCCACGTCCTGGGACGAGACGCCCCTGGTCAACGACTGTGCCTGCTGCGCCCTGCGCGAGGATCTCGTACCCGAGCTGGAGCGACTGGCCGACGGCGGTCTCACCCGCCTCGCCGTCGTGGAACTGTGGGACTCCGTGGAACCCCGCGGCATGGCCGAGGCCGTCGCCGCCCACGGCGACGGCGGCTTCCGGCTCACCAACGTGCTGACCGCGGTGGATCCCGCGCTCGTCCTGCCCTGTCTGTCCGACGGCGACGACCTGGCGGAGGCCGGTCTCGCCGCGGCCCCGACGGACCAGCGCACCGTGGGCGACACCTTCGCGCGGCAGTTGGAGTACGCCCCGGTCCTCGCCGTGTCCGACGGCCCCGAGACCGGGCTCGACGACCTCGCGCTGCTGCGGCAGTTGCACCCGGCCGCCCGTCAAGTCCGGGTCGCGTCCGGGCAGCTGGCCGCCGTCGCGGTCGCCGGTTTCGACGTGGCCGCGGCTGCCGCCGCCCAGCACCCCGCCTGCGCCCGGCTCCCGCACGACTGCGACGAGGAGGGTGTCAGCACCCTCGTCTGGCAGCGCCGGCGTCCCTTCCACGCGGGCCGCCTCTTCGAGGCACTGGAGGACCTGTGCTGTGCCGCGGCCCGCAGCCGGGGGCGGTTCTGGCTGGCGGACCGGCCGGACAGCCTGCTCGCCTGGGACGCGGCCGGGGGCGCGCTGTGCGTGGAGGACGCCGGCCCGTGGATGGCCTCCCTGCCGGACGCCGCCTGGGAGTTGATGCCGGCCGAGCGCCGTACCGCGGCCGCCCTCGACTGGCACCCCGAGCACGGGGACCGCTGCCAGCACCTCGTCTTCACCTCTCCCGACCTGGACCGCGCGGGGCTGCTCGCCCTGCTGGACTTCTGCCTGCTCACGGATGACGAGCTGGCCTGCGGGCCCGATGCCTGGCCGCGGCCCACCGGCTTCGACCAGCTTCTCGACATCGCCGCCTGACCCACCCCACCGAACGACCGAGGAAGTCCCATGCCCCGCCCCGCCAAGGCCGCCCTCGCGCGCAAGAACCGGCCGAACCCGCTCGACGCCGCCAAGATCACGTACATCGACTACAAAGACACCGACCTGCTGCGGAAGTTCATCTCCGACCGGGGCAAGATCCGCAGCCGCCGGGTCACCCGGGTCAGCCGGCAGCAGCAGCGGCAGATCGCCACAGCCGTCAAGAACGCCCGCGAGATGGCCCTGCTCCCCTACTCCACCCGCTGACCCCC
>NZ_WWHX01000226.1 GCF_009862125.1 Streptomyces sp. SID5910
CGTCGCCGCCGACGCCAGCGCCTCGGCGTGCCCGAGCCGCTCGGCCTCCTCCGCCAGCTCCACGTCCTCGCCGGCCCGTGGTTCGACGCCAGCGACCTCGTCGAGGCCGTAACGCAGCAGATCGGCCTCCTGGGCGCGCTCACGCGCCCGCGTGGTGATCTCCTCCAGCTCCGACACGACCGCGCGCAGCCGGCGGTAGGCCCCGGCGTACTTGGCGAGCGGCACGGCGACCGCGTCACCGGCGTACCGGTCCAGCGCCTGCCGCTGCCGGGACTGCTTCAGCAGCCCCTGCTGGTCGGTCTGCCCGTGCACGGCCACCAGCTCGTCGGCGAGCTCGGCGAGCATCCCCACGGGCACGGACCGCCCGCCGAGATGCGCGCGCGAGCGTCCTTCGGCGGAAACGGTACGGCTGATCAGCAGGGCCCCGTCGTCCAGCTCGGCCCCGGCCTCCTCGGCCCGCACGGCCGCCGCGGCGTCGCCGGGCACGGCGATGCGCCCCTCGACGACCGCGTTCCGGGCCCCGATCCGCACCAGTGCCGCGTCCGCGCGCCCGCCCAGGAGCAGCCCGAGGCTGGTGACCACCATGGTCTTGCCCGCACCCGTCTCACCGGTGACAGCGGTGAACCCGGGCGACAGCTCGACCACGGCGTCATCGATGACTCCGAGCGACCGTATCCGCATCTCCTCAAGCACGGACACGACCATACGAGGTCTGGGCCGCGGAGTGCACACAGGCCGCCCTTCTCACGCCGGGAAGCGCATGCCGGGAAGGGGCGCGGGGAACTGCGCGACCAGCCACGACACACCCGCGGCCGCCGGCACACCGAACCACCCCATCGAGTCCGCTAGTGCGGCGCCCCCCGCCACCCGGACACGGGCAACGCGAACTTCGCCACCAGCCGATCCGTGAACGACGCGTGATGCAGCCGAGCCAGCCGCACCGGCACCGCCCCCCTCCGCACCTCCACCCGCGCCCCCGGCGGCAGCTCCACCGTCCGCCGCCCGTCACACCACAGCACCCCCGGCGGGATGTGCGGCAGCACCTCCACCGCGAGCACGGAGTCCGGCGACGTCACCAGCGGCTTGGCGAACAGCGCGTGCGCGCTGATCGGCACCATCAGCAGCGCCTCGACCTCGGGCCACACCACGGGCCCGCCGGCCGAGAAGGCGTACGCCGTCGACCCGGTCGGCGTCGACAGCACGATGCCGTCGCAGCCGAACCCGGTGACCGGCCGCCCGTCGATCTCCAGCACGACTTCCAGCAGTTTCTCGGCGCCGGCCTTCTGCACGGCCGCCTCGTTCAGCGCCCAGTCGGTGTGCACGATGTCGCCGTTGCGGTGCACGACGACGTCGACGGTCATCCGCTCCTCGACCTCGTAGGCCCGGCTGACCACCCGGTCGACGACCTTGTCGAGGTCGTCGCGCTCGGCCTCGGCGAGGAAGCCGACCCGGCCGAGGTTGACGCCGAGCATCGGCACCCCGGAGGCGCGGGCGAACTCGGCGCCGCGCAGCAGCGTCCCGTCTCCGCCCAGCACGATGAGCAGCTCGCAGCCGTCGAGGCACTGCGGGGTGGCCTCCTGGATCAGCTGCACCTCGTCCGGCAGCGGCAGGTCACGTGCCTCCGCCTCCAGGACCCGCACGCCGATGCCGGCCAGCAGCAGCCCTTTGACCACGAGCTCGGCGCTGCGGATGGCCGCCGGCCGCCCGGTGTGGGCGAGCAGGAAAACAGTACGAGCTCGGTTCTGTGTCAACGCGGCCCCTCCGCCACTGCACGGTCAACGTCGGCCGGGTCCAGTTCACCGGCCCCGGCCCGCAGCCACAGAAAGTACTCGACGTTCCCGGAGGGACCGGGCAGCGGACTGGCGGTGACCCCCTTCACACCGAGCCCCAGGTCCCAGGCCCGCCGGGCGACACCCCGGACGGCCTCGGCCCGCAGCTGCGCACTGCGTACCACGCCCCCGCTGCCCAGCCGCTCCTTGCCGACCTCGAACTGCGGCTTCACCATCATCACCAGGTCGGCGTCCGGCCGCGTGCACCGCACCAGGGCGGGCAGCACCAGTCCGAGCGGGATGAAGGACAGATCCCCCACGACCAGATCCACGGGCTCCCCATCGATCGCGTCCGGCGTCAACTCACGTACGTTCGTACGGTCCTTGACGGTGACGCGTTCATCCTGGCGGAGGGACCACGCGAGTTGTCCGTATCCGACGTCCACGGCGACGACGTGCGCGGCGCCCGCCCTCAGCAGGACGTCGGTGAAGCCGCCGGTGGAGGCGCCGGCATCGAGCGCGCGCCGCCCTTCGACGACGAGGCCCTGCGGCACGAACGCGGACAGGGCGCCGGCCAGCTTGTGGCCGCCGCGCGAGACGTACTCGGGGTCGCTGTCGTCCTGGGTGACGACGATGGCCGCGGCGGTCTCCACCTGGGTGGCGGGCTTGGTCGCGACGGTCTTGCCGACGGAGACCCGCCCGGCGGCGATCAGCTGGCTCGCGTGCTCGCGCGAGCGCGCCAGCTTGCGGCGGACCAGCTCCGCGTCGAGACGGCGGCGTGCGACTCCTGCCACGTTCGGTTCAGCTCCTGTGTTCGTACGGCGACGGGGGCGCCGGAGGTCCCGGGCGGGCGTCGAGCGCGGTGAGCGCGTCGCGCAGCCCCCGGTGTACATCCTCGTACACCTCGACGTGCCCGTCCGTGGCGAGGTGGTCGGCGTCGGCCAGGCGCCGCAGTCCGGCGTCCACCCCGTCGTCGCCGGTGGGCGTGCGGGGCACGCCGAGGGGCGCGGGGGCGGCGGGCGCGTACTCGTCGTGCGCCTCCCCTGGCCCGGCCCCGGCCTCCGCCTCCTGGCCCCCGGCCTGCGGTGCTGCGTCGCTCATGCCCCGACGCTACCGCGAACGGCTGCGGTACGGTCTGTGCCGATGGCGACGACTGAGGAGTGCCGTGCCGCACTCGACAAGCTCTCGGACAACATGCGCGGTGCCGAAGGGGACGTGCGGTCGGCGACCGAGCTGGACCGCTCGGTGAGCTGCCACATCACCGACCTGGACGTCACCTTCGCGGGCCGCATGGCGGACGGCGGGATCGACGTGCGCGAGACCCTGGAGGGGCCGCCGCGCGAGAGGGCCGAGATCAGGCTGGCGATGACCGGCGACGACCTGGTGGCCCTGGTCGGCGGCGAGCTGAACTTCGCCAAGGCCTGGGGCTCGGGCCGGGTGAAGCTGGAGGCGGGTCTGCGCGACCTGTTCCGCCTCAGAAAGCTCCTGTAGCCGCCCTCAGGGCGCGTGCGTCGCCGACACCTTCTCGCGCTCCGCGCCGCCGGCGACACGTGCCCTGCGCGCGGCCGGCACCACCAGCGGCGTGCCCGTCTCCGGGTCCTCGATGATCTGGCAGCGCAGTCCGAAGACCTCCTCGACCAGTTCGGCCGTGACGATGTCGTTCGGCGCGCCCTCGGCGATGACCTCCCCGCCGCGCAGGGCGATGAGGTGGGTGGCGTAGCGGGCGGCGTGGTTGAGGTCGTGCAGGACGGCCACCAGGGTGCGGCCCTGGGTCTCGTGGAGCTCCGCGCACAGGTCCAGGACGTCGATCTGGTGCTGGATGTCCAGGTACGTCGTCGGCTCGTCGAGCAGCAGCAGCGGGGTCTGCTGGGCGAGGGCCATGGCGATCCACACGCGCTGGCGCTGGCCGCCGGAGAGCTCGTCGACGTAGCGCTCGGCGAGTTCCGAGATGCCGGTCTGCGCCATGGACTCCTGGACGACCCGCTCGTCCTCGGCCGACCACTGGCGCAGCAGGCCCTGGTGCGGGTAGCGGCCCCGGCCGACCAGGTCGCCGACGGTGATGCCGTCGGGCGCGATGGACGACTGCGGCAGCAGGCCGAGGGTCCGCGCGACCTGCTTGGCGGGCATCGACTGGATGACCGAACCGTCGAGGAGCACCCGGCCCTGCGTGGGCTTCAGCATCCGCGACAGGGCGCGCAGCAGGGTCGACTTGCCGCAGGCGTTGGGGCCGACGATCACCGTGAAGGAGTTGTCGGGTATCTCCACCGACAGCTGCTCGGCGATGACCCGCTGGTCGTAGGCGAGGGTGACGTTCTCGGCGGACAGACGGTTCACGATGCTCCCTTGGTTGTTCAGCCCGCTGGTCGCGGGGCCGCCGGCGCTCATATCCGGCCCTTCTTGCGCTCGGTGACCAGCAGCCACAGCAGGTAGACGCCGCCGAGGACGCCGGTGACCACGCCCACGGGCAGCTGGTCGGCGCCGAAGGCCCGCTGCGAGACCCAGTCGGCGCCGACGAGCAGGGCGGCGCCCATGCACAGCGACGGCAGCAGGTTGGGGCCGGGCGAGCGGGTGAGGCGCCGGGCGAGCTGCGGCGCGGTGAGCGCGACGAAGCTGACCGGCCCGGCGGCGGCGGTCGCGGCGGCGGTGAGCAGCACGGCGGCCACCATCAGCAGCATCCGCACCCGCTCGACGCGCACCCCGAGGGCGTACGAGACGTCGTCGCCCATCTCCATCAGCCGCAGCGCCCGGCCGTTGACGAGGACGAGCGGCACGAGCACCGCGCACAGCGCCAGCAGGGGCCAGACCTGGGCCCAGTCACGGCCGTCGAGGGAACCGGTCATCCAGACGACGGCACGGGCGGCGTCGACGATGTCGGCCCGGGTCATCAGATAGCCGTTGACCGCCGTGACGATCGCGGACATGCCGATACCGACCAGGACCAGCCGATAGCCGTGCACGCCCCGCTTCCAGGCGAGCACGTAGATGCCGATGCCGGTCACCAGGCCGCCGGCGAGCGCGCCGAGGGTGACCTGGGTGGCGGTCCCGGAGAACAGGACGATCATCACGAGGGCGCCGGCGGTCGCGCCCTGGCCGAGGCCGAGCACGTCCGGGCTGCCCAGCGGGTTGCGCGAGATGGTCTGGAACAGCGCGCCGCCCAGCCCGAGCGCGGCACCGACCAGCAGCCCGACCAGGACCCGCGGCAGCCGCAGTTCGTTGACGATGAACTCCTGGCTCGGGTTCCCGTCGCCGGCCAGCGTCCTCAGCACGTCCCCGGCCGGTATCTCGAAGTCGCCGGTGCCGATCAGCAGGACGCTCGCGGCGAGCGCGACGGCCAGCAGCAGGGCGACGACGACCACGGCCCGCACGTCGAGGCGCAGCGAGAGCCCTCCCGGGCTCCGTACAGCACGTTGCGTCTTCACAGCTGGGCCGTCCTCCGCCGTCGTACGAGAAAGATGAAGACCGGTCCGCCGAGGATCGCGGTGACGATGCCGACCTGGAGCTCCGAGGGCCGCGCGACGATCCGGCCGAGGACGTCGGCGCCGAGCAGCAGCACGGGCGACAGGATCGCGGCGTAGGGCATGATCCAGCGCATGTCGGGGCCGGTGAAGGAGCGGACGATGTGCGGGACCATCAGCCCGACGAACACGATCGGCCCGCAGGCGGCGGTCGCGGCCCCGCACAGCACGGTCGCGGCGAGCATGGCCAGCGCCCGGGTGCGGTTCAGGTGGGCGCCGAGGGCCCTGGCGGTGTCGTCGCCCATCTCCATGGCGTTGAGCGGCTTGGACAGCGTGAGCGCGAGGACCGTGCCCACCACGAAGAACGGCAGCACCTCCCGGATGGTGCCGGGCGTCGCCGAGGACAGCGAACCGACCGTCCAGAACCGCATCCGGCCCAGCGCCGCGTCATCCATGATCATCACGGCCTGGAGGTAGCCGAAGAGCGCGGCACTGATCGCGGTGCCGGCCAGGACCAGCCGCACCGGCGTGGCCCCCCGGCTGCCGCCCAGGAACCAGACCAGCGCGCCGACCCCCGCGGCACCGGCGAAGGCGAACCAGACGTATCCGCCCAGCGAGCTGACGCCGAAGAAGGTGATGGCCGTGACGACGGCCGCCGAGGCGCCCGCGTTGATGCCGAGCAGGCCGGGGTCGGCCAGCGGATTGCGGGTGAGCGCCTGGAGCACGGCCCCGGCGAGGCCGAGCGCGGCGCCGGCCAGCAGACCGAGCACGGTCCGCGACAGGCGCTCGCTCACCACGACGTCGCCGTAGGTACCGGAGTCGTGGAACAGGCCGTGCCAGACCTGGGCCAACGACAGGTCCTTCGCGCCGACCGCGATGCTCGCCATCGCGATCAGCACCAGGACCGCCACGGAGACGGGCAGCCCGACGGCACGAAGCGCACGGCGTTTCGGGGGCGCGGGAGCGGTCTCCGCGCGCTGTTCGGGGGGACTGTCGACCAACACGCAGTTAGGTTAGCCTACCCTGCCAATTCATCACGATCCCCGGGACACCGCCTCACAGGCCCAGCCGCGCCAGCGCCTTCCCCGGGTCCAGCGCGCAGGCGTTCTCCCCGCCCGCCGTCCAGGCCGCCGCGCACAGCGCGCGCAGTCCGTCCAGCGCCTCGCCGTCGCCCTCCAGCTCCAGCCGCTCGCCGCCCGCGCTCGCCGTCCAGCCGCCGCAGCGGAACCCGCCGTCCTCGTCGCCCGTGACCTCCGGCTGCCCGGTGAGCAGTCCGCGCAGATCGGCGTCGACGTACGTCGGCCGGTGCTGCGGGGGCGCGGCCAGCAGCTGGGCGCCGTCGGTCACCCCGGTCAGGACGAGCAGCGAGTCCACGTCCCCGTTGAACGCGCCCTCGATGTCCGTGTCCAGCCGGTCCCCGACCACCAGGGGCCGCTTCGCACCGGTCCGCAGGATCGTCTCCCGGTGCATGGGAGGCAACGGCTTCCCCGCGACCTGCGGCTCGGCACCGGTGGCGATCCGCACGACCTCCACCGCCGCACCGTTGCCCGGCGCGATGCCGCGGGCGCCCGGGATCGTCAGGTCGGTGTTGGAGGCGTACCAGGGCACACCGCGCGCGATCGCGTAGCACGCCTCGGCGAAGCGCCCCCACGGCAGGTCGGGCCCGCCGAAGCCCTGGACCACGGCCGCCGGGTCGTCCTCCGCCGACTCGACCGGCACGAGCCCCCGCTCGCGCAGTGCGACGCGCAGCCCGTCACCGCCGATCACCAGCACGCGCGAGCCGGACGGCACCTGCTCGGCGATCAGCCGCGCCACGGCCTGCGCCGAGGTGATGACGTCGTCCGCCCCCGTCGGTATGCCCAGCTCGGTCAGGTGCGCGGCGACCGCGTCGGGCGTCCGGAGCGCGTTGTTCGTGACGTACGCCAGGTGCATCCCGCCCGACCCGGCCGTGGCGAGGGAGTCCACCGCGTGCGCGATCGCGTTCCCCCCGGCGTACACCACGCCGTCCAGGTCGAGCAGCGCCGTGTCGTACGCCTCGCTCAGGCCCCGCCCACTGCCGTCGGGCCTCGTCCTGACGCTCCGGCTCATTGCACATCGCTCCTCATCAGACGCCTTTCCCCCGATCATCCCCCATGCCACCGACAGTCGTACGATGCCGGGATGGATACTGCGGGTCACCCGGAAGCAACGGCGCGCCGGGGCCTGGAACTCACCCCGTTCCGAGGCCTCCGCTACGACCCCGACCGGGTCGGCAGCCTGGCCGCCGTGACGTCCCCTCCGTACGACGTCGTGGTCCGCCCCGACGGGCTCCTCCACCTCGAGTCCGCCGACCCGTACAACATCGTCCGCCTGATCCTGCCCCAGGCCGCCACGCCGGAAGCCCGCAACGCGCAGGCCGCCGACACCCTGCGCACCTGGCGTGCCGAGGGCGTCCTCACCGCCGACGCGGAACCGGGCCTGTACGTGTACGAGCAACGGGACGGTGCCGGCCTGCTGCAACGCGGCATCATCGGCGCCCTGCGGGTGTCCGAGCCGTCGGAGCGGGTGGTGCTGCCGCACGAGGACGTCATGCCGCACGTCGTCGCCGACCGCGCGGCCCTGATGCGGGCCACGTCGGCCAACCTGGAGCCGCTGCTGCTGACCTACCGGGGCGACGGCGCGACGGCCGCGACGTCCGCCGTCGTGGAACGCACGGCCGAACGGCCGCCGCTCCTGTCGACGACCACGGAGGACGGCTTCTGCCACCGCCTGTGGTCGCTCACCGATCCGGGCGACGTGGCCCGCGTCCGGGCCGAGCTCGCGGAGCAGCAGGCCCTGATCGCCGACGGCCACCACCGCTGGGCGACCTACCGCAGGCTCCGCGCGGAGCACCCCTCCCCCAGCCCCTGGGACCACGGCCTCGTCCTGCTGGTCGACACGGCCCGCTATCCGCTCCGGGTCCGCGCCATCCACCGCCTGCTCCACGGCCTCCCGGTGAGCGACGCGGTGGCGTCCCTGGACGGCCACTTCCGCGTCCGGCGCCTGGACACGTCCCTGCCCGAGGCCATGGACGCCCTGGCGGAAGCGGCCGGCGCGGGCAACGCCTTCGTGCTCGCCGGCGACGGCGCCTTCCACCTCGTCGACCGCCCGGACGCCGGCCTCCTGGCCCGCACGGTCCCCGGGGACCTCCCCGAGGCCTGGCGCACCCTGGACGCCACGGTGCTGCACGCCACGCTCCTCGCCCACGTCTGGCACATCCCCGAGGACTCGGCGGCGCACATCTCGTACATCCACGACACGGCGGCCACGGTCGAGAAGGCGGAACGCGACGGCGGTACGGCCGTGCTGATGCACCCCGTGCGCGAGGAGGTCGTCCGCGACCTGGCCCGACAGGGCGTCACGATGCCCCGCAAGTCCACGTCGTTCGGCCCGAAGCCGGCCTCGGGCCTGGTGCTGCGCGCACTGGACCTGTGACCGGTACGACGAAGGGGCGGGACCGTGTATGCCGGTCCCGCCCCTTCGTCATGCCGCGCGGACGTCAGTCCTTGTCGCCGTCCTTGTCGCCGTCCTCGGCGTCTTCGCCGGAGGGGCCCGCGACGTCGCTCTCGCTGTCGCCCTCGTCAAGGGCGTCCATGAACTCCACCCCGTCCAGCTCGGCGAGGCGGTCGGAGGCGTCCGTGCTGCCGTCGCGGTCGGACTCCACGGCCTTCGCGAACCACTCCCGCGCCTCCCGCTCCCGGCCGGCGGCCAGCAGCGCGTCGGCGTAGGCGTACCGCAGCCGCGCGGTCCACGGCTGCACGGAGCTGGAGGCCAGTTCGGGGCTCTGCAACGTCACGATGGCCGCGTCGAGCTGGCCCATGTCACGCCGGGCGCCGGCCGCCACGAGCCGCATCTCGACCTGCCCGGCCTTGTCCAGCTTCTGCACCTCGGGGGCTCCGGCCATGTCCAGCGCCTTCTCCGGCCGGCCGAGGCCACGCTCGCAGTCGGCCATGACGGGCCACAGCTCCACGGAGCCGGTCATCCGCCGGGCGGCCCGGAACTCGGCCAGGGCCTCGCTGTACTTCTGGTTGGCGTACGCGGCGAAACCGCCCGCCTCGCGCACGGCGGCCACACGCGACGCCAGTCGCAGCGCCACCTTGGAGTAGCCGTACGCGGCCTCGGGGTCCTCGTCGAGGAGCCGGGCCACCATCACCAGGTTCCTGGCGACGTCGTCCGCGAGCGTCTTGGGCAGGCTCTGCAACTCCTGCCGCACGTCCTTGTCGATCTCCTCGCCGGTGACGTCGTCCGGGATCGGCAGCCGCTTGATCGGCTCACGGTCACGGTCCCGCTCGTCGCGGAAACGGCCACCGCCGCCCTGCCGGTCGTCGCGCCCACGGAAGCCACCGGGCCGTCCGCCACGGTCGTCGCGGCGGGGCCCGCGTGCGCCGCGGTCGTCCCGGCCTCGGAACCCGCCCCGGTCGCCACCGCGGCTGTCGTCCCGGCGCCCGAAGCCACCACGGCTGTCGTCCCGACGGAAGCCACCACGCTGCTCGCCACGGTCGTCACGGCGGTCGTCGCGTCGGTCGTCGCGACGGAAGGAGGGACGGTCCCCGCGGTCGTCGCGTCGGTCATCGCGACGCTCGTCACGCCGGAAGGACGGACGGTCACCACGGTCGTCACGGCGGAAGCCACCGCGGTCCCCGCGGTCGTCACGCCGGTCGTCGCGGCGGTCGTCTCGCCGGAAGGACGGACGGTCGCCTCGGTCGTCACGACGGAAACCGCCACGGTCACGGTCATCGCGGCGCGGACCACGGTCACGGTCGTCACGCTGCCCGTATCCGCCACCACGGTTGTCGTCCCGACGGAAGCCGCCACGGTCGTCACGACGCTCGTCACGTCGGTCATCGCGCCGGCCGAAGCCACCGCCGCGCGGCCCGCGGTCATCGGTCCGACGGTCGTCACGCCGGCCGAAGCCACCGCGGTCGCCGCGGTTGTCGTCACGGCGGAAGGCGGGACGGTCCCCGCGGTCGTCACGCCGGTCATCACGACGCTCGTCACGCCGGAAGGACGGACGGTCGCCCCGGTCGTCACGACGGAAACCGCCACGGTCACGGTCATCGCGGCGCGGACCACGGTCGCGGTCGTCGCGACGCGCGTATCCGCCACCACCACGGTTGTCGTCGCGACGGAAGCCGCCACGGTCCCCGCGGTCATCGCGACGGTCGCCCCGCCGGTCGTCTCGGCGGTCGTCCCTGCGGAAGCCGCCACGGTCGCGGTCGCGGTTGTCGTCACGGCGGAAGGCGGGACGGTCACCGCGGTCGTCGCGACGGAAGCCGCCGCGGTCGCCGCGCTGGCCACCGCGGTCCCCACTGTCCCGTCGCCGCTGGTCGCGCTCCGGTCGATCGTCGGGAGAGTTGGTGGACATCGGTGACTCCTGTCTTCGGTACCGCAAAGTCATTCTCGCGTAGCCGGGTACCCGGTACGCCCTGGAAAAACGAAAGGACCCCTGGTCCCAGCTGAACGCTGGGACCAGGGGTCCTTTCCAAAGATTGTTCGGCGGCGTCCTACTCTCCCACAGGGTCCCCCCTGCAGTACCATCGGCGCTGTAAGGCTTAGCTTCCGGGTTCGAAATGTAACCGGGCGTTTCCCCTACGCTATGACCACCGAAACCCTAATGGTTTCGAGCGAACAAGCACACTCTTCAATTGTTCTGTTCAGCTCGAAAGCCGGCAACTGTTCGTTGCCTCAGAACTAACACAGTGGACGCGAGCAACTGAGGACAAGC